>CAYNHK010000271.1:0-5584 GCA_964396875.1 uncultured Acidobacteriota bacterium | reverse complement strand
TACAAGATGGAGGCCTACGACGCCATCCCCTACAACGCCGCCATCATGGCGAGCCGCGGTGTTCTCGTCTCGCTCAATTCCGACTCGGACGAGCTGGCGCGTCGGCTGTACTGGGAGGCAGCGAAGGCGGTGCGCTACGGCGGTGTCTCCGAAGACGAAGCCTTCAAGATGGTCACGATCAATCCCGCGAAGCAGCTTGGAATCGACAAGTGGGTGGGCTCGATCGAGGTGGGCAAGGACGCGGATCTCGCGGTCTTCCGCGCTCACCCCTTCGCGGCCGACACGCGAGTCGAAATGACGCTGGTCGACGGCAAGGTGATGTTCGACCGCAGCAAGGACCTGGCCGCCCGCAAAGGGGTCGCGGCGACGCTTGGAGGTGTGCAATGAGAAACCCCCGATCTAACTCCGTCGTTCTCCTCGCGGTCTTCGCCCTCGGCGTGTCCGTCACAGCCCCGGCGGCCGACGCCCCCATCGTGATTACCGGCGCGCGTGTCGTCACCGTCTCCGGCGGAATCCTGGAGAACGCCTCCATCGTGATCCAGGACGGCAGGATCTCGTCGGTCGGCAGCAGCCTCACCGCCCCCGCGGGGGCCCGCACCATCGACGGGCGCGGGAAGACCGTCTATCCCGGCCTGTTCGACGGGCTCACCTACCTCGGCCTCGCGGAAGTCACGCAGGGTGCTGCCGGCACCGTGGACATGAACGAAACCGGCGACATCAATCCGCACGCGAAGACCTGGGTGGCTCTCCACCCCGACAGCGAACTTCTTCCCGTGGCGCGCGCCTTCGGCATCACCACCGCGCTCACCGCTCCGGGAAGCGCCATGGGCGGCGCGAGCCTGATCGCAGGCCAGAGTGCCGTGATCCGCACGGTCGGCGACACACCCAACGCTCTCACCATCAAGGGCCCGATCGCGATGCACATGCGCTATCCGAGCGGCGCTCCGGTGATCGACTTCTCCCAAGGGATCCCGAACCTCGAGCCGAAGAGCTTCGAGCAGCGCATTTCCGAACGGAAGAGGAACCAGGAGAAGGATCTCCAGCGGCTCAAGGGGCTCTTCGAGGAGGCTCGCGCTTATGGCGAGGGTGTGGCGTCAGGCGCGGCCATGAAAGTCGACCTGCCCATGGAGGCGCTGGCGCTCGCCGCCTCGGGAAAGATACCCGTGGTGATGCGCGCGAACGCGGAAGCCGACATCAAGGGCGCGATCAAGTTCGCGAACGACAGCAAGCTCAAGCTCATCATCGCGGGGGCCGCCGAAGCCTGGCGCTGCGTCGATGAACTCAAGAAGAACGACGTCGCGGTTCTGATCGGCGTCGATCAGCTGCCGACTCGTGAGGCGGATCCTTACGACGCGGCCTACGCGAACGCCGCGACCCTCCACAAAGCCGGCGTCCGCTTCGCCATCGTCACCGACGACGCGTCGAACTCCCGCAACCTGCCGCTCGAAGCCGCGATGGCGCACGCTTATGGCCTGCCCCGGGACGCCGCGATCCGCGCGATCACCCTCTCCCCCGCGGAGATTCTCGGCGTGGCCGCAACGCTCGGTTCGATCGAGCCCGGGAAAGCCGCGACCCTGATCATGACGAACGGCGACATTCTCGACCACCGCACGAACATCACGACCGTGATCATCGACGGCAAGGAGACCTCGCTCGACAACAAGCACCAGCGTCTCTACGACCGCTACAAGGCGCGGCCGTAACCCCCCGTCCACTTCCCGCCACGATCAGCCAACCGCCCCGATACGTCATTGCGAGAGCCCAGTCCGTCTCGTACCGGCTCGAAGCAAACCCCTCCTCCAACTGCCCTGCCCGCGACGCCCGCGCGCGAGTTCGAGGTCCAGCTCTTATGCCCGCACTGCGGTGGACCGTTCATCGCCACCGACGCAACCGTGAGCCACACCTGCGAGCATTGCCGTTCCCTGCTCATCATCGGAGCGCCTGAGCGCGAGGAAGTCTTCGTCGAGCCGGCCCAGATCACCGAGCCCGCGGCGATCCTGGAGACACTCCTGCGCTACCGGGTTGACGCGCATCGCGCCGCCCTCGTCGCGAAGCACAGCGACCAGGAGGGAAATCCCCCGCCGGACATCCTCGTCAACTCGCTGTTGAAACGGTTCGAAAGCAAACTCCGGGCGAGCGCCCGGATCATCGACAGCCGGCTCATCCACGTTCCCTATCGCCAGACCTCGGGCAAGGTGGTCCAGGCGACCCTCGGCCGCCATGGTGATGGGCCCAAGATCACGCGGCTCCGCGCCTATCTCGCGGAGCAGACGTCTGCCGCCTACGATCCGGCGCGCTTCAACCTGCGCGACGCCGGCCTGCGCCTCGGCCGGAGCGTTTTCAGGCCTCTCCTGAGCGCCGACGTCGCGAAGCTGGGCCGCTTCCTGCCTCGGCTCCCGGCCGACGCCTCCCGTCGCGAACTCGAAAAATGGCGCGGCCAGAATCTCGAAGCGGGTTTTGAATCGGTCGCCAAACAGGGACAGGTCGTCGTGACTTTCGAAGCCACGGTATATCGCCCCTACTTCCTGGTCCGGGCCATGCTCGACCGCGGCGATGAAACGCTGCTCTTTGACGCGGGCTTCGGAACGATCGCGGGCTATCTGAGCGACGAGGAGCGCAACAAGTTCACGCTCGGAAAAGATGCCGATCCCCTCGGTACCGCGGGATCATCCTTCCGCCACGTGTTCGTGGCGCCCTCCCGCTGCCCGAACTGCGGAATGGATCCAAAGCTGGCCGACGCTGCGATCGTTTCAGTCTGCGAGAACTGTCACGCGGGAATAGCGCCCACCGCCAAGGGGCTGACTCTCGCCAACTACGAACGCGAGGAGGGAACCACGACCTCGCGGGAGACGGTCATGCTTCCCTTCTGGCGTTTCCCGTTCGAGATCGGCCTCGCGGGTGCGCCCGTGATCCGAACGCTTGAAGCCTACGCGGCGGCGCTGTTCCCGCAGGGCGTGCCCAAGGGCTTCTCGCCGCAGGGACCACACGTGCTGGTTCCGGCCTTTCGACTGCTCACCACGCAGGCCGGCGATCAGGCCTTCGCCAACCTCGCCGGCGCCTTTCACGCGCGTCCGTGGGTCTGGACACCGGATAGGGTCGGCCTCGAAGCGCGTCCGCGTTTCGTGCCGGTATCGTTCCCGGAAGAGGAGGCGCGCCAGATCGCGTGGGCAACGCTGTTCGCCCTGCATACCAAAGTCTCCGCAGCCCGCCTGAACACGCTGCTCCTGAAGCAGAAGCTCTTCGATGCGAAACTCTCCTTCGGCCCAGGCACGGTCGCGCTGATCGCGTTCACGGTGAAGGACAAGGTCTTTGAACGTCCCGAGGCGAACATCCCGCGTCTGCTGATCGAAGGGGGCCCCGTGCTCGCAGCCCAGCGTATGACCGTTCAGGCTGCCGCCGCAGCCTTCATAGCCGCCCAGAAACGTCCGTCGATGGCGGATCGCGTGAAGACCTCCCGGTTCACCGGCGGAGAGGAATGACGGTCACTCTGAGCCAAGGACCGCGATCATCACAATCGCCACGATGATCACGGCGAGGCCGGCGAAGAAGATCTTGACCCACGAGAGCGGATGTTCACCCGCGATCTTGCCGGTGAAGCCGTTCACGATCACCTGGAACGGTTTACCGCGAAACGTGTAGGTCAGTAGCCACAGCGGGGCGAGGACGTGTTTGAAGGTCTGGGCTGAATACTGCTGCTGGGTCTGCAGATTGCGATGAGTGTCGCCTGGGACCTGCTGGGCGCACAGCGCCTCGATCTTCCGCTCCATCACCGCACGGGAGGTCTGGGAGGCCGTGCCGAGGTCGATCTGATATCTCTCGACCACGAACCCCGCGAGGTATCCCGAGTCGTAAGGCACGGCGTCGCGGGTGGGAAACGGCTCGACCTCCCGAAGCAGCTTGGGGTGGACGCCCTTCGAACCGCAGATGAGTTCGTCGTCGAAGAAATGGTCGAGCTCGCCCGAAGCCGGGCTCCAGCGCGTGTGGCGAACCTGGCGGGTGCGGGTCTGGCCGTTCTCCCGGTAGGTCTCGGTGGTGTAGTAGTAGGTGCCCGATTCCGCCGTCCACACCGCATGGACCTTCGCGTCGAACGTCCAGTACGGCACATAGAGCCCACGAAGCGTGTCGGTCATCGCCTTCTGTCCGAGCGCGTTCGGGGCGAACCAGCGCGAGCCGTACCACTTCCGAATGTCGTCGCGCACCCGCGACTCGGAGATCTTCATGGGAAGAAGGCTCTCGGGCCGGATGAGTTCGTTGACATCCTTGTACGGCACGAGCGAGGCGGAGCCGCAGAACTCGCAGTTCTGGGCCACGCGGTGCGCCTCGAACGAGGAGATGGCCTGGCAGCTCTGGCACTTCACCTCGATGGCCTCGCGAGCCAGGCCGGTCTCGCGGCCCTTCAAGGAGGCGAGGGTCTGCTTGAGATCGTGCTCGATGATCTCGCCTTCGACCTTCAGCTCCGACGCGGACTCGGTCCCGCAGAAACCGCAGATCAGGGCGTGTTTGGCGGGGCTCCACGTCGCCTCGGCCCCACACGCCGGGCAGGCGTACTTCGAACTCGCGGTTACTTCCGCCACGGCTCTTGGCGGACGACTACGACTTCAGAAACTCGTCAAGGGACGCTCGGGTGATGCGGAACTGCGAACCGATCTTCTTCGCCTTGAGATCGCCGGCCTGGATGGTGGCGAGCACGTCGGCTTCCGAGACACCAAGGATCCTCGCTGCATCCGCCGGGCCGAAAACCTCCGGCAGGGCAGGACCCGCGGCCGCGGGGGCCGCGCCGCCCACGGGGAAAGCTCCTGCCGCAGGACCCGACCCGGGAGCCGCCATACCCTGCATCATCTGCTGGGCCATGGCGAAGCCCATCGCCATCTCCATCGGACCACCCGCGCCACCGCTGGCGCCGCCGGGCTGGACCACCGACTGACCCATCTGATACTTGACGTAGTCGTTGAGATTTCCAAGCGTCGACATCGCCGCACGCTTGTCGATCGCCTGTTCGACTTCGGGAGGCACCGAGACGTTCTCGATGATGAAGGAGCCGAGTTCGAGACCGTACTTCTGGCTGATCGTCGGGTTGATGACGTTGAGGAGAGCGTCGCCCAACTCGCCGTACCGACCGACCAGGCCCACCACGGGGATCTTGGCCGTGCCCAGGGCGTCCGAGAACATCGACACCAGGCGCGAGCGCATGGTGTCCGCAAACTCGTCGAGCCGGAAATTGTGGTCCGTACCCGCCACTTCCTTGAGGAAGATCTTCGGATCCACCACACGGAAGTCGTACGTTCCGTAGGCGCGCACGCGCACGATCCCGAAGTCGGGGTCGCGCATCATGATGGGATTGGCGGTCCCCCACTTGTTGCCCGTGAAAAGGCGGGTGTTGACGAAATAGACATCGGCCTTGAACGGCGACTCGAAGCCGTACTTCCAACCCTTGAGCCGCGACAACACCGGGATGTTGTCGGTGACGAGGGAGTGTTTGCCGGGGAAGAAGGTGTCGCCGTATTGGCCCAGGTAGACGAACTGGGCGAGCTGCGACTCGCGCACGATGAGCTGCGCGCCGTTCTTGATTTCCTTGTCTTCGTCG
>CAYNHK010000270.1:0-5597 GCA_964396875.1 uncultured Acidobacteriota bacterium | reverse complement strand
GAAGTCCACGGCTTCCTTCTCCACCGCAACTGGATCCGGGCGTTCGAACGAACCTCGGAGTATTTCGGCCGCAAACTGAAATAGTCGCGGTTACCAGCGGTGATAGGCGGGGTGGCCGGGCTTCACCGCCACGAAGGTGCCGCGGCAGGTGGAGGTGACCACCCCGTCCGCTTCGATCGTGGATTCCACGGTCGCGCGATCGTCGCTTGATTCGACGATCTTCGACTTGATCACGAGCGGGCCCAAAGAGGGTGTCGGCTTCCTCAGTTTTACGTGGAAGTCCGCGGTCACGGTGGGCGGGAGATCGGCGGCTCCGGCCTTCCTCATCAGGTGATACGCGGCCGCCCAGTTGCTGTGGCAGTCGAAGAGACAGCCGATGATCCCGCCATTCACCACGCCGTCCCAGGCCTCGTGGTGCGGCTCGGGCAAGAACGTCGCGACGATGAGATCTCCCTCGGGGTAGCTCTTGATCCGAAGGCCCTTCGCATTCGTGGGGCCGCAACCGAAGCACTTTCCGTCGGGGCCGTAAGTGTCCTGGAGCGCCTGGGTCATGGCGCGCGACCATAGCACCACCGTCTGCATGTCCACCCCTTTAACGATGGGCTACACTCCGCCCTTGTTCCTCGAAGCCGTAGCCTCCCCACGCGCGCGACTGCTGCTGATCGCCGCTCTCCTTATCCTGGGCGGGCATGGGTTCATGGCGCTTGTCCTGGGCGCGAGTCCTCTCGGGGCCGTGGCGTCGAATCTGTTCCAGATCGCCGCGGCGATCGTCGCGGCGCTCCTCGCGGGCGATGCGTCCCGCCGGGGTGGCGGCCTCTCACGGCGCTTCTGGTCGCTCGTGGCCGCCGCCTTCGTTATCTGGTCCGTGGCTCAGGCGAGCTTCGCGTATCAGGAATGGCTCGGGCGGGAGGTCTCTCAGCCCTCATGGACCCACTTCCTGTTTCGCCTGTATGGCGCGCCGCTCCTCATGGCCCTCCTCATCGTCGAGGAAGCGCGTGGGACCCGGGGAAGGCGGACCGAGACCGGCCCGGACTGGCAGCAGACCCTTGACTTTATTGAGGTCGGGATTGTCTTCCCGCTCCTTTATGCCTATCTCTTTCTCGTTCCCGGAGAATGGCAAAACCTCACCGGTTTGAGCCTTTGGGGCTTCTTCGGTTTCTCGGACGTCGAGAACTGGTTCCTGGTCGCGGCCTTCATGGCGCGCGCGGCCCTGTGCCGCAACGGGGAGCGGCGCGCCCTGTATCGCTGGCTGATCCCTTATCTCATTGTGTACGCGTTCGGATCGAGCCTCTACAATTTCGCGAACTCCCTGGAGGCGCTGCGGACGGGCAGCTGGCATGACCTGCTCTTCACCCTCGCCCTCACCCTGGGTTCGTTGCTCGCGGCGGTGTGGAAGGAACTTGAACCGTCTCCGGAGACGGATTCTCCCGCGATCGTGAGCTGGGCCCCGGCCGTTTTGCCCCTGATCACGGTCACGCTCGCCCTGCCGATGGTGCGCCATGAGCCGACGCTCTCGGTCATCGCCGTATCCGCATCGATCCTCTGCCTGGGCGCCCGGCTTCTGGTCACCCTGCACCGGCGTCAGAGGCTCATGGAGGCGCTCTTCGCGAGCGAAGCGCGTTACGCGGGCCTCGTGCGGATGGCGCCCGACGCGATCTTCGTCCACACGGGGGGGCGCATCACCTTCGCCAATCCGGCCACCGCGCGGATCCTTGGCTACGCCGATGCGGAGGAGATGGTGGGGCGAATGGCTCTGGACTTCGTGGCTCCCGAACAGAAAGACGAAGTCTTGCGGGTCCTCGCGAGCCTGGGCTCGGAAGCAGCCGCCCGGCAGCTCGTCTGTGTGCGAACGGATGGGACGCGAGTCCGCCTCGACGCGGTCGGGATGACGCTGCCGGGAAGCGCCTCGGCGCCCGCCGCGATGCCACGGCTCGTGATCGCACGCGACGTGACCGAGCGGGACCGGGCGGCGGCCGAGCGGGAAACGTTGATCCGCGACCTTGAGGCCAAGAACGCCGAACTCGAACGCTTCACCTACACGGTCTCCCACGACCTGCGCGGTCCGCTGATAACGATCCTCGGATTCTTGAGGCACGTCGAGGACGCGGCTTCGCGCTCTGACCTCGGCGCTCTCCGCTCCGACGTCAATCGCATTCGCCAGGCCACGGTTCGGATGGACCGGTTGCTCAAGGACCTGCTCGAGCTGTCGCGAACAGGGCATGTGCTTTCGCCTCGCGAGTCGACGCCTTTCCACCAGATCGTCCAGGAAGCTCTCGACCGGATCCATGGTCGGCTGAACGCGCGCGCTGTGAACGTCTTCATAGCGCCGGACCTGCCGGTCGTCCACGGAGATCGGGACCGCCTGATCGAGGTCATTCAGAACCTCGTCGACAATGCGGCCAAGTTCATGGGCGGACAGAAGGAGCCTCGCATCGAGATTGGGGTGCGCGTTTTCGAGGGTGAGCAGCGGTTCTTCGTTCGCGACAATGGCATCGGGATCGAACCGCGTTTCCAGGAACGCGTCTTCGGACTCTTCGACAAGCTCGATCCTCAGGCGGAGGGGACCGGCGTGGGGCTTGCCCTGGTGAAGAGGATCGTCGAACTTCACTCCGGCCGGATCTGGGTCGAGTCAGCGGGAACGGGGCAGGGGAGTACGTTCTGGTTCACGCTCGGTCCGCCGGCGTAGCGCGCGGGGTGGAGTCAGCGGCGGGGCCGCGTGGGCGGGGTCCAGCCGACGCCGTGTTCGGCCTTGAATGAGAGGACCCTCACGCAACGTTGACGCAACTCGCGCAGGGGATAGAAAGTCCCCCTCCATCTGATGCCGCCCTGGCCCAGGGTGAGGATGACCGACCACGCGATGACGCAGGGGAACAGAAACGTGGTGAGCGGCATGGCGAGGGCTTCAAGCCCCGAGCCGCCCGCCGTGCGCCGCGCCGCCGCGCCGACCATGATCGCGCGCAGGGCGAGAGTGGAAGCGCCCAGCACCTTGAGCACCGGAGGGGACTCAAGAATGAAGGGGGCCCAGGGCAGGAGATTCTGCGCGAAGAACAGGGGGAGGGCGGCAAGCGCCAGAGGCGCGTTCCATTCAAACGCCGAGAAGGCGTTCTTCTCGAGGCCCCGAAGCGTGGCCAGAAAGCCCTGCTGCCAGCGTACGCGCACGAGGCCGTCCGAATCGAGGCAGCCCTGCGCGACGCCGGAGCGTCTGAGAAGCAGGCCGAGCTTCACGTCGTCCGCGACTTCGAACGCGAGGCGGTCATGGCCCGAGATGGCGTCATAGGCCGAGCGGCGGACGAGGCCAAAAGCGCCTACGCCGATGAAGGCGAACGAGCGGGCCAGGTGAAGACGGGAGATGTCCACCGCGGTCGCAAAGTGCAGGACGAAGGTCGCGACGAAAGAGCGCTCGAGAAAGCCCTCGGCCACGAAGTGCGGCAGGGCCACGAAGTGACCCAGGCCGTGGTGAGAGGTGAAGGCCACGGACTTGCGCAGGGCGCCTGGATCAAAGATCACGTCGCCATCGGTGAAGAGAAGCCACTCGCCGCTCGCCGCCGCGGCTCCCTGTCTCATCGCGTGATTCTTGCCGAGCCAGCCCGTGGGGAGATCCTTCACGTGGACGACGGTGAGGCGCGGGTCGAGGGCGGCCAGGCCATCCAGAATCGCCCCCGTTGCGTCCTCGGAGCGGTCGTCGATGGCCACGATCTCGAGGTTTGGATAGTCCTGCGCGAGAAGGGAGCGCGTGGCCTTCTCCACATGTCCCCCTTCGTTTCGACTCGGCACGATCACGCTCAGCCGGGGCCACGCCACGGGCTCGGGGCCCTCCCACTCGCGCAACGTCGGGAAACGACGCCGGAATCTCGTCAGGCGGAGGAAGACCTCGAGGGTCGCGAAGAGGACGAGAGCGAGGCCCGCGCCCCACAAGGTGGCCGAGGTCAAGGCGTCGGCTGACTCGCGCGCCACTGCGCGTCCTGCATCGTCTGGAACAGCGTCCCGGTTTCGAAATCGTCGACCTCGATCACTTCGCGGGCGAGCCTCCGCGCAGTCGCGACCGCCCCCGCCTCGTCACTCGTGACCACAAGAGTCCGGAAGGCTTCACTGATGTCCGAGTCGGGATGTTCGGCGAGCGTGTCCTCGTCGAATCGTCCGTCGCGCCGCGCCGCGGCGATCCGCTTTTCGACGGGGCCGGCGATCGTCACGGCCCGCAGGGCCTCATCGAGCTTCGTGAGGGGGTCGTGCGGCGAGCCGAGGGAGATGCCGGAGGTGAGGGTGTCGCGGTAGGAACCCGGCTGCGAGCTGGCCTGCACGACAGCATCGAGATCGGCGTCGCGAGGACCGCGGGTGAGGGGATTGAGCCGCGCCCACCAGAGCGCCGGCCCGCGCAGCAGCAGCCCGAGGGGCGGTGCGTCGAACTCGCGCAGCAGGGCCAGGTACGCCTCGTCGATCCGCGCCAGACAGGTTTCTACCGAAACGCGGACAAGGGGATCCGTTTCGGGTCGCCCCTCATGACCTGCCCGGCGCACCGCGCAGATGCCGAAGAAGATAGAGGACAGAATGTCGGCGAGGCGCCCGTTCGCATGCCCCTTTCGTTTGAGCGCCGGGCCATTCACGAGCAGCGTCAGGTCGGCGAGCGCCGCGAAACGAAGGGCCGCCCACGACAGCCGCCGCTTCTGCGAGGTGAAAGGCTCACGCCAGGCCGACGGCTCGGCGAGGAAACCGCGCGTGACTTCGGCGAAGGCGAGACGCACCAGCGTCCAGAGCGAGAAGCCGATGTGCCGGCAGACCGTCGAGATGGTTCCGACCAGGTTCCCCAGTTCGATGGCCTTCAGGTGCTTGAGGGCGTGCGGATGGCCGCGCAGGATGCCCTGCCCGAAAATGATCAGGGTACGGGTCAGGATGTTGGCGCCTTCGACCGTGATCTGGATGGACGACCCTTCAAGCGCCATCAGCAGCGGATTCTTGGGCCCGCGGCACAAGGCGGCGCCGCCGAGGACGTCCATCGCGTTCATCACCGTGCGCCGCGTCATCTCCGTCTGCTCGTACTTCGAAATCGCTGAGATCACGGACGGACGCTGGCCCTCCATCACCGCCCCGGCCACGAAGATCCGCGCGGCGTCGCTCAAGTAGGCGCTTACGAGGATCGACGAGATCTTCTCCTTGATGCCCTCAAATCGGGAGATGGGCATGCCGAACTGACGCCGCACCTCGGCGTAGGCCGTCACCACGCGTGCCATTCGCTTGATCCCGCCCGCCGATTGCGCGGGCAGGGAGAGACCCCGACCGGCGGAGAGCGCCTCCATCAGCATCGACCACCCGCGCCCCGCGCCCGCGTGACCGCCGATGATCGCGCTCGAGGGCACGATCACGTTTTCGCCCTCCGTGGGTCCGTTGGGAAACGCGATCCCCATGGCGTCGTGACGCCGGCCGACCATGGCGCCTGGCAGCGAGGTTTTCACCAGAACGCAGGTGATGCCGGGGTTGGGACCCTCTCCGAGCAGGTCCTGAGGATCTTCGAGGACAACCGCGAGGCCGAGGATCGTGGCGATCGGCGCGAGCGTGATGTAGCGCTTGCGCCAGTTCAGTTCGATCTTGAGGTCTCCGTCCAC
>CAYNHK010000269.1:0-5642 GCA_964396875.1 uncultured Acidobacteriota bacterium | reverse complement strand
CGCGAGGATCCGAGGCCACGAGATGGCGAAGGCGACGCTCGAAATGGCCATCTGGGATCTCTTCGCCCGTGCGAAGGGCGAGCCGCTCTGGCGAACCCTCGGAGGCGATGGTCGCGCGAAGATCTCGGCCGGCGTCTCGATAGGCCTTCAGGAGGACATCCCCGCTTTACTGGCGAAGGTCGCGACCGAAGTCGCGGCGGGGTATCAACGCATCAAAATCAAGGTCAAGCCGGGGAAAGACCTCGCCCTCGTCCACGCGATTCGAAACGAGTTCCCGAAGATCCGGCTGATGGTGGACGCGAACAGCGCATACGCGCTCGAGGACGCGGAAACACTGCGCGCCTTCGACGGTTTCCACCTGATGATGATCGAACAGCCGCTCGCCTGGAATGACATCGTGGAACACTCGAAGCTTCAGCCGCAGATCGCCACCCCGATCTGCCTGGACGAGTCGATCACCAGCAACGCCGCCGCACAGAGCGCGATTTCGATCGGGGCGTGCGGGATCATCAACATCAAGGCGGGCCGCGTGGGCGGCCTGCTCAATTCGCGGAAGATCCAGGCGACGGCCGCGAAACACCGCATCCCGGTCTGGTGCGGCGGGATGCTCGAGTCAGGCATCGGCCGCCTGGCCAACGTCCATCTCCAGACCCTGCCGGGCTTCACGCTTCCCGGCGACACCTCCGCAAGCCGCCGCTACTTCGAAGAAGATCTGATCGAACCCGGCGTGGTCGTGGACGCGAATGGAACGATCGACGTGCCGAACGGGCCGGGCCTCGGCCACGAAATCGTCTGGTCCCGGGTCGACAAGGCGACCGCCCACAAAGAGACCTGGGCGGTCTGACCCACGGTTTTAACGGCCATCCATGCACAATTCGAGGCTTTGGTCAGATATTCTGTCTGTTGGACTCTGAGAGACCATGGAACAGACTCTGGTTCTGAACGCAACCTACGAGCCACTCGGCGTGGTGTCGTGGCAGCGCGCCATGACCCTGCTCTATCAGGGCAAGGTCGAGGTGGTGGCCAACTACGAGCGCCTGGTGCGCGGAGTGAAGGCTCACGTTCCCCTGCCTTCGGTGCTCCGCCTTCTCCGCCACGTGCGTCTTCGACGCCTTTTCTCCGAAGTGCCTTTCTCTCGCGCCAACGTCTACGCGCGCGATGAGCATCGCTGCCAGTACTGCGGCAGCGAGTTCGACGCCCAGCGCCTGACCTTCGACCACGTGGTCCCCGTAGCGCGGGGCGGGCTCAAGACGTGGGAGAACATCGTCACCTGCTGCATCGACTGCAATCGCCGGAAAGGGGACCGCCTGCCCGAGGAGCGCGGCATGAAGCTCGTGCGCAAACCGCGGCGTCCAGACCTTCCCCGGGCCCTCGCGCTGATCTTCGCCAATCGCTTCGCTCCCGACACCTGGCGGGACTATCTGTATTTCGGACGTCGCGGCCAGCCGTCTTACGGAGGCGCCGGTTGAGCCTTAAGGGTGAACTCGGAACCATGGCGCTCGCGGACATCCTTCAGTGGGTGTCGCAGGGTCGGAAGACGGGAACTCTTCACATCACACGGGGCGCGGTCGAGAAACGGATCTCCTTCTCGGGCGGTGTGATCCACTCCTCGTGGTCGAACGACCCGCGTGAGTCGCTCGGCCAGTTTCTCGTCCGCGAACGGCTTGTCACGGAAGAGCAGCTCTTTCGCACGCTCCTGAGGCAGGAGACCGAAGGACGCCCTCTCGGCGCCCTTCTCGTGGGCGACGGACCGCTTTCCGACGAAGAGCTCATCCGGATGCTCACCCACAAGGCGGAGGAGACGATCTACGATCTCTTCCACTGGATGGAGGGGCATTTCGAGTTCAAAGATGGCGAAATGCAGCACGAGGCGCCCTTCCCCGTCGACCTCGATGTCACCAGCGTCATCATGGAAGGCATCCGCAGGATCGACGAATGGGAGAGGATGCGGGAAGTGATTCCGTCGACCGAATCGACGTTCACCGTGCTCGGCCAGCCTCAGGATCCGGTGGACCACGAGGTCCTCCTCTTGTGCTCCGAAGGCAAGACAGTCACGGAGATGGCCTTCGCGATCCGCCGAACGGTTTTCGACGCCACGGTCATGCTCTACGACATGCACCGCCGCGGCCTCATCGAAATCGAGAAGCCCGGCGTGTCGCGGGATTCGGTGGAGACGGTAGTCCGGATCCAGCGTGAGCTCGACCATGCCCGGAAGGCCACCGATGGCGGCGACTTCGACGAAGCCCTCAAGAGCTACGAAGCGGTCCTGAAACTCGACCCGCTGAACCAGCACGCGAAGAAGGGACTCGTGGTGTCGATCGACGGACGCGGGCGCACTCGCTCGCTGCGTCTCGTCCCGAGAAACAAGGTTCCGAAACTCGCAATCTCTTTCAGCGAACTGACCAAGGAGAAGTTCGACCCGCGCGAGGGTTTTGTGATCTCGCGGGTCAACGGCGAGTGGGACGTTCAGTCGATCCTGAAGATCTGCCCCATGCCCGAAGACGAGGCCATGATCATCTTCGCCCGTCTGATCGAGCGCAAGGTGATTGAGTTTTTATAGCGGGTAGTTGTCTTTTTCCAGGGCAAGGACGGCGAGGGAGCGGCGGAGCGGAATGGTGGCGACCGGCACGCGGTCGGTGAAACGCGCGACGCCTTCCATGCACGTCGCGAGCATGTCGCCGGTTTCGATGGTGGGCAGGGCCTGACGGGCCGCCGCTTCGATACGGCTCACCGCCCCCTCCGCGAAGACCTGCAGAGCCGCCACGAAGGGCGCAGCCGCGGCTTCGCCGTCGCGTTCGGCCTTCTTCTGCGTCCGAAGCAGTGCGCTCTCGAGGGCGTACGCTTCCATCACCACGTCGGCGCAGAAGCCCATCACCTCCTGCTGATCCTGTAGCTTCGCCTGGAACTTCTGGGCGGAGAGGCCGAGCAGCATCAGGGAGATCTTCTTGGCCCCCTTCACGAGACGCGCTTCGGCGGCAAGGAAGCCTGAATCCCCGGCAGAGGGCCGACCCGCGGGAACCGCTTCGTCCATCAGCGCCATGGCCGCGTCGAAGATCGGCAACGCGCCGGTCAGGGCGCGCTTGATCATCCGACCCGGCACGAGCAGACGGTTGATCTCATTCGTGCCTTCGAAGATCCGGTTGATCCGCGCGTCGCGGTAGTAGCGCTCGACCGGATAATCCTCGACGTATCCAGCGCCGCCGAGGATCTGCACCGCTTCATCGACCACATGGTCGAGGACTTCCGAGCAGAACACCTTCACCATCGAACACTCGGCGTCGTACTCTTCGATGCGCTTCAGGGCCGTTGCATTGTCGTGAGCGCCCTCGAGATTCGCGTCGATCATGCCCGCGGTGCGATAGACCATCGACTCGGCCGCGAAGATCCGGGCCACCGCTTCGCCTATCTTCGACTGAATCAGACCGAAGTCGGAGATCTTCTTGCCGAAGGCGCTCCGCTCTTTCGCGTATTCACAGGCCGTGTTGAGCGCGACCTTGGCCCCGCCCACGGTCCCCGCACCGAGCTTGAAGCGACCGACGTTGAGGATGTTGAAGGCGATCTTGTGGCCCTTGCCGATGTCGCCAAGAAGATTCTCTTTGGGAATCACCGCGTCCTGAAGGATCAGAGGCCGGGTCGAGCTGCCCTTGATGCCGAGCTTGCGTTCCTCGGGACCGAGTGACACGCCCGGCGAGCCCTTGTCGATGATGAACGCGGTGAAGTGCTCGCCATCGACTTTCGCGAACGTGATGTAGACGTCCGCGAAGCCGCCGTTGGTGAGCCACATCTTCTCGCCGTTCAGGATCCAGCTCTTCCCGTCGGGCGAGAGCACCGCGCGCGCCTTCGCGTTCAGCGCGTCGGAAGCGGACGAGGCCTCGGAGAGCGAGTACGAGCTGATCCACTCGCCCGTCCCGAACTTCGGCAGGTACTTCGCCTTTTGCTCATCGGTTCCGAAGTACGTGATGGGCAACGAGCCGATGCCGGTGTGGCCCATGAACGTGACCGCCCAGCTTCCTTCCATCGCGGAGATCTCGGAGGCGAGCGCACCCGTGACCTTGCCAAGGGCCAGGCCGCCGTACGCCTCGGGGACCTCGATCGCGAGGAGGCCTATTTCACCCGCCTTCTTCATCGACTCGCGGATCACCTCGTAGTTGAGCTTCAGGATGTCGGCGGTTTTCGGCAGGACCTCCTTGCGCATGAAGTCCCGCGCGGTGTCCGCGAGCATCGTCTGCTCTTCGGTGTAGTCCTCGGGCGTGAAGATCTCGCCGGGCAGGCGGTGTTCGATGAGAAAGTCGCCACCTTTCGCGGCCACGGGCTGAATGGTTTCGGTGGGCATCAACTTGTCCTCGACCTATTTCTCGGAACCGGCATACATCCGGTCGATCAGGTCCTTGTACTTGGTTTCCACGACGCGACGTTTCACTTTAAGCGTCGGCGTCAGTTCGCCCGCATCGATGGTGAACTCGTGCGGCAGCAGGGTGATCTTCTTGATCTTTTCGTACTGGGCGAGGTCGTTCGAGAGCGACGCGATGGCCTGTTCGATCAGCTCGATCACCCGTGGGTTGGCCACGAGCACCTCCCGCGAGCCCACGTCGATGCCCTCGCCCGCCGCGGCCCGGGTGAGGGTCTCGAAGTTCGGGACCACGAGGGCGGTCGGATAGTGACGCGCGTTCCCCACCATCACCAGTTCGGTGATGAGGGGGTGCGCCTTCAGAACATTCTCGATCGGCTGCGGCGCAATGTTCTTCCCTGCCGACGTGACGATGAGGTCTTTCTTGCGATCGGTGATGTAGAGGTAGCCGTCTTCGTCGATTCTGCCGATGTCGCCGGTATGGAAGAAACCTTCCTTGTCGATCACCTCGGCGGTGGCCTCGGGCTTGTTGAAGTAGCCCCGCATCACATTCGGCCCGCGCGTGATGATCTCGCCATCGCCCGCGATCCGCACCTCGATGCCGGCGATGGGCTTGCCCACGCTGCCCGTACGGTTGTTCCAGGGTGTGTTGACCGAGATGACGGGCGAGGTCTCGGTGAGACCGTAGCCCTCGAGGATGGTGAGGCCCATCGAGCCGAAGAACATGCCGATCTCTTTCGGCAAGGCGGCGCCGCCCGAGACCGCGATGCGAATCTCGCCGCCAAGCCCCGCGCGGACCGTGGTCAGAACCAGGCGATCGGCGAGCGCGTACTTGAGTGAAAGCCATGGCGAAACCGACGCGCCCGCCTGCTTCGCCTCGAACACCGCACGGCCCGTGGACTCGGCGAAGGCGAAAAGTTTCTGCCGGATGGGGGGTGCGGCCGCCACCTTCTCGCGCACCCGGGCCATCACCTTCTCGTAGATGCGGGGCACGGAGACGAGAATGGTGGGTTTGATCTCGAGCAGATTCTGCTGAACCTTGTCGATGGCTTCGGCGTACGCGATGGTGACGCCTCGCTTCAGCATCACGAACTGGCCGCCCATGCGCTCGAAGACGTGGCAGAGCGGGAGAAACGAAAGCACGGCGTCGGTCGGGCCGAGGATTGAAAAGATCTCTTTCGCGCAGGTTTCGACGTTCGAGCCGATGTTCGAGTGGGTCAACATCACGCCCTTCGGGTCGCCGGTGGTGCCCGAGGTGTAGATGAGGGTCGCGAGGTCGTCGGGGCGCACGGTG
>CAYNHK010000268.1:0-5727 GCA_964396875.1 uncultured Acidobacteriota bacterium | reverse complement strand
ATCGGCCTGATCCTCAGCGTCAGGATGCGCCGATTCGCCAATTGACGGGCCCAACTCGAGCTTCTTCAAAATGAAACCCTTCTCCCTGTCGTCCATGCGTAGCGCATGAGACGAGAACTTGTCGTCACTTCTTCTCCCAAGGAAACCCGCGTAGCGCTCCTCGAAGACTCCCAGGTCGCGGAGTTCTTCATAGAACGTTCCGAACACGCGTCCACCGCGGGCAACATCTACAAGGGCCGGGTGAGCCGCGTCCTTCCCGGGATGGGTTCGGCCTTCGTCGACATCGGCCTCGAGCGCGACGCTTTCATGCACGCCGAGGACGTGTTCGAGGATCTCCCTGAGAACCTGCTCGAAGAGGAGGAACGCGGCGCCAAGGCCGCCCCCATCGAGGATCTCGTCAGTCCGGGCCAGGACATCGTCGTCCAGGTGGTGAAGGAAGCGCTCGGCACCAAGGGTGCGCGGATCACCGCCCATATTTCGCTCCCCGGCCGTTTCATGGTCTTCCTCCCCACCGTGGAGCATGTCGGCGTCTCGCGGCGCGTCCAGGATGATGACGAACGAAAGCGCCTGAAGAGTTTCCTCAAGGGCATTCGCCGTGAAAACGGCGGGGGCGGGTTCATCGGACGCACCGCCGCCCTGGGAAGGGAGGTCGTCGATCTCGAGCGTGACGCGCGCAATCTCATTCGCACCTGGGATGAAGTTCGCGGCGTGGCGTCGCGGGGCAAGGCGCCCATGCTTCTCTACAAGGAGCCCTCGCTCGTTGAACGCCTTTTACGCGACCTGCTCGGCAAGGATGTCGCGGGCGTGCACGTCGACGATCCGGAACTGCACAAGAAGGTCTACAACTTCCTGGATCGCGTGGATCCGGAACTGCTTTCCAAGGTGCGGCTGGTCAACCGGCCCGGCCATATCTTCGATGACTTCGGGATCAATGCCGAGCTGGAGCGCGCCCTCAAGACGCGCGTCCCTCTCGAGTCCGGTGGGTCGATCGTCATCGAGGAGACCGAGGCCCTCGTGGCCATCGACGTGAACACCGGCCGCTTCGTCGGCAAGAGCGACCACGAAGAGACGATCGTCAAGAACAACATCGAGGCGGCCCGGGAGATCGCGCGCCAGCTTCGGCTGCGCGACCTCGGGGGCATCATCGTTCTCGACCTCATCGACATGAAGGACCGGAAGAACCGCAAGAAGGTGCTGGCGGTCCTCGACGGTGAGCTGCGGAGGGATCGAGCCACCAGCCGGGTCCTGTCGGTCAGCGAGTTCGGCCTTGTCATCCTGACCCGAAAGCGCGTGCGCGAGTCGCTGAGCAAGACGCTCTGCGAAACCTGCCCGGAGTGTGGAGGGGTCGGGCGCGTCAAGAGCGTGCCCACCATCCTGACCGAGATCTACGACGAGATCCGGAAACTGCCTTCGGAGCTCAAGGCGCAGAAGCTCACACTGCGTGCCGCGCCCGCCGTCGCGGAAGTGCTCCTCGAGGAGCGCGACAGTGGTTTCCTCTCGGCAATATCGAGTTTGCTGTCGGAACCCCTCGGCGTGGAAGCTGACCCTTTACTGAGTCAGGAGCAGTTCGACATCCTCACTGGGCCGCCGACTATCTAGTTGAGTCAAGGGGGGCCAGACACGGACCCGGCCCCCCTTGAGAACCCCCTGGCCTTCGATCGCCGAGGCCTCTTTCCGCTTCGATCGCGCGAGTGAATCGCGCGATCTCAAATTCGAGTCGTCGGACGAAGGCCATAATCGCGGCAGGCAGACAGGCGCCCGGTCGCGACTTATTGCCTTTTCGTTCGCGCGCGATGAGCCAGGAGTTGGTCTTCGTTGATCAGGTGGCCTGGCTCGATGACGCCTTTCTTGAATCGCACGCCTTCGCGCTTCAGCCGGCTCGTCTGCAGGGCTCCTCGCCGATCGGGCAGCAGGATCAGGCCGCCGGCGCCCACCACGCGGTGCCAGGGGGTGTCGTCACCTGCTTTGAGGGAGGCGAGGATCCACGACACGGTTCGCGCGCCGCCGATCGGGCGACCGGCTATGACTGCGGCGCGCGCGATAGTCCCGTAGGTAGCGGCTCGTCCGCGAGGAATTCTGCGGACGAAACCACGGACGATCGCTCCAACGCTTTCGTCCTGCTCGAACATCGAGGGAAAGGGGCGCGGTCCTGCCTAGCGCCGGTCCGGAGTTGGCGTGGGCCGGGGCGGCGCCGCGGGAACGGTGATGCGTTCAGGCGCCGCGGATCCGGACGTCGAGAACTCATCATCGGTCGCGACAGGCTTCGGCGCCGGTTTGGCCCGGCGCCCGATCGTCGTGGGGGCCTCGCGCACGTAGACGGTGTACACCGCGTTCTTCTTGAGATCCGCGATGTAGTCGCCGTAGACCTTTTCGAACCTGACCCGCGAGAGTTCCTCCTGCAGGCGCTCTTTCACCTGATCGAACGCGGTCACCTCGTCGGCAAGGCGTTCCTGCACCTTGAGAATCCAGTATGTGCCGTCAACCGCCACGGGCGCCGAGACCTCTCCCGGTCTGAGGGAAGCGATCGCCGAGGAAAGGGCGGGGTTCAAGTCCTCGGGCTCGACCCGACCCAGGTCTCCGCCGGCCGGGCGACTGGCGCTCGTCGAGTGCTCGCGGGCGAGGGTCTCGAAATCCTCACCCTTCCTGATCCGCTCCACCAGGGCCTTCGCGGACTCCTGGGCGCCATCCCCTTTCACCACGATCTCCATAAGGTGAACCGTGGCCTTGCGGGTGAAATCGGAGGCCTTGCGACGTTCGTACTCGGCGCGGAGATCAGCTTCGCTGACCTGAGCCTTGGGGTCGACTTCCCGTGAGCGCACCTGCCGGACCACCACCGAACGTTCGATATTCCGCCGAAGAGCGTCGAGGGTCAGGCCTTCGCGCTTGAGCTGGGCCATGAAGTCGGCCTCGCTCGTGATGTTCTGTTCCTTCTTGATGTCGTCGATGACCTGATCGAGGTACTCCGCGCGCAGCTTCATCCCAAGGGAAGCGGCGCGATCGACGAGAAGCAACTCTTCCATGGCCTCCTCGAGGAGACGGGCGTTGTTCTGACGCAGGAACGCCTCGATCTCGCCTTCGGGAACCCGGGCCGCCTGAACCGCCGCCATCTGCCGGGCCTCGAATTCGGAAAGGGTCACGATCTGTCCGTTGACCCGCGCAATGACGCGTTCGATCACGTCGCCCCGAACCACGACGGTGGCGCCGAGTGCCGCCGCCAGAAAGACGCTAACGAGCCGTAACCGCTTCATAGTTCACCTGTGCCTGAGAGATCAGTCCGTCGATCAGTTGCTTCATCCTGAGCCGCGCCTTCGCTTCCAGGATCCTCGACTCGATGTCCGCGCGCGCGTCCTCGAAAGAGCGAGTGGTGGGGCTTGTCCGGGCCTCCAGCCGGAGGACATGGTAACCGAAGGAGGTGGTTACTATCCCGGAGATCTGACCCGCCTTGAGGCCAAAGGCCACCTGTTCGATCTCGGGCGGCAACTCTCCGCGCCGGAACGACCCGAGCCGGCCACCCCCGGCGGCCTGGGGAGAACGAGACCGGGTCCGCGCCAGGAGTTCGAATGCGTTGCGGTCGGAGGCGAGGATGCGTACGACGTCGCGGGCCTCCTGCATGGTGGAAAGCAGGATCTCCCGGATCGTTACCGATTCTTCGACGAGCGCCAACTCCGGATGCGCCGCGTGGTGCGCCCTGGCCTCGGCCTCGGTGACGGTTCCCGGCTTGAGGGCTGAGGCCAACCACCTTTCGGCCTCGGCGCGATCCTCCTCCGCCTCCTTGTGCCCGTGCCGCACGGCGGCGATCGAGACCACCCTTTCTTCGACGAATCGGCCGAAGGCCGATGCGCGCATCACCGGATCGGAGGTGTCGGTGCCGCTCGTCGCGAGCGGCTCCAATTCCTTCAGGAAAGCGCTGCGGCGAATATCCACGCCTTCAAAGCGAATCACAACCGGATCGTAGGGGGCCCGACAGCCGACCAGGCACAGCGCCGCCCCGAGGACGGAGACGGCGACACGGTCCTTGCGCAGGTTTCCACTGATGAGCTGGATCACGATGTCTCGATTTTCGCCTGTCGGAGGCGTTCGAGCGCGGCCCGCGTCGTATCGAGGGGCGCTCCGGGCGGCAGGGGCACAGACAGCGTCTTGCCCGCGGAACCGAGCTTGGCCCCCGCCCACGACGCTACAAGCGCCGCAAGCCTCGCGGGGTCAATGGGCGGCGCGTCGGCGAAGAACAGGTCGAGCCGGGAGCCGGCGCGGTCGACCCGCTGTATGCCGAGTTCCTCGGCGCGAACGCGCAGCCGTGAATAGGTGATGAGGTCGATCGCCTCTTGCGGAAGCGGGCCGAAACGGTCGCGCAGGTCGGACTCGATCGCCTCGATGTCCTCCTCTCTTACCGCGTCGGCTGCCCGCTTGTAGATCAGGATACGGTCGCGGGCCTCGGCGATATAACTCGTGCGAAGACGCAGATCGATTCTCAGATTGAGGGCGGTTCGCTCAGGAACGTTCGTTTCTCCACCCGCCTGCATGTCGCGAACCGCGTCGCCGAGGAGCTTGAGATAGAGATCGAGACCGACGGCGAGGATGTGCCCGCTCTGCTCGCCTCCGAGGAGATTCCCGGCCCCGCGCATTTCGAGGTCGAGCGCAGCCAGCCGGAAACCGGAACCGAGATCCGAAAACTCCCGTATCGCGGCGAGACGGCGCTGCGCGACCTCGGAAAGAACGCGACCCGGAGGGACCATCAGGTACGCGAATGCCGGACGATCGGAGCGGCCGACCCGGCCTCGAAGCTGATAGAGCTGGGCGAGACCAAAGCGATCGGCGCGGTGCACGATGAGGGTGTTGGCTTTGGGAACGTCGAGGCCGTTTTCCACGATCGTGGTCGCGACGAGCACATCCGCCCGGCCCTCGACGAACGCCAGCATCGCTTTCTCGAGTTCACTCTCGGTCATGCTTCCATGGCCGACCACCACCCGGGCTTCGGGCACCAGTTCCTTGATCATGCTCGCGAGCGAGTAGATCGATTCGACGCGATTGTGAACAACGTAGACCTGTCCCTCCCGCTCCATCTCGTGTCGGATCGCGGTCGCGATGAGATCTTTCGAGAACTTCACCACCATGGTTTGAATAGCGAGTCGGTCGCGGGGAGGAGTCTCGATCACCGACATGTCGCGGAGGCCGGAAAGCCCCATTTGAAGCGTCCTCGGAATCGGCGTGGCCGACAGCGTGAGTGAGTCGATCGTGGTCTTCTTCTGTTTGAGTCTTTCCTTGGCGGCCACGCCGAAGCGCTGCTCTTCGTCCACGATCACGAGACCGAGATCCTTGAACTCGGCTTCCTTCGCGAGCACGCGGTGGGTCCCGATGACGATGTCGACCTTGCCCTCGGCCGCTCTTTGAAGCACCTCTTTGTTCTCCTTGGGCGAGCGGAGGCGGGACACCATTTCTGTCGTTACCGGGAAAGGGGCAAAACGGCGTCTGAACGTCTGCAAGTGTTGAAGGGCGAGGATGGTGGTGGGGGCGAGGACCACGACCTGTTTGGAGTCGGCGACCGCGCGCATCGCTGCCCGCATGGCGACCTCGGTTTTTCCGTAGCCCACGTCCCCGCAGACCAGCCGGTCCATGGGCGTGGGCGAGGACATGTCGGCGAAGACGTCGTCGATCGCCTTCTTCTGGTCCGGCGTCTCCTCGTATTCGAACGCGTTCTCGAACTCGGACATCCCGGGGGTCAACGGACCG
>CAYNHK010000267.1:0-5769 GCA_964396875.1 uncultured Acidobacteriota bacterium | reverse complement strand
CTCCCTGATGGCCGCGCGGGTGACGGGCCAGGCAGATCTGGCCTTCGAAGCGCCTTCGCTGCTATTCGAAGACCGTTTCGCGCGCCCGCAATCGATCACGCACACGACCTACGATGTCTTCAGGGAGGGAACGTTCCTGTTCATCGATCCGATGGCCTCGTCCGAGGCGGATATGGACAACGCGGTCATCCACGCGACTTTCAACTGGTCGAAGGATTTCCTCGCGAGGTTCTCGAAGTGACGCTCTCTTCGCTTACGCTCGCAGCCCGACGCCCGTCGTAACGCTGGCGCACGCATCCCTATCGGAGATCCCATGCCTCGACTGACGATCCCCTTGACGAAACAGGTCACGCGCCGCCTCTTCCCCTTGGCCGCCGCGCTTCTCGGGCTCCTTCTCGCGATGGATGCGGTGGTCGCGCAGACGCCCACCCAGAACGACAAGGCAGCCGCCGACGCGGTGAAGCAAAAGGGACTGCCGCTCCTGACCGAGCGGCCCCTTTCCTTCACGACGTCCGAGGCGACGTGGCTGTCGCTCGATCTCTCGCCGGACGGAAATACGATCGTCTTCGAACTGCTGGGCGACCTCTACACTCTGCCGGTCACGGGCGGCGAGGCGAAGCGGATCACCAGCGGTCAGGCGTACGACATGCAGCCGGCGTTCTCGCGGGACGGCAGGAAGATCGCGTTCGTGTCCGATCGCAACGGTTCCGAGAACCTGTGGGTCGCGAACGCGGACGGGACGCAGCCTCGGGCCGTCACGACCACCGAGCGCGAGAGCTTCATGTCGCCCGTCTGGGCGCCCGACGGCGAATACGTCATCGTCGCGAAGGGCGCGCAGCTTTGGATGTACCACGAGAGCGGCGGCAGCGGCGTCCAGATGACAGGTGTGAGCTCCGGCCCGGCACCCCCGGCGACCCCCGGCTCTCCCACCGCTCCGCCCGCGATACTCGGACCGGCGTTTGGCAAGGACCAGGGCTCGCTCTGGGTGAACGTGCGCGGCGCGGTGCGCCCGGGACTCACGGCGCGTCTCATCGAGGACGAGTCGAATCCCGACTACGATCCGCACACGCCGCTCCGCAGTTCAGCGCGCGCCGTCGGCCCGTACCAGATAGCGCAACTCGATCGCGAGACGGGTCGTCTGCTCGTCCGCACGCACGAACACGAGGGAGCGATGCGCCCGATTCCAAGCCCCGATGGGAAATGGGTCGCCTATTCCACACGTCACGATGCGCGGCAGGCGTTGAAGCTGATCGACCTCGCGACGGGCGAGGACAGATGGCTGCGGATGGATGTGCAGCGCGACGACAGCCGCGGCGGCGGTGCGCGGGATCGCGACGTCTATCCGAAGTCGGCGTTCACGCCCGATTCGAAGGCCCTCATCACGAGCTACGACGGCAAGCTCTGGCGCGTCGCGGTTCCTTCGGGAGAGGCGGTCGAGATTCCCTTCACCGCGAAGGTCGATCAGAAGCTCGGTCCTCTCGTGAAGTTCGACTACCCGATCGACGACGGGAAGCTCCGCGTGTCGCAGATTCGCGGGGCGCGGCCCTCGCCCGACGGTCGCCGGCTGGTCTTCACCGCCCTCGATCGGCTTTGGATCGCCGATCTACCGCAGGGGAAGGGAACGAAGAAGGAGAAGCCCGAGGGCGCGTCCGCCGACAAACCGCCGGCCGAACCGGCGAAGCCAGCGGAAGCCGCCGCGAAGCCGGAACCTCTAACGATCCGCAACGCGCGACGCCTGACGACCAGTACGGATGTCGAGCACGGACCGGTCTGGTCGCCCGACGGCCAGTTCATCGCCTACGTCACCTGGAATGACGAAGAGGGCGGACGGGTGTGGCGCGTCCGCGCGGACGGCGCTGGTGGGCCCGAGCGGCTCACGGAGACCACCGCGTTCTACGACCGGCTCAGCTATTCGAGCGACGGCTCCCGGCTGATCGGCGTGCGCGGGTCAAAGATGCACCGCATGCGGACGCTGGAAGATTTCGGCGATCACAGCGGCGCCGCCGAACTCGAGTACGTGTGGCTTCCCGCCACGGGCGGGAGCGTGACCCGCATCGCGTGGGCGGCCGGCGGATCGACGGAGCAGGGGCGCGAGACGCCGCACGCGGGCCCCGATCCGAACCGCGTGTACGTCTGGGCCGGTTCCGAGGGACTGCTCTCGATGCGTTACGACGGCACCGACATGAAGCCGGTCGTGAAAGTCACCGCACCCGCCCCGCCGCCGCAGCCGGGCGCTTCTCCCGGGCCACCGCCGACGCCCGACGAGGTCGTTCTCTCTCCCGACGGCAAGCGCGCGCTCGTCCGCGCGAACCGCAACGTCTACATGATCACCGTGCCGCCGGTCTCGGGCGCGGCACCCACGATCTCGGCCGCCCCCTCATCGTCGGTGCCGACGTGGCGCCTCACGAAGGTGGGCGGGGACTTCATCGGTTGGACGGCCGACAGCCGGGCCGCGTACTTCTCGATCGGCCGCAGCTTCTTCCTGCATGACGTCGCGACTCAGGCGGAAGTCGACCTCGCGAACCGCGTCAAGGCCGAAGCCGAGGCCGAGCGCGCCGCCGCTCCGACCCCGACCCCGACGGCAACGCCGGCTGGAGACGCCGCGCCCGCGCCGAAGCCCCCCGCCCCGCCGAAGATCCCGACCATCGAATACGAGCCACACCGTGTCGACGTCGAGATCCTCGTGGACAAGGACAAGCCGAAGGGCGTCATTGCGCTCCGCAACGCGCGTCTCATCACCATGAAGGGCGACGAGGTGATCGCGCGCGGCGACGTCGTGATCACCGACAACCGCATCACGTCGATCGGCCCCGCGGGCAAGGTGCGCATTCCGGCGGGCGCCGTTGTGCGCGACCTATCGGGCAAAACCGTCATGCCGGGTCTCGTCGACATCCACGGGCACACCTGGGTGTCCTGGGGCGTCCACCGCAGCCAGGTCTCGCAGTTCCTCGCCCAGCTCGCGTTCGGCGTGACCACGCAGCGGGATCCGCAGACGTCCTCGGAGGACGCCATGACGTACCAGGACCTGATGGAAGCCGGACAGCTGATCGGCCCGCGTTTGTACTCCACGGGCCCGGGCGTCTTCGCGAACGACAACATCAAGAGCCTTGAGGAAGCGCGTGATGTCCTGCGGCGCTACTCCGATCACTACAACACCAAGACCATCAAGCAGTACATGGTCGGCGACCGCAAGGTGCGCCAGTGGGTGATCATGGCGGCGAAGGAGCTTGGCCTCACGCCGACGACCGAAGGCGGGTCGAACTTCACGATGAACCTGACTCTCATGCAGGACGGCTACGCCGGCCTCGAACACTCGCTCCCGATCAGTCCTTTCTTCAAAGACGTCGTTCAACTCGGGGCCACGAGCGGCATCACGTACACGCCGACGCTGATCGTGAGTTACGGCGGCCCGATCGGACGTCAGCATTTCCTGACCAATGGGACCAGCCTCGACGACGAGCAGCGGCTGCGCCGCTTCACGCCGCACGACGAGCTCGACAAATGGAAGAACACCGATTGGAATCGCGCCGACCAGTACGTCTATCCGCTCCACGCGAAGCAACTGACGAAATGGGTCGAGGGCGGCGGCAAGGCGGGCCTCGGCTCTCACGGCGAAGTCCAGGGTCTCGGCACGCACTGGGAGCTGTGGATGATGGCGTCCGGCGGCATGAAGCCACACGATGCGCTTCGGGCGGCGACCCTCGACAGCGCCGACGCGATCGGCTTCGCGAAGGACATCGGCTCGCTCGAAATCAAGAAGCTCGCCGACCTCATCGTCCTCGACGCCGACCCGCTCAAGGACCTCAAGAACACGGCGCGGATCTCAGAGGTGATGAAGAACGGACGCCTCTACGACGCGGCCACCCTGAACGAGACGTATCCGCGGAAGAAGGCTCTCGAAGCGCAGTGGTGGTGGAAGGTGGAGCCCAAGACTCCGAAGGGCGGCGGGTTCTAGCCCTCGCGGTGTCCGGCGCGCCGACGTTTGATGACCCGGGCGTCCGCGTCGTCACGAGCTTCGACGAGCTGATAGCGACGCCTTTTCGCGACGGCCTGAACGCGGTGTGCTGGACTCGCGATCTTCAGGGCGACTTCGACGAAGTTGTCGAAAAGCTTGGAACAGACGACGACATCACCTCGGTCGACGACGCGCGATTGAGATCACTCGAGGTCAGCCCGGCGGGCCGCCAAGCCGTCAGCGAGTTGCTCGTTGATCTGGACCGGTTGCGCGCGATCGGTGAGGAGCCGACGCTCGACTGCGTTCGCCGCTACGCGCGTGATCCCGACGGCCCGGCGGCGAGAGACGTGCACTCCTTCCATGTCGACAGCGCGACCGCTCTCGTCGATACCTTCCTGTGCAGCTACACCGGGGGATCGAGTGAAGGGCTCTCCAATCATGAAGCGAGGCGCCTCGTGGACGTGCCGGCGATTCGCGCTCAACTCCTCGAGCAATTCGGCGGCGAAGAAGGCGAGGCGTTCACCGCCTGGCTCGGCGAGAACAGCTTCGATCTGCACTACGAGGCGCTTCCCGGGGCGAGGCCGTTCTCGTTCGGCCTCGGAAACCTGTGGCGCATCGCGGTGCAGTACCCGGGGTGTCCAGTGCCCGCGCGCATCCATCGGGCGCCCGAAAACTCACCAGGCCAGCCTCCCCGCCTGCTGCTCATCAGTTGAGGCCAGGGCGCCCGAGTCTGGATGTCCATCCCCGCCCTGCCAGGCATCCGACGAACGCGGGTTGAAATCCTCTAAGCTCCCGTGAGTCCATGACAGTTTCTCCCGGCACCGGTAGAGAAATGACGGCTGTGTCCGGGCGCCGGCTTTGACGAAGGTCCATCTCGTCGACGGCACCTACGAGCTGTATCGCGCCTACTATGGCGCGCCAAAAGCGTTGGTGGCGGGGCGGGAGGTGGGCGCGACCCGCGGGATCCTTCGCTCCTTGCTCTCACTCGTTCGCGAAGACGGCGTGAGCCACGTGGCCGTGGCCTTCGACCACGTGATCGAGTCGTTTCGCAACGACCTCTTCAGCGGATACAAGACCGGCGAGGGTGTTCCCGAAGATCTGATGGCCCAGTTCGCGCTGGCCGAACGCGCCTCGCAGGCACTCGGTGTCGTGACCTGGTCGATGGTTGATTTCGAAGCGGACGATGCTCTTGCCACGGCAGCCACGCGCTTCGCTCAAGAACCCGGAGTCGAGCAGGTTCTGATCTGCACACCCGACAAGGACCTCGCCCAGTGCGTGAGCGGACGGCGCGTGGTTCGTCTCGACCGAATGCGGCGCCTCCTGCTCGATGAGGCGGGCGTCGTGGAGAAGTTCGGCGTGCCTCCCCGGTCGATCCCCGACTGGCTTGCGCTCGTCGGCGACTCCGCGGATGGAATCCCCGGCATTCCGCGTTGGGGCGAGAAGGCGGCCTCCACCCTGCTCGCGCGCTTCGGCAGAATCGAAGACATTCCCGACGACCCGGGGCGCTGGGATCTGACGGTCCGCGGTGCTGCCGCCCTCGCTTCGAATCTGTCGGCCCGCCGGGATGACGCGGCGCTCTACAAGAAACTCGCCACGCTGCGAACCGATGTGCCTCTCGCCGAATCGCTCGACGACCTCGAATGGAAAGGGGCTCACCGTGACGATCTCGTTGCGCTCTGCCGCGAGATCGACGACGATGACTTCGTGTCGCGCGTGCCCAGGTTCCGGAGCTAACCCTTGCGGCGGTTCGAGCGTTACGTCGCGATCGGCGACAGCACGGTAGAAGGACTCGACGATCCCGACGGTCGCGGCGG
>CAYNHK010000266.1:0-5881 GCA_964396875.1 uncultured Acidobacteriota bacterium | reverse complement strand
TGCGCAGCGCGAAGCACTTCTTGCCGAGGAGCGCGTTGCCGCCGTAGCCCGAGCCCACCGACCAGATGGTCTTGGTTTCGGGGAAATGCATGATGGCGCGGCGGTCGGGCGAGAGGTCGCCCACCGAGTGCACGCCGGGCACGAAGTCATCGGACGCGCCGAGATGCTCGAGGGCGGCCTTGCCCATGCGGGTCATGATGCGCATGTTCGCGACCACGTAGGGCGAGTCGGTGATCTCGATGCCCACCTTGCTGAAAGGCGAGGCCAGCGGGCCCATCACGTAGGGGACCACGTACATGGTCCGGCCCTTCATGGCCCCGCGGAAGAGGGGATCGGCCTTCTCCTTCGCTTCCTTGGGCGAGAGCCAGTTGTTGGTGGGGCCGGCGTCTTCCTTCTTCTCCGAGCAGATGTAGGTGAGGTGCTCGGTGCGGGCGACGTCGGAAGGATGGGAGCGGTGGAGGTAGGAGTTCGGAACTTCCTTGTCGTTCAGCTTGATCAGGGTGCCGTCCGCAAGCATCTGGGCCTTGAGGCGGGCGTCCTCTTCCTCGGAACCGTCGCACCAGTGAATGCGGTCCGGCAAAAGCCACTTGGCCGTCTCGTCGACAAAACGTTCCGCTTCAGTCATGAGCCTTTTCTCGATCCTCGATTCCGGTTGGGTGCTCGCCAGAGGGAGCCTCGTACCTTCGGTCCCGGGGACCGCAAGAAAGGCATGGAGGTCATCTGGCGAGCTTCTAGGCCGCGGATTCTACGAAATCGAACGCGCAAAAGGCGCATTCAGGTTCGCAGGTCCGGGGGCGGATTTCAGGTGCTCTACAATCTTCGCACCCATGGCCTTCCTCAAGTACGTGCCCCCGATGGGGATCTACGAGACCCTCTACGCGTTTCTCGCCGCCTTCGGACGACCGATGGGAGACGCGGGCACTCACCCCTGGAGCCAGGGATTCCCCCGAACCGATCAGCTTCCCGGCGGTCCCGCGATGCCCACGTCGGTCGCGATCGCCCCCGAACATCTGAAGTATCCAAAGGCCTGGGGCCTGCCCGCGCTGCGCGAAGCGGTGGCCGCCTACTACCGCGCGCACTACGGAACGAAGATCACGTCCGACAACGTGATGATCTTCGCCGGAGGCCGCCCGGCCCTGGTGGCGGTCCTGTACTTCCTCGAGAAGGACATCCGGGTTCGCGTGGCGGAAACCGAGTACACGCCTTACTTCGACATGCTGGAGCGGCTCGGCCGCACCTGGTCGATGGCGCCGAGCCACCCGAAGAACCAATTCACTCCACCCGTCCCGGACTACATCGCGGACGGCCCGGGCCGCTGCCTCGCCATGGTCTCCAATCCGTGCAATCCCACGGGCGTCACTCGTCGTGGCGCGGACCTCGAACAGCTGGTGAAGTCCGCGTTCTCCGAGAAGGGCGGTCTCCTCATCGACGAGGCTTACGAGCTCTTCCATGACCAGCCCGAAAGCGCGCTTCGCTACGTGGACGACATCAACCACTCGAATCTCTTCGTGGTGGGCGCCGCGACCAAGGGCCTGCAGGCCCCGGGGATCCGCATCGGCTGGGTGGTGGCGTCCCGCGAGAACATCGAAATCCTCGGAAACTTCTCTTCGTTCGGCATGGGCGGGGTTTCGCATCTCTCCCAGCTTTACGCCCTCGAACTGCTGCGCGAAGACCGGATCGCGCTCGCGCGCAAGGCGGTGCCCGCGTTCTACCGGGAACAGCGCGCCCGCTACGGCGAAGCCTTCGCGAAACTCGGCCTCGAACTCTTCACGGGGGACGGCGGCTTCTATCACTGGTGCCGGATACCGACGGGGTTGAGCTCTGAGGGCCTGAACGTCCGCCTCTTCAAGCACGGCGCGGCCATCCTCAAGGGCACCGACTGCGACATGGCCCGGCGCGGCGACACGTCGCCGCTGCGCGACTTCTTCCGCTTCTCCTTCGGTCCGCTGCATCCGAGTTCCTTTGACTCCGACATCGCCATCCTGAAAGACGCGCTCAAGGTCTGAGACCAGACGGCGCCAGGGAGTATCTTGGCGGCACCTCGGGCGGAAACGCTTCCGCCCTCTGCCGAATCAGGAGGCTCCATGCCGACGCTGCTCTTCGCGACTCTCCTCGTCGTCTCCGCGCCTTTGGGCGCCGCTCAGGCTCCCTCGCAAAGACCGACCCCCGAGCCGCTCACTTTCTCGAGCGACGTCCGGATGATCCGCCTGGATGTGTCGGTCGTGGATCGCGCAGGGCGGCCCGTTCGCGGCCTGATGGCCGAAGACTTCTCGATCCTCGAGGACGGAAGGCCTGTCGAACTCTCGGTGTTCGAAGCCATCGAGGATGGCGCCCTGGCGACGGCCTCACGAGAGGGTGAAGGTGCGATCGCGAGCCTTGCCGTCCGTTCGGACACGCGAAGCCCGCGCGGCCCGGGGCAACGGATCGTGATCGTGGCCGACCCTTCGGGTCTGACCGCGATGCAACTCGCTCGCGTGCGCGAAGCCACATCCGACTTCGTGGCGAAGCAGGCTGCGGAGGGCGACATCGTCCGCCTGATCAATCTCGCCACCCGCGAAGTGTGGGAAGGCAGGATTCCGGACGACCGGGTTCGCCTGTCGTCGATCGGCCGCAAACTCTCGCGTCATCGGAGTCCGTTCTTCACGCCCGGAGGCTCCGGCGACTCGATCGCCGAACAGATCGACCTCGATATGGAGACGGATGTGGGCGAGTCGTATTCACAGTCACTGCGGCAGGAGCGGTTCCTCTCTCGTTTCGCGAGGGCGGGTGAACTGCTCGCCGTCTTCGACGAGATCCTGATCCAGTTGAGCGCCATCCCGGGACGCAAGTCATTGATTCTCATCTCCGATGGATTCCCCCAGCTGCGCCTTCTCGACGAGCGGCTCCAGCGCACCGCCCACTTCGCGCGCGAGGCTCAGGCGGCGATCCATTTTGTGGACGCCTTCGGGCTTGACGGACTCCTCCCCGAAACCTCGGGCGCGAAGATGAAGCCGGTGTTCGAACTGGCCTGGAGCCGCTCGGGGGGCTCGCAGGACCTTGCGGAAGCCACGGGCGGCTTTGTCTCGCGCTTCGCCAACGTGCTGACTCACGCGGTGTCCCGCGCCGCGGAAGAGGCGCGGTCGTACTACATCGTCGGTTACGCGCCGGTGCGAAAGGACGATGGCCGCTTTCGGACCGTCAAAGTGAAAGTCGGGCGGGACGATGTAACTGTTCGCACCAAAAAAGGGTACATTGCGGGCGGAGTCGGCAGCGGTCTCGTCAGCAGACCGGTTCGCTGAACTGGATGAACAAGGAGACGGAGGGTCATATGAGGAATGGGCTACGTGCGGGCTTGGCGCTCGCCGTGATGGGAATGGGCACGGGCATGATGCAGGGACCGGCGACGGCCCAGGGCGCTCAGCCAAGGATGAACGCGATCGCGGCCACGAGCCGGGGTGCGGTGAGCGAGTGGGATCAGAAGATCGGCGCTCTTTCGGCACGCGGCGACCTCAGGGTACGCACGGCCATGGACGACACCATGATCCCGGGCCGCACGCACACCCGGTTCGAGCAGCTCCATCGAGGTGTTCCGGTCTGGGGCGCCGAGGTGGTCCGCCAGTCGGATGCCGCGGGGACTCTGACCGCGTTCGGCAATCTCTACGAAGGCGTCGACATCGAAGCGCGGCCGACCCTTTCGGCGCTCTCCGCGCGTCGCGCGCTTGAAGCGGTCTACCCGGGCGGGCGTCTCTTCCCCGACGAAGTCGAGTTGATGGTGCTTCCCACCACCGAGGGCGACGCGGTCTCCTTCGCTCTCGCGTGGCGTGGGCAGGTTCTCAAGGGGACGGATGCCCGCACGATCTTCGTGGACGCTCACACCGGGGCGGTGCGTCTCGACTATTCGGAGCGGCACACTCAATCCGCGGTGGGTCGCGGCGTCGGCGTCCTCGGTGACGCCAAGAAGATGAGCGTCACGAGCGCGGGATCGACGTTCCAGGCCCTGGACGTCCTCCGCCCTCCCGCGTTGCAGACCCTCGACATGAAGGGCGATCCGCTCAGGATCGACAACATCCTGGTCACGGGATACCCCAACACGATCCGCACCACGGACTATGCCGCGGACGCCGACAATGACTGGTCGGACGGGGGTGTGGTCGACGCGCACGTCTACACCGGCTACACCTACGACTACTACTTCAAGCGGTTCAACCGCCGCGGGCTCAACGACGCGAACGCCCCGGTGCGCTCCTTCGTGAACCTGGTCCGACGCGAGGACCTGCAGCTCAACCGCGGGATCTACGGCGACGACATCCTCGATTACTACATCAACGCCTTCTACCTCCACCCGGGCGTGATGGTCTACGGCGTGGGTCTGCCGAGCAACTTCACCGCGGGAGGACAGCAGTACAACAACTTCGCGGGCGCGCTCGACATCGTGGCCCACGAACTGACCCACGGGGTCACCCGCTTCACTTCGAACCTCATCTACCAGAACGAATCGGGCGCGCTCAACGAAGCGTTCTCGGACATCATGGGCACCGGCGCGGAGTTCATGTTCGAAACGCCGGGCAGCGGGCAGCGGCAGGCGGATTACCTGAACGGCGAGGACATCGCGAGAGGGACCGCGGCGTTTCCTCTGAACGGAGTCCGTTCGATGCAGAACCCGGGGAGCTTCGGCGACCCCGATCACTACTCGGCCCGCTTCACAGGAACCGGCGACAACGGCGGCGTGCACATCAACTCAGGGATAGCGAATCACGCCTTCTACCTCGCGATCGAGGGCGGAACACATCGCCTCGGCGGCCGGGTGACCGGTGTCGGGGCGGCGAACCGCGAGCAGATCGAACGGGTGTTCTACCGCGCGTTCACGGCGTTCCTCGGACCGTCGAGCAACTTCGCGGCCGCGCGCGTGGCCACGTTGCAGGCGGCCCGGGAACTGTATCCGAGCAACCCGGCGGTGGAGGCCGCCATGACTCAGGCATGGAATGCGGTGGGTGTGAACTAATGAAGAACCCTCAAATCAAGGTGTCGTTCGCGCTTGGCCTCGCGCTGTCTCTTGGCAGTCTCGCGGCCGCACAGGACCGGCAGCCGGTCTCGGGCATCACCGGTCAGGCGCCCAAGGGCGAGAGCCGGATCGAACTGGGCCTGGCCTTCGCACAGAGCCTGGGGTCATCGACGTTCAGCGGCACCCAGACCATCCGCGACTACGCCGAGGACGGGTCGCTCCGGAGTTCGTACGATGTCGGGAAGTCGCCGGGCGGCGGTTTCGACATTCAGTACAACCTGAGCGAAAAGCTCGGCATCCGTCTCGGCGCGCAAACCTTCTCCCGGAAGTCGACCGGCACCTTCGAAGCCTCGGTGCCTCATCCGTTCTTCTTCTCGCGTCCGCGATCCGTGACGGGCACGGTGGAGAGCCTCGGCTTCTCGGAATCCGCCGTTTCGCTGACCGCGGTGTACCGCGGTGGCTCGGGCAAGTGGAGGCTGAACCTCGAGGGTGGTCCGGCGTACTTCAATGTGAACGCCACGCTCGCGGAGCGCGTGACCCTCGGTGAGGTGTATCCCTACGACACGGTGACCTTCGGGGGGATCTCGTCGACAAAGAAGAAGGTGTCACCGATCGGTTTCGCGGTGGGCCTCGAGATCGGCCGTGAGCTGTCGAACGCGGTGAGCGTCGTCGCTCAGGGACGGTTCACCCAGGGCTCGGGCGACATCGACCTCAACGGTCAGACCCTCAACATCAAGGCCGGTGGCGCCCAGGCTCGCCTCGGTCTCAGGCTCATCCTCGCCCGGAAGCGCGTCGGGTCTTAACTCGTCGCCTTGAGATAACGGCTCGGTAATTCTCTTCCGAGCCGCGAGCCGATGAGTCGGGACGCGGCGGCGACCTTGTCGAGGTCGATGCCGGTCT
>CAYNHK010000265.1:0-5889 GCA_964396875.1 uncultured Acidobacteriota bacterium | reverse complement strand
GGCTGGTCCTCTTCGTGCAGGGTGCCCGAATGGAAGACGTCGGTGAGCCGGTCGAAGGTGAGCTTGCCGTCGGGTTTCGCGCGCGCGAAGAAGTCCCGCGTGGTTCCAGCACCGTACCGATCGATCAGCTTCTCCATGTCGGCGTAGCCGCCCGAGGGGGCAAGGGGATCGATGAGGCCGCGGCCGCCCGTCACCATCAGCAGGCCGGTGTTGATCATGCCGCCGAGGAAACCATGCTTGAAGCCCTGGTGGAAGTTCCGGACCGCGTAGAGCTCCTCCTTCACCGATGAGGCGTTGACTCGATCCTCGAAGCCCTTCAAGACCATGGCCGAGGCGTCGTCCTTCTCCAGGGCATCAAGTGCAGTCTCCGCGGCCAGCATGCCCGTCTTGATGCCCAGATGGATTCCCTTGAGGCGCATGGCGTTGAGGAAACCCGCCGCCTCGACGATGAGAAGCAGTCCGTCGGCGTAGGTTTTCGGAATGCAGTACCACCCACCCTCGCTGATCGCGCGGGCGCCGTACTTCACCATCTTGCCGCCCTGAAGCAACTCGGCCACCCGGGGGTGCGCCTTCATCTTCTGGAAGAGGCCGTGCGGATCGAGGAAGGGATCGCGGTAGTCGAGGCCGATCACCAGACCCACCGAGATCTGGGTCTCGGAAAGGCCATAGATGAAGCCGCCGCCAAAGGTCTCCCATCCGAGCGGCTCACCCATGGTGTGAATGACTTCACCCTTCTGGAGACGGCCCTTCGGCACTTCCCACAGTTCCTTGATCCCGAGCGTGTACACCATCGGGAACCTGCCCGCGTCGAGTTTCAGTTTCGCGACCGCGGTCTTCGTCAGACTGCCGCGCGCCCCTTCGGCCAGGATCGTGACCTTCGCCTTGATGTCGACGCCGGCCTCGTAGTTCCCTTTCCGCTTTCCGTGTTTGTCGATGCCCTTGTCGCCGGTTCGCACGCCGACCACACGATCGCCCTCGTAGAGGAGGGACGCGGCCGGGAAGCCGGGCATGCAGTCGACTCCCCGCTTTTCCGCCTCGCCCGCAAGCCACTTCACGAGGTTGCTGAGGCTGATCACGTAGTTGCCGTGGTTCTGGAGGGGCGACGGCGTGATGGGAAGCCGGAACTTCGACTCCTCGAAGAGATACTCGACGCTGTCCTTTGTGACCTTCGCTCCAAGCGGAGCCGAAGTTTCGAAGTCCGGAATCAGTTCACGCAGCGAGGAAGGGTCGAGCACGGCGCCCGAAATCGAGTGGGCCCCGAACTCGGCGGCCTTCTCGACCACCATGATCGAGGGATCGAGGGCCCTCACCCCTGGGCGCTTCGCCCGCTCCGCCAGGAGGTCCTTGAGGCGTATGGCCGCGGCGAGGCCGGCGGGCCCCCCCCCCACGATGAGGACGTCGGTTTCGAGGGTGTCGCGTTCTTCAGTCATGCCGGCCCTCATTCAATCACATCCGGTACGTGCCAGAATTGCGACGCATGCTGTCCACCCTCCTCGTCATCGCGGGCGCGATTGTCGGGTTCGCCATCCTGGCCGGCGCCATTGCCCTCGTCGCCCGCCAGATGGGGCTCTTCAAAGACGAAGGGACGACGGTCCAGATCAAGGCCATTCCCGAGAACGCGGTGTTGCCCACCGTGTCGGATCAGACCGGGCACGCCATGGATCCGCCGCGACTGCGGGAGACCGCGGTGGCTGCGTGGGCGAGCCGGGTGGTTCCTCTGCATGCGCCGGTGATCGCCATCGGCAGGGCCATCACCAACAACCTGGTCCTTCCCGACGACCCGGTTTCCGCCCAGCACTGTCGAATCGAACGCCAGGGCAAGACGTTCCGGCTGATCGACCTCGGCTCGCGGAACAAGACGTGGGTCAACGGCGACCCGGTCGAGGAAGCGATCCTCCGCCACGGGGATCAGATCCGCATCGGGCGGAGCACCTTCATCTTCGAGGATGAAGTCTCCTCCTGACGCTACGCGCGTGAGGCGAAGTGGGCCTTGGCCTCGGCGGTCAGGGCGGGAATGACCTCGAACAGATCACCCACGATTCCGTAGTTGGCGACCTTGAAGATCGGCGCTTCGGGATCCTTGTTGATGGCGACGATCACCCGCGACGAGGACATGCCGGCCAGATGCTGGATGGCGCCGGATATACCGCAGGCAACGTAGAGCGTGGGCGAGACCGTCTTACCCGTCTGGCCGACCTGGAACGAGTGCGAGACCCAGCCGTCGTCGACGATCGCTCGCGAGGCGCCGATAGCCGCACCCATGGCGCTGCCAAGATCCTCGATCAACTTGTAATGCTCCGCAGCCTTGAGGCCCCGGCCGCCGGAGACGATGATCTGTGCTTCGGCCAGCTCCTTCTTGCCGCCATCCTTGGCGCGGAACTCACGAACGCGGGCACGCGAGGCGGCGTCGACATCGTCCTGCACGACCTCACAGGCGCGATCCGGGACGGGCGAGGTGAGCGCGAACACGTTCGGTCGCAGCGTGGCGATCTGCAGTTTCGTGGTCCAGCCGAATGTCGAGATGAACTTGCCCGAATACTGGGCCCGCTTCGCGACGAGGCGTCCTTCCGCCACTTCCAGCGATGAACAGTCCGATACGAGGCCGCCGCCAGTGAGAAAGGCCACGCGCGGGGCGAGATCCTTCCCCATCGCGGTGTAGGGAATGAGCAAAGCGCCCGGCGCTTCCGTCTCCACCACCTTCGCAAGCGCGCGCGCGAAGGACTCCGACGAATAGGACGAGAAGGCGGCCGCGGTGAAACAGACCACCTTGTCGGCGCCGTGCGAGGCGAGGGTAGAAGCTGCCGCGTCGTTCGCTGCGCCCACGATGACGCTCACAACCTTCCCCGAAGACGCATCGGCGATCCGCCGGGCCTCCGAGACCGCCTCGAGCGACGGACGACGCAACGATCCGCCCCGGGTTTCCGCGAACGTCACAATGGTGTTGGCCATGGCTAGATAACCTTCGCTTCTTCGTGGAGCAGGCGGATGAGCTCCTTCGCCTGGGTTTTTGGATCACCGGGGATGAGTTTCACGGGCGGGCGGTCCGCGGGGGACGTCATGGAACGTCGATCGGTTCGCGGCGCGAGGGCATCGGCGGCAAGCCCCAGCGTCGCCGCGTCGATCACGCCCATCGGCTTCTTCTTCGCGGCCATGATGCCTTTGAGCCCCGCGTACCGAGGTGTGTTGAGCCCCTTCTGCGTGGTGATCACCGCCGGGAGCGAGGTATCCCAGACCTCGATGCCGCCTTCCACCTCGCGTTCGACCACCGCGGTCGCACCCTCGACATCGAGTTTGATCGCCATCGAAACCACGGGCAGGTCCAGAGCGCCCGCGAGGAGCCCGGCGGTCTGCGAATCGTCCTCTCCCACCCCCTGGTGCCCGCACAGGATGAGATCGGCGCCGCCCAGATGCTTGATCGCAGCGGCAAGAACGGTGGCGCGACCCGCGGCATCGAGGTTCTCGAAGAGCGGATCGTGGACCTGATGCGCGGAATCGGCCCCCATCGCGAGACCGTTACGCAGGCCCGCGGCCACGCGCTCCGGCCCGATCGAGAGCAGGATGACCTCTCCGGTGAGCTTCTCGCGAAGCTTCAGTCCTTCCTCGATCGCGAATTCGTCGTACGGCGAAATGATCCAGGTGAGGTCGTTCTGGGCGATCTGAGCGCCGTCCTCGGCGACTTTGAGACGCGAGGCGGTGTCGGGCACCACCTTCACGCAGACGATGATCTTCATGCGGGCTTCCTTGCTGAGCTTCTAAACTTTGAAAGAAGAGATCTTCAGGCGGCGAAGCGCTTGAAGACCAGTGCCCCGTTGGTTCCGCCGAAACCGAACGAGTTCGACAGTGCGTACTCGATCGCGAGCGACCTCGCCCCTTCACGCGCGGCGTCGATGTCGCACTCGGGGTCCTGGGAATCGATGTTGATCGTGGGTGGAACTTTCTGATCGCGGATGGCGAGGGCGGTGATCGACGCCTCGAGCCCGCCCGCGGCGCCGAGCAGATGGCCGGTCATGGACTTGGTGGAACCGACCACGAGCTTCTTGACGTGCTCGCCGAATACCGTCTTCAGGGCCAGGACTTCGATCTGGTCGCCCACCGGAGTCGAGGTGCCGTGCGCGTTCACGTACGCGACCTGATCGGGCCGGATCCGCGCGTCCTGGATCGCCTTCGCCATCACGCGCGCCGCCCCGTCTCCGTCTTCGCAGGGCGCCGTGATGTGATGCGCGTCGGAAGTCATGGCGTAGCCCACGAGTTCGCAGTAGATCTTCGCGCCGCGCGCCTGCGCGCGGCTCAACTCTTCGAGGATCAGGATCCCGGAGCCTTCCCCGATGACGAAGCCGTCTCGATCCTTGTCGAAGGGGCGCGAAGCGCGTTCGGGCTCTTCGTTCCGGGTCGACAAAGCGCGCATCGCGTTGAAACCGCCGACGCCAAGGCCGGTGATCGCCGCCTCGCTGCCGCCCGCGATCATCACGTCGGCTTCGCCGCGCTGAATCACACGAAACGCGTCGCCGATCGAGTGCGCGCTTGAGGTGCAGGCGGTGGCGGTGGCAGATGAGGGGCCCCGGGCGCCCGTCCGGATCGTGACCCAGCCGGCGGCGAGGTTGATGATGGCCGAGGGAATGAAGAACGGCGAGATGCGCCTCGGCCCGCCCGTCATCATTTCCGTATGTTCGCGCTCGATGGTGGCGAAGCCGCCGATGCCACTGCCGATGAAAACGCCGACCCGCTCCGATTCTTCACGGGTGAAGGTAAGGCCGGAGTCCTTGATCGCGTGTTCGCTCGCCGCGACGCCGAGCTGGATGAAACGATCCATCTTGCGCGCTTCCTTCTTGTCCGAGAAGACGTGCGGGTCGAAGTTCTTCACTTCGCACGCGAACTTCGTGGTGTGCCTCGAGCAGTCGAAAAGCGTGATCGGCCCCGCCCCGGACTTCCCGGCGAGGAGACCCTCCCAGGTGGGCTCCGCCCCTATCCCGAGGGGAGAGACCACTCCGAGGCCAGTGACAACTACTCGTCTCATGATTGAGGAACGCCCCCTCACCCGGTCGGTCCGGGCGGGCCGGCTACTTCTTCGCGTGCTTGGTGATGTAGTCGATCGCGCTTTGAACGTTGCTGATCTTCTCGGCGTCTTCGTCGGGGATCTCGCACTCGAACTCCTCTTCGAGGGCCATGACGAGTTCGACGGTGTCGAGGCTGTCCGCGCCGAGGTCGTCGACGAACTTGGCCTCGGATTTCACGGCTTCTTCTTCTACCGAGAGCTGCTCAACGATGATCTTTTTAACGCGGGCTTCAAGCGATTCCATTTTTTTCCTCTTGCAGGTTTTCTACTATATCCAGAAGCTAGGGAGTGCCTGACCCCAACCGCTTCGGCCCAACGATCGCACAGGAACGTGGTTCCTGCGGATTCTACATATGGAAGCCGCCATCCACCGAGATGGTCTGGCCGGTCACATACGCGGAAGCCGAAGACGCGAGATACACAACGAGGGACGCGATATCCGCTGGCGCGCCGGTGCGGCCGAGCGGGATGTCAGCGAGCAGGGCCTGCTTCGCGGCGTCCGGCATGGCGCTCGTCATGTCGGTATCGATGAAGCCCGGAGTGATCACGTTGACGCGAATCCCCCGTGACGCCACTTCTCTCGCCACCGACTTCGAGAATCCGATCAGGCCCGCCTTGGCCGCGGCGTAGTTCGCCTGGCCGGCGTTTCCGGTGAGGCCCACCACCGAGCCGATGTTGATGATCGAGCCGGCGCGCTGCTTGAGCATGGGCTTCATGACCGCCTGGGTCGAGATGAAGACGCTCGTGAGATTGGTGGCGATCACGTCGTCCCATTCCGCGGCCTTCATGCGGAGCAGGAGGTTGTCGCGGGTGATGCCCGCGTTGTTGACCAGCAC
>CAYNHK010000264.1:0-5915 GCA_964396875.1 uncultured Acidobacteriota bacterium | reverse complement strand
TCATCAAGAAGCACAAGGGCACCATCGACGAGTTCATCGGCGACGCCATCCTCGCGATTTTCGGAGCCCCCGTCGGCCGGGAAGACGACGCGAAGCGCGCCATCGCCTGCGCGGTCGAGATGCAGCTCGCCATGCACGCGGTGAACGAATACAACCGCAAGAATGAGCTGCCCGAGATCGAGATGGGCATCGCCCTGCACACGGGCGAGGTCATCGTGGGCAACATCGGGTCGGAGCAGCGCGCCAAGTACGGCGTCGTGGGCACGGCGGTGAACCTCACCTCGCGCATCGAGACCTACACCATCGGCGGCCAGATCCTCATCTCGGACACCACGTACCTCGCGGCCGGCTCCGGCGTGAGCGTGGGCGGCCAGATGGCGGTGAAGGCCAAGGGGCTCAAGGAGCCGATGATCGCCCATGATCTGCGCGGCGTCGGTGAGCCCTTCAACCTCCATCTGCAGACCCAAAGCGCCGAGCTCCTTCCCCTCAAGGAAGAGATCGCGATCGACTATTTCGTGATCGACGGAAAAGCGGTGGGCGACGAGGAATTCAAGGGCTCGTTCGTGGCCCTTTCCGCGAAGGCGGCGGCGGTGAAGGCGGGAGTGACCGTTCCACCGCTCACGAATATCAAGCTTCACGTTCGAAGCACCAACGGTCAGTGGATCCCGGGCGATCTGTACGGCAAGGTCCTCGAGGCCGAACCCCCCGCGGGCGCCACGTTCGTCGTGCATTTCACGTCGTCACCCCCCGAAGTCGAGACCTTCGTGAAAGCGACACTTCAAGCGCTACAGGAATCTGGAGTTCCCTGAGACCGGAGCCTCGCCATGCCGCTGGCCCACCGTCTGACGGCCCTTCTTGCCGTGGCCCTCACGGCCGCCGCCGCGATCCTTGCGTCCCCGCTCCAGACCCCGGCCTCCGCGCAGCGCTCGCCGGACTTCGAAGACATAGTCGACCTCTACGCGGCCGGTGATGAGACCGAGGCACTTGCTCGCCTCGCGGCCTGGAGCAAGTCCGAGGTCCGCGCGCATATCAGCAAACTGATGAGAGCCGAGGTGGAAACCCGTCGGTGTCTGCGATGTCCGGGCTCACTCGCGTTTTCGAACACACAAATCCGTGCGGCCCTGCTGCTCCACGCCCGGCGCGAGATCCAGGAGAACCTCCATCCTCCGAGGGGCGAGCAGGTGATTCGGTGCGATACGGGCCTCCACGCCCAGGCGGTGGCGCACCTTTCCGCGATCCTCGTGCTGGTCGATCACAAGGCGGGCGACTTCCTGAGGCCCTTCTACCTGGCCATGGCTCGTCAGGCCCTGTGGTCGCATTGTCTGGTCGAGTCGCGCTCGTGGGCGCAGGCCGGTCTGAAGCTGTTTCCAAAAGACGGGCCTCTCATCCTGTCGGTTGGGATCGCATCCGAGACCGACGCCTTCTTCGCCCCGAAGCCGGCGCCACGCACGCCGGGGCTTCTCCCCTCCATCGCTCGGCAGCGTGAGACCGAGGCTCTGCGACTGAAGAGCATTCTGGATACGGCCCGCGGGGAGTACGCGGCTGCGGTGGCGACGGCGCCCGGCCTGTTCGAAGCGCGCCTGCGTCTGGGTCGAGTCCTATGGCGTCTTGGACAAGCGGAGGCGGCGCGACCGCACATTGAGGCGGTGCTCGCGAGTTCGACGAACGTCGACCTTCGTTACCTCGCCCACTTGTTTCTCGGCCAGATCCATGAAGATCGAAGCCAGTGGCCGGAGGCCGAGCAGCAATATCGCCAGGCCCTCGATCTGCAGCCTGGGTCGCAAAGGGCGGCGGTGGCCCTTTCGCATATGCGCTTCGTTCAAGGCGACACCGAGTCCTCCCGCGAAGTTCTGACGGCTTCCATCGAAAGGGTTCGGCCCGGGGCCGGTGTGGACCCCTGGGTGTCCTACCTCGTGATTCAGTCTCCGGAAGGAGAGGCCATGCTCGCTGAACTCGGACGGGGCCTCCGGCCATGAAACTCGCCGCTCTCTCTTCGTTTCTGCTTCTTGTTCCATCGCTTGCCCAGCCGCCTCAAAAGGCACGGCCCGAATTCGGAGTCGCAGTCGAGTACGTCCATATCGATGCCTTCGTGTCGCGGGGGGGAGATCCCGTGGTTGGACTCCTCGCATCCGATTTCGAGTTGCGCGACAACGGAGTTGTTCAACAGCTCGAACTTGCCGCCTCCGAAACCCACCCCCTGCTTGCGGTGCTCGCGTTCGACGTCAGCAACTCCCTGGCGGGAGACAAGCTGGACGGTCTCAAGGCCGGGAGCCAGGCGCTTCTGGAGGCGCTCAGGCCCGAGGATCAGGCCACTCTCTTCACTTTCTCCGACCAGATAGAGTGGCTCGCGCCGCCGACGGAGGACAAGGCCGAGGTTCGTCGGGCCCTGGATCGCCTCAGTCCGGGCGGCGGATCGGCGGTGATGGACGCGCTCTACGCGGCGATCACACTCCCGAGGTGGACAGGACGTACCCTGGTGGTTCTCTTCTCGGACGGCGTCGACAATGTGAGCTGGCTCGACGGTCGTCGTCTCCGTTCCGTGGCCGAGCGCTCGAACGCCCTCGTGTATGTGGTGAGCTTGCGTGCCCCCGGGCAGCGGGCCCGCGGCACGGCTGGGCCCACTGGACCAAACACCCCTTCAACGTCGGTTGACGAGATGCACAGTCTCGAACACGAAGGCGCCTGGGCGCTTCAGAAAATCGTCGAGGCCACGGGCGGGAGGTACTGGGAAGCCGAGTCCCCGGAGCGCCTCAAGACCGTCTTTGCCGCGATCGCGGAATCGATGGGCCGGAGGTACGTTTTGCGCTACGTACCCGAGAACGTCAAGCGACCCGGGTGGCACAAGATCGACCTCAAGCTCCGAGGAAAGAAAGGCGAGGTGCGCGCACGAAGCGGGTACTGGGTCTTCGATCGATGAGTGGCTCTAAAGCGCTGGCTCTGGCCGCCGTACTTCTTGGCGCGGGCCTGGCTCTTCCGTCGTCCGTCCACGCGCAGAGCGTGCCCGCGTTGCCGGAGGACTACGTCAGCATGGTCAGGCTCTACGCCTCAGGTGAAGAGGCGTCGGCCCTGGCGTTGCTCGGCGGATGGAGCGAGGCTCGCATTCGCAAACACGCGGAAGAGCTGAGCGATGCCGTGGTGTCGATCCGCAAGTGCCCGGCCTGTCCCACCCGCCCGGCCTTCTCGCACTTTCCTCTCAGAGCGGCGCTTCTGCTTCATGTCGACCGCGAGCTTCTGGACCAGTTCTCTCCTCCGATCAGTGAGCATGTGGCTCAATGCGGGATTGGCGATCACGCGAAGATCATCGACCACCTCACCGCTATCCTTCTCTTGATCGATCCCGAGGCCGGAGCGTTCCTGCGGCCCCTGTACCTGGCGATCGCTCAACAGGCCCAATGGTCCCACTGCTTCAACGAGTCGCAATCATGGGCGCGCGCCGGGCTCCGGTTCCTTCCGCGGGACGTCCCGCTCAAGATGGCGCTTGCGGTGGCTTCGGAGACAGGCGCCTTCTTTGTACTTCCACCCGCACCGGGTTCGGTGGATCTGCCTCCATCGGCGGCAAGGCGGCGGGATGCCGAGGCCGCGAGAATACGCGGCCTGTGGGAGGCCGCCCGCCAGGCCTTCGAGGATGTGTTGGCCCTCTCGCCCGATCACGCGGAGGCGCGTCTGCGCCTGGGCCGCGTTTTGTGGCGACTCCAGAGGGCGGATGAGGCCCGCGCCTGCTTCGAGAGGATTCTCTCGAAGGCCGGCGAGGGACCGGTTCAGTATCTGGCCCATCTCTTCCTCGGCCGCGTTCTCGAGGGCCGGGGGGACTTGTCCGGCGCCGAGGAGCAGTACCGCGTCGCCCTATCCATCGAACCCGACTCCGGTCCCGCGGCGGTGGCCCTCTCCCAGGTTCGTTTCCTTCAGGGCGACCCTGAGTCCGCCCGGGAGATTCTCGCCACCGGGCTCGATGCCGCAAGGCGTCGAAGGAGTTTCGATCCCTGGGTGCCCTATCTCATCGTCCAGACCCCGGTCGGCGAGCAGATCCTGGCTGGTCTCCGTCAGGGCCTTCGGCCATGAACTCCTGGGGACTTGCCCTCGCCGCTCTTCTCGGTTGGGCCTTGCTCCCTCAGGTCTCGCAGCAGGCGCCGCCAGTGTTCGGCGCATCGGTGGAGAGCGTCTACATCGACGCTTTCGTTTCACAGCGGGGCGCCCCGGTAAGTGGCCTTCTGGCCACCGACTTCGAATTGCGCGACAACGGCGTCGCACAGCAACTCGATCTCGTCGCGAGAGACTCCCAGCCTCTCCTCGCTGTCCTTGCCTTCGATGCCAGCAACAGCCTCGATGGAGAAAAACTCGTAGCTCTCAAGGCGGCGAGCCAGGCCCTTCTCGCCACGCTCCGGGCCGAGGACGAGGCGACGCTGCTGACCTTCTCAGACTCCATCGACTGGCTCGTTCCGCCGACGACCGACAAGGCCGCGATCAGGAACGCGCTCGACAAGGTCCGAGCCGGAGGTGGAACGCCGGTGCTGGACGCGCTCTACGCCGCCATGACTCTCCCAAAGACGAGCGGACGGAGTCTGGTCGTCCTCTTCACCGATGGCGTCGACAATCTCAGCTGGCTCGACCCTCGCCAGGTTCGGGTGATCGCGGAGCGTTCAAACGTCGTTGTCCATGTGGTGAGCCTGCAGGCGCCCGTGGCGCGGGTCGCCGGCGGCGACAGTCCCGATCGGTTCGGCGGCCACATGCTCCCCGCGGAAGGCACACGATCGCTCGAGTTCGAGAGCAGCTGGGCGCTGCGCCAGATCGCGGAGACGACCGGGGGAAGGTACTGGGAAGCGGAATCGCTGGACCGGCTGAAGACGGCGTTCGCGGCGATCGCCGACGCCATGGGAAGACGTTATGTCCTTCGCTATTCGCCGGAGAACGTCAAGCGATCCGGGTGGCACAAGATCGAACTGAAGCTCCGCGGAAAGAAGGGCGATGTCCACACCCGAAGCGGCTACTGGGTCGCCGACCGCTGAGCGGTTTCAGATCTCCAGGAACTTCGGCACGCGAGTCAGGTTTCGCGATCCCGTTTTCGTCACGAGCGCCACGTCTTCGATCCGGACACCGCCGAGGCCGAGGTAGTACAGACCCGGTTCGACGGTTACGACGTGACCCGCCCGCAGGAGGGAGCCTCGACGCGAGATGGAGGGCGCCTCGTGGATCTCGAGGCCGAGCCCATGGCCCGTGCCGTGGAAGAAGCCCTGCATGCGTCCGCCCTTCATCCCGGTCTTGAAGCCGCGCGAATTGAAGAGGGCGAGGATGTCTTCGTGGATCTTTCGGCCATCGGCGCCATCGTGGATGGAGCGATGCCCGAGGCGCACGCCTTCTTCGACGAGTGCGTACATTTCCTTGAGTTTGTCGCTTGCCCGGCCGCGCACCACCGTGCGGGTGAGATCGCCGAAGTATCCGGTGGCCTGCGATCGCGGAAAGATGTCCATGACGATCGGCGAGTGCGCGCGTAGCGGGCCGTGGCCGATCTCGTGCGGGTCCACTGCCTGATCGCCGCCGGCGCAGATCGTCCGCACGGGAATGCCGCCGAGTTTGAGGATCGTGGAATCGACCACACCACGGAGGTCCTCGGAAGTGAACTTGGATCCACCCTTTCGCAGCCAGCCGTCACGCCCGATCGTCGTCGACCGCAGGGCCTCGATTCCCGCGAGCAGGCCCGCCTCGGCGGCGCGAAGCGACGTTTCGATTTTCTTTACCTCGTCGCGGGTCTTGATCTCCCGTTCCGGCCAGAAGGGCTCTCGGGCCACCTGGAGGCGGACCTTCAGCATCTCGAGTTTCCGCGCCAGACCGAGCGGGAATGACGCAGGAACCTCTGCGCTTTTTGCGCCCAGCCGTTTCAGGCATGCGGCGATCACGTGCTCGGCCCGGGGTGGCGGCAC
>CAYNHK010000263.1:0-5922 GCA_964396875.1 uncultured Acidobacteriota bacterium | reverse complement strand
GGATGTTCCAGTCGGTCAGGTTCGCCATGTAGTCGACGGGGTTGTTGAAATAGAAGTTGTCGTCGAAGTGGCCGTCCATGAAGCTGCGGAGGTCGTAAACCCCCGAGAGGGCGAGACAGCGGCGCACCCGCGTAGGATGCTTGAAGAGCGTGTTCGCCGCGTGGTAAGCGCCGAAGGAAGCGCCCGTGGTGGTGATAGCGATGCCCTTGGCCGAGCAGTGGTGCTCGATGAAAGGCAGCACCTCCTCGGCGATGGCCGCGTCGTAGGCCACCTGGAACTTCGCCCGGTCCGCGGGATGGATCTTCTTGTTGTACCAGGAGTCGTTGTTGACCGAGTTGACGCAGAAGAACTTGACCCGCCCGGCCTGCATGTGGTGGCCAAGATGGTCGAACATCCCCTGGCCCTCGTATTCGCTCTCATCGCCGCCGCTGGTCGGAAAGACCAGAACCGGTTGCCCGAAATGGCCGTAGACCCGGATGTGGACGTCGCGGCCGATGCGGTCCGAATACCAGCGATGCGTTTCGCTCTCCATGCTTCAGCTCTCCTTGTTTGACGCGGTCAAGACTAGGTTACGCGGGACGCTGGGATCAAGGACTAGGAGTCCGTGGTGAAAGTCCGCCGTAACACCGAGACGAGCGATGCGCCCGGATGGCAAGGCGCCGAGGAGGCGCGAATATCGAGAATATTCGGCCGACGAGCAACGCAGTCCAGCCGGGATGCAGCGTTCGTCGAATGTCGGCTGACTTTCACCACGGGCTCCTAGGGCTGCGGACGCAGCGGAAGCGGCGGAGCGGACTGCGGCCTCGCCTGAGAAAAGTCCTCTCCCAGCACGGCCGCGATGGTGGCAGCGAACTGTGAAGTTGTGACCGTCACTTTCTTCCGCACGCCAAGCGGGGGCACCGCGGGGCCGAGAGCGGCCATCCAGGTGTCTTCGGCGGCAGGCACGTCTTTGCCGTGATCCGACCAGTCCTTCACCGTGGCGCCACGGCCGTGGTCGGTGGTGACGAGCAGAGTCGTGCGGCCGCGATACTCCGGGAGCGATTGCAGCGTGTTCCAGATCCGTTCGATAAAACGGTCCGCGCGTTTCGTGGCATCGAGGTACAGATCGTATCGGCCTTCATGCGCCCACTCGTCGCCCTCGCCGAGCATGATGTAGAGGACGCGCGGCTGACGGGTCTTGAGATCCTCGATCGCCGCGTAGACGATGGGGGCGTCGAACGTGCCGTAGCCCCAATACGCGGGAAGGTCCGCGGCGAGTTCGTTGATCTCACGCTCACGCGAGGTCTTCGGATCGGGGACGGGCACGAAGCCGGTCCCCACGGGGAGATGAGACCGCTCGGTGTTGAGGATGAAGGGCAGCACGTCCCAGGAGCCGAATCCGGACACCTTCCCCACGAAGCCGGGACGGCCGTTCAACCATTCGAGCACGGTGACATTCGGGTTGGGCACCTTGTTGTTGCTGTCCACACGCGGATCTGCCACTCCCGAGAGCATCTCGTTGTAGCCGGGGTAGGAGAACCACAGGCCGTTGGTCACGTGCGACCGGCTCCGCTGAGACGGATCGCCGAAGATCTGGCCCTGCTTCGCGATGACGTTCCACATGAAGGGCATCAGCAGCGCGCGCCGCTCTTCCGCGGTGCCGCCCGCGTACTTCTTCGCGACCGGGTCGATGACGCCCTTCGCGTCCCGCTTGAAGTACGCCTCGTCCGCGCCGCCGAACATCTCCTGCCAGCGAAGGCCGTCGAGAGTCACGACGACGACGTTTCGAGCCGGGGTTTGCGCGAACGCCGTCGAGGCGAACCAGGCCAAAACCAGGAAACCGCGAAAGGCTTTCATGTCGGGGATTATTTCACCGCAGGCGAGAACGCCGTCTCGAGGCCGAGGAGCACGCCCGAGGTCCCTGGTTACGACGATCTCGCCGCCGATCGCGTTCGGTTGTTTCGCCTAAGATCCGCTTCGCCATGATGATCGACGCCGGCACGCGCATTGGTCACTTCGTGGTCCAGGCGCCGCTCGGCGCCGGGGGTCTCGGTGTCGTTTACCTCGCCGAAGACACAAGGCTGAAACGAAACGTCGCGCTGAAGTTTCTTGCTGCGAGCACCGCGAAGGACGATACCGCCGTGCGGCGACTCGTGCGCGAGGCTCGCATCGCGGGCGCGCTCGATCACCCGAACATCGCTGCGGTCTACGAGATCGGCGAATGGGAATCGATGCCGTTCATCGCGCTCGCCTACTGCGCCGGCACGACCATCAGGGAACGGTTGGGCGCCGGCCCCCTGCCTCTGCCCGACGTCGTCTCCATGCTTCGACAGATCGCAAGCGGCCTGGCCCATGCCCATGCCGCAGGCATCGTGCACCGTGACTTGAAGCCAGCCAACATCATGGCTGGTCCCGATGGTCACGTGCGCATCCTCGACTTCGGCCTCGCGCGGCAGTCGTCCACGGACGGCGCAACCGTGAGCCACCTGACGACCGATGGCGAGACCCTGGGGACCATCGCCTACATGGCGCCGGAGCAGGTCCGGAGCGAGCCGGCGGACGCGGCCGCGGACGTGTGGGCTCTCGGGGTGACCCTGTATGAAATGCTCACGGGCATCAAGCCGTTCCGCGGCGACAACGCATTCTCAACCATGCGCGCAATCCTCGAGACTACGCCGGTACCGCTGGCTCAACTCCGTCCCGACGTGCCGCCGTGGCTCGAATCCATCGTCCAGTCCGCGCTGCAGAAGCCGCGCGCCGACCGGACGCTGACCGCGGCCGACATCGTCCGGCTTGCCGGGGAGCACCGGACCGCCCCACCCGACGCCGGTCTCGCCGGGAGGGGCACGCCGATGTCCCGGGCCCGCCAGCTGACGCTGATCGCCGCGATCGCCGCGGTCGCTGCTCTCGGCGGATGGACGTACCTGTCTCGGGCCTCGGCGTTCCGGTCAGCGCGAGATCGCGATCTTCCGGAACTCGCGCGCCTCGTGGAACGCGAGCAGCCGTATCAGACGTTCGCTCTGGCGCGGCGGATCGAGCCGTACGTGGGTACGGATGCGGAGTGGCGGCGGCTCTTCGACGCTGTTTCGCGCACGATCGACATCGATTCCGTTCCCGACGGGGCTGCTGTGTCCTACCGGCCGTACGGGGAGACGCGGGAGCCCTGGCAGCGGCTCGGCCAGACCCCCGTCCGGGGCCGGAGCATTCCTCGCGGGATTCTCGAGTGGAGGATCGAGAAGGACGGCTTTGTGCCCGTCGAAGATGTCGGCCTGCTCGGCCGCTATATCGCCCTGCTCCGGCTCGGACCGGATGTCCCCCACACGTTCGTGCTCGATACGCCAGATCGCCGGCCCTCCGGCATGGTGCGAGCCTCGCCGCGCGGGCCCCAGCTTCTGGCCATGGCCGGCCTCGAGCACATCCCGGCCTTCGAGCTCGAGGATTTCTGGATCGATCGCACCGAGGTCACGAATCGCGACTTCAAGCGCTTCGTCGATGCGGGCGGATATCGTGATCGCCGCTACTGGAAGGAGCCCTTCATTCGAGGCGGCGCGGAGGTGCCCTGGGACGCCGCCATGACGGGGTTTCGCGACAAGACCGGGCGGCCTGGTCCGGCGACGTGGGAAGTGGGTACCTATCCGGAAGGCAAGGACGACCTGCCCGTCGGCGGCGTAAGCTGGTACGAAGCAGCGGCCTACGCAGAGTTTGCGGGCAAGCGCCTGCCGACGATCTTCCACTGGAGCATCATCGCCGATCGGCGAACCACGAGCAGCGTGCTGCTGCCGCGAGGCCGCTACTTCGCCGACGGGCCGCTGCCCGTCGGACAGGCCGGCGCGGTCAGCCGCTACGGCACGCAGGACCTGGCCGGCAACATCAAGGAATGGTGCTGGAACGAAGCGGCCGCCGATCAGCGCTACACCCTCGGCGGCGGCTGGTCGGATCCCGCCTACTTCTTCAACGACGCGGACGCGCGGTCGCCCTGGGATCGCGGCCCCGCGTTCGGGTTCCGCTGCATGAAGCTGACCGAAGAGCGCCCGCTGGTCGCCAGGTTCACCGATCGCGTGCCGTTCGAGTTCCGCGATTTCAGCCGCGAGCGCCCGGTGTCCGACGAGGTGTTCAACGCTTTGAAGGCGCAGTACGCGTACGACCGCGGCGACCTCGGGCCGGTGCTGCGGGCCGACGACGATGCGCCGCGCGACTGGCGGCACGAGACGATCGAGATCAACGCAGGCTACGGCGGCGAGCGCCTGATCGTGCACCTTTTCCTGCCGAAGCGCGCCCAGCCGCCGTTCCAGACCGTCGTGTATTTCCCTGGCATCAACGCCCTCCACCAGCGCTCGAGCGAGGACGGGCTCACGGGCTTCCTGCGCGATCAGGACTTTCTCATCCGCAGCGGCCGCGCGTTCGTCTACCCGATCTACAAGGCCACCCACGAGCGCGCGGACGATTTGACCTCCGACTTTCCGGCCATGACCGCGCTGTTCCGTGATCACGTCATCATGTGGTCGAAGGACGTTCAACGCACCGTCGACTATCTCCAAACGCGCCCCGACATTGCGCACGACAAGATCGGGTACCTTGGTCGGAGCTGGGGCGCCGCCATGGGAACGATCATGGTCGCCTCCGAGCCGCGTTTCAAGCTCGCGATCTTCTACGTCGGCGGATTCTATTCACAGCGCGCCCGCCCCGAGGTCGAAGCGATCAACTTCGCACCGCGGGTCATGGTGCCGAGCCTCATGCTGAACGGACGCTACGACCTGTTCTTCCCGGTGGACGTGTCACAGCGCTTCATGTTCAACCTGCTCGGGGTCCGCGAGCCCGACAAGCGCTGGGTCGTCTACGAGACCGGCCACAACCTCCCGCGTCAGGAGATGATCAGCGAAACCGTGGCGTGGATGGATCGGTACTTCGGACGAGTGGCCATTCGCTGATCCGGGCGGCCCAAGGCCTACCTCAACAACCGTCGAGCGGTCGTGGGCGGCGGAACCAGGGTCTCGAGGAAACCGCGGTTCGTCTGGGTCTTCGAGAGGCGGTCGTTGAGGAACTGGGCCGCTTCGATGGAACTCATCTCCGCGAGCGCACGACGCAAGGTGTGGCGCTGACGCAATTCATCAGCGGTCATCAGCAGTTCTTCGCGACGCGTGCCGGACTTCAGAACATCGACGGCCGGGAAGATGCGCCGCTCGGCGATCTGCCGGTCGAGGATGATTTCCATGTTCCCGGTTCCCTTGAACTCCTGGAAAATGACTTCATCCATGCGCGACCCGGTTTCGATGAGCGCGGTGGCGATGATGGTGAGCGATCCGTTGCCCTCGCAGGTGCGCGCGGCTCCGAAGAACTGACGCGGGAACTGCAGGGCGCGGGAGTCGACGCCGCCCGACATGGTGCGCCCCCCGGGGCCGGTCTCGCGATTGCTCGCGCGGCCAAGACGGGTGAGCGAGTCGAGAAGGATGACGACGTCCTTCTTCGCTTCGACCATTCGTTTCGCGCGCTCGAGGCATAGACGAGCGAGACGGATGTGGGCATCCGAGGCGGAGTCCGAAGTGGAGGCGAGAATCTCCGCCATACCGAGGACTCGCTTGAAGTGCGTGACTTCCTCGGGCCGCTCGTCGACGAGCATCAGCATGAGGTGCGCTTCGGGGTGATTCTTGACGATGGCGAGGCCGATGTGCTCGAGGATCGTGGTCTTGCCGGCTTTGGGCGGGGACACGATGAGGCCGCGCTGGCCCTTGCCGATGGGCGCCACCAGGTCCAAAACACGCAAAGTGAGTTCCGCGCCCGGCTCATCGGCCAGGCGGAACGCTTTTTCCGGACTTATAGACGTGAGATCAGCGAAATGGGGCAGTAGACGGTACTGCGCCATCTCAAGACCGCTGGCCTTTTGTATTTCAACGACGACCTTGACGCCCGAGGCTTCACGGCAAAGACCCTCGATCTGCGTGCCGT
>CAYNHK010000262.1:0-6013 GCA_964396875.1 uncultured Acidobacteriota bacterium | reverse complement strand
GCATATCTACGAGCGCTGGGTGGGGAAATATCAGGGCGACTGGGCCGCGGCCCTGGTCGGCCTGAAACGAACCGTTGAATCCAAGGCAACGGCCGACAAGCCCGCGAAGAATGAAACCCGGCGTCTGAAACGCGCCTAAGGGGAGAAAAACATGGAAGAACGTCAGGTCCACGTCGTCGAGATCAAAGCGCCGGTCGAGGACGTGTGGGCGGAGATCACGAAACTCAAACAGATCCAGAAGCCGATGTTCGGCACCGTTCTCGAAACCGACTTCAAACCAGGCTCGAGGATGATCTACCGCAGCGAAGACGGCAGACGCGTTTTCATCCTCGGCGAAGTCCACGAGTTCGTGCCGCCCCGGCGTTTCGTCCACACTTTCCGATTCACGAACCTGCCCGAGACCCCCACGCTGGTGGAATGGACGCTCGAGGAAAAAGCCGGCGTCACCCGGGTCACGGTCACCCATTCGAAGTTCGTCGATCAGCAGAAGACGGCCGACTCCGTCCGCACGAGCTGGGTGGACATCCTCAACAACATCAAGGCCGTGGTGGAGACCGGGAACGTGCCCCTCAAGACCCGGCTGATGCTCGGCATGATGTCCGCCTTCATGTTCATGGCCCCCAAAGACACGCTGCGCCAGAACATTCCCGAACTGAACGACAAGAAGTAACGGATTCCCTGAAAGGAAGAACCCCCCATGAATCGCCGCTCGCTGTTCCTCGGTCTACTTTCCGCGCTGGTGCTGTCGCCCGCCGCATCCGCGCAAACCTCCGCCGTTCCCGCCATCGACGGCAAGGCGGCTTTCGAAAAACTGAAGGGCCTCGCCGGCGTGTGGTCGGGTCCCATCGGCGCCGCCAACGGGCCCAAGGGCAAGGTCTCCTACGAGGTCATCTCGGGCGGCAGCGTGGTGATGGAAGTGCTCTTCCCCGGCGAACCTCATGAGATGCGTTCGATGTATCACCTCGACCGGGGCGACCTGATCATGACTCACTACTGCTCGGGCGGGACCCAGCCGCACATGCGCCTTTCAAAGACGGCATCCACCACTTCGAAGCTCGTCTTCGATTTCGATGGCGGCACCAACTTCGATCCCTTGACCGGTTCCTACATCCATGATGGCGAGATCCGGTTCCTGCCCGATGGACGTCTCGAGGCGAGCTGGACCTTCTTCGCCAACGGAAAGTCCGCGGGCGCCAATCACTTCTTCGCGCTCACCCGGGAGAAGTAGCCATGGGCAAGGTCGAAGACGCCACCGCGACGATGGTCGCGAATCTCGAGGCCAAAACCGGCAAACCCATGGAAGCCTGGGTCAAGCTGGTGCAGGCCGAGAAGCTCGGGAAGCACGGCGAAATGGTTTCATTCCTGAAGTCGAAGCACGGGATGGGACATGGCTACGCGAACCTCGTCGCCCATTCGGTGGCGGGCGGCGGAACGTTTACTCGCGGCGACGATCCCGTCGCGGAGCAATACGCGGGAGCCAAGGCCGATCTACGGCCGATCTACGACGCGATCCTGAGCGCAGTTCAGAAGTTCGGGGGCGACGTCGAGGTGGCGCCCAAGAAAGCGAATGTGAGTCTGAGGCGCAACAAGCAGTTCGCTCTCGTTCAGCCGTCCACCGCCACGCGAATGGATGTCGGCATCAACCTCAAGGGCGTGGCGCCCGCCGGCCGCCTCGAGGCTTCCGGGAGCTTCAATTCGATGGTCAGCCACCGGGTTCGGCTCGACTCGATCAAGGGCGTCGACAAGGAGCTGATCGGCTGGCTGAAGCAGGCCTACGACCAGGCCTGATCCTCCTGCGCAAGGCGCCGCCGTGCGCGTAAGCTCCCGCGGCCATGAAGATCGCGTTCGTCACGCACCCCGGACACCCGGATATGGAAGACGATGACCGTCCCCTCGCGGTGGCCCTCGCCCGGCGGGGGGCCCTGGTTCTCTCCGCGTCCTGGGATGACCCGGATTTCGCGTGGAACAAGCTCGACCTCGCTCTCATCCGGTCCACCTGGGACTACCACCACCGGATCGACGAGTTCCGCGACTGGCTGGAGCGCATCGAGACGCAGACGCGCCTGGTGAATCCGCCGGGGATCATCCGTTGGAATCTGAACAAGAGATACCTGACCGAACTGACGGACAAGCGCATCCACGTGGTTCCCACGGCCTTCGTGGGCATTGGCGAGCCCGCGAGCCTCGAGAAGGTCTGCAGCGAACACGGCTGGGGCACGGTCGTCCTCAAGCCCGCAATTTCCGCCGACTCGTGGGAGACGATCCGAATCGAAACGGATCGTTATCCGGAGGGGCAGGCTTACCTCGAGCGGCACCGGGCCGCGCGCGAGATCATGATCCAGCCGTTCGTGAAGGATGTCGAACAGGGTGGCGAACACAGCCTCATGTTCTTCGGAGGCGCTTACTCTCACGCGGTTCGGAAGAACTCGGCCTTCCAGGGCGGCCGGCACGTAGGCCCTGAAGGGCGGCCCGCGGATCCGGGAAAGGATGCCGTCGACATGGCGGGGGTCGTGCTGGCGACGGCGGGCGTTTCGGAGATTCCCTATGCGCGGGTGGACATAGCGCGTGACGACCAGGGCGCGCCGTTGCTGCTCGAACTCGAACTGTTCGAGCCGACGCTCTTTTTCAAGGAAAAGCCGGGAAGTGAGGAAGCGCTCGCGCGGATACTGATGCCCTGACCGCCGGTCTTTCTGACGCTACACTTCGCACAACGAAAAGGCCGTACCTTCCCCTCTCTGGAGGCTTCGACATGACGACACTCCCCCGCGTGACGGCTCTCGTCCTGACCCTCCTGGTGGCCGCGGGTTCGGCGACCTCCCAGACCACCAGGCCGGCGATCCACGAAGGTCTCGGACGCTTGAGCGCCCTCTCAGGAGAGTGGTCAGGCCCCGCGGTGTGGGACCAGGGGGGCAAGAAGGGCGGAGTCGAGTTCAAGCTCTCGTACAAGGTCACATCGGGCGGAAAGACTGTCCTCGAGACCATGTTTCCGGGCACTCCTGGCGAGATGGTGACCGCCTATCACCAGGACGGAGATGACCTGATGCTGGTGCACTTCTGCACGTCGGGAAATCAGCCACGCATGAAACGGGTTCCAGGGGCCAACCCGGATGAATTCGCCTTCAAGTGCCAGGGTGGCACGAACATGAAAGAGACGGACTCTCACATGCATTCGGCGCGCCTGCGGATCATCGACGCCGATCACATCGAGGGCGAGTGGAGCTCGGTCAAGGGCGATGTCGTGCAGTGGGTGGCGACGGCGCAATTGACGCGCCAGAAATAGCGGAGACCTCGGTCATGAAGAGCCGGTTGCTCGCCGGATTCGTTCCCTCCTCGCCATCGACAGCGCGGCCGAAGCCCACTCCGGAGAAGCGGTAGGCGGTGGCGATTCGAGTGGTGCGGCTAGGAAGCCCTCGCACGAAGGGAGAGGGATTGCGCATCGGCACGGTCCGCCGCCCGCCTCGCGGCGTGCCGAAGAACGAGTTCGCCTCGCGCGACTTCTACGACGTCTGGCTGCCCGACCTCGCGCCCAGCGACGAGCTGGTCAAACTCGGCCGGCACGCGGTCACGGAGAAGGACTGGATCTCGTTCGCGAAGAAGTATCGAAGCGAGATGGCGCGCGCGGAAGGCGGGCGGCTCCTCACCCTCCTCGCGGCTCTCTCGCTTCAAACCGACTTCTCCGTTGGCTGTTATTGCCCGGATGAGATGCGTTGCCACCGCTCTGTCCTGCGCACACTGCTCCTGGAGCACGGCGCGGCGATGGCCTGATGCCGCCCGCAGGTCGACATCGAGGACGGCGGGCCCTTAGGGTGAAGAGAGGGCGGGGACTACACTGGCTGCGGCGCTGAAGCGCCCCGGAACCGGGCCTTCAACCGCCTAGACAGGAGCCGCTATCGAAAGACCTCTCATCCTTCTCACCGGCGCCACCGGCTACGTGGGCGGGCGACTGGTGAAGGCTCTGGAGGCCGGGGGTCATCGTCTGCGGTGCCTGGCGCGGCGGCCCGATATGCTCACTCCGAGGGTGGGACCCCACACGGAGGTTGTCGAAGGCGACGCGCTCGACCGGGCCAGTCTCGACCGCGCTCTTCAGGGGGTCAACGTCGCCTACTACCTCGTCCACTCCATGGGCGCCGGCCAGCTTTTCGAGGAGCAGGATCGGCGCGCCGCCCTCAACTTCGGCCACGCGGCCAAGGTCGCGGGCGTCGAGCGGATCATTTACCTGGGCGGGCTGGGACGCGAGGAGGAAGACCTTTCGCCTCACCTGCGCAGCCGGCAGGAAGTGGGACAGATCCTGCGAAGGTCGACGGTGCCGGTGCTCGAATTCCGCGCCTCCATCATCATCGGGCACGGGAGCGTGTCCTTCGAGATGATCCGCGCGCTGGTGGAGCGCCTGCCCATCATGATCACGCCGCGCTGGGTGAAGGTGAAGGCCCAGCCCATCGCGATCGACGATGTGCTGGCCTACCTCGTGGCCGCCCTCGAACTGGAGACGTCGCAATACCGCGTGTACGAGATCGGCGGGGCCGACCAGATGTCCTACGCCGACCTCATGCGCGCCTATGCGCGCCTGCGGGGGGTGCGGCTGATCATGATTCCCGTCCCGGTGCTGACGCCCTTCATCTCGAGCCTCTGGCTGGGTCTGATCACGCCGCTCTACGCCCGGATCGGACGCACCCTGATCGAGAGCATCGTTCACTCCACCGTGGTTCGGGACCGCAGGGCCCTCGATGCCTTCGCCATCCGCCCGATCGGGGTGGACGAGGCGTTGCGCCGCGCCCTCGCCCACGAAGAGAGCGACTTTCAGGCCACCCGATGGTCCGACGCGCTTTCGTCCTCGGGCCACCTGCCCTCGTGGGGGGGCGTGCCATTCGGCACGCGGTTGATCGATTCGAGGACCATCACGATCGACGCATCCGCGGCCGACGCCTTCCAGCCGATCCAACGGATCGGCGGGTTCACCGGCTGGTACGCATGGAACTGGCTGTGGCGGGTGCGCGGCTTCCTCGACATGCTCGCCGGCGGTGTCGGAATGCGGCGAGGACGGCGCTCGCCCACCGATCTCCGGATCGGCGACACCGTGGACTTCTGGAGGGTGGAAGCCCTGGAGCGCCATCGCCTGCTGCGGCTCGCCGCCGAGATGAAAGTGCCCGGGCGCGCCTGGCTGGAGTTCGAGGTCACCACCGAAGGCGAAACCGCGACCATCCGTCAGACCGCGATGTTCGATCCTCTCGGCTTCTTCGGGCGCGCGTACTGGTACGCGCTCTATCCCCTTCACCAGCTCGTTTTCGGCGGCATGCTGCGGGGCATCGCGCGCGCAGCACTTGACGCGAAGGCGCGAAACGCGCCAATCTCGGTCAACCGCGCCCCCGGAGGCACACCTTGACCCGATCGACACTCTTCGCTCTCTTCCTGCTGCCAGCGCTCGCTTCGGCGCAGACCCCCGCCAAAGCGGACCCCGCTCGCGCGGCCCTGCTGCAGACCGACCTCGAGTGGGCCAGGGTCGCCTCGGCGGGCAAGGACGTCGAGAAGATTCTTTCCTACTGGTCGGACGATGCGGTCGTCTATCCGCCGGGGGTGGCCGCGGTTTCCGGCAAGGCCGCGATTCGCAAGTACGTGAGCACCAGTCTCAAGACGCCGTTCTTCTCCATCAGCTGGAAACCCGCGCAGGCCGTGGTGGCGGCCTCGGGAGACCTCGGCTACACCATGGGAAGCAACGAGATCACGTTCGCGGACCCCAAGGGAAAGGTCACGCGCGCGCAGGGTCGGTACCTCACGGTGTGGCGGCGCAACGGGGGCGGACCGTGGAAGTGCGTGATCGACTTCTGGAACGATTCGCCCTTCGCACCGCCCGCCATACCGCGGCCCAAGGTCAAGCCCCCGGCGAAGAAGAACTAGCGGAAGTTATTCGTCGACCTTGAGGACGGCCAGGAAGGCCTCCTGAGGGATGTCGACGCTGCCGACCTTCTTCATCCGCTTCTTGCCTTCCTTCTGCTTGTCGAGCAGCTTGCGCTTTCGG
>CAYNHK010000261.1:0-6141 GCA_964396875.1 uncultured Acidobacteriota bacterium | reverse complement strand
ACGATGTGCGCGCTCGCGGGCACGCTGCCTATCACGCTCGGCCTCGGCGCGGGCGCCGAGTCGAGGCGTCCGCTCGGCCTCGCGGTCGTCGGGGGTCTCATCTTTTCCCAGTTCCTGACCCTGTACCTGACCCCGGTCTTCTATCTCGTCCTCGAACGGCTTCGCACTCGAAAGCGTCGCGAGCCTCAACAAGAGAGCACGCTCGCCGCGGCCTGAACCCGCGGATGGCGGATAATGCCGCCCCCCCACCTTAAGGACGAACACCTTCATGAAACCGCGCACCTCGTTTGCCATCGCATCCCTCGCCCTCATCGGCGTCTTCTACGGCCTGGCCCTGGCCCAGCCCCCGGCACAAAACCCCGCCCAGAACCGGCGGCCCGGTGAAGGCCGGAAGCCCGAGTTCACGCCCCCAACCATCCTCGAGTACAAGCCGACGTCGCGTCTCATCGTTCCCGAGAACCTGAGGCCGCGCGCGAAGTACCCCGTCATCGACATCCACTCTCACCACCAGACCCCCATCGCCGCCGACCGGCTCAAGGAAGTCGTCGCCGCGATGGACAAGCTGAACCTTCAGGTGCTCGTGAATCTCTCCGGAGGGTCGGGAGACCGGCTGAAGCAGGGCATCGCCGCTCTCAAGGGTTCACCGTATGCCGACCGAATGGTGCTTTTCGCGAATATCGACTTCCCGCGCGAGAGCGGCGTGCCCCAGGGCTTCGGCCTCAAGGCGGCCGCGCAGCTCGAGCAGGACGTGAAGGCGGGCGCTCTCGGTCTCAAGATCTTCAAGGAACTCGGCCTCCGCATCAAGAAGCCGGACGGCACCAGGCTGCACCTCGATGATCCCGAACTCGATCCCATCTGGGCGAAGTGCGCGGAACTCAAGATCCCGGTCCTCATCCACACCGCGGAACCCGCGCCCTTCTTCGACCCCATCGATTTCACCAACGAGCGCTGGCTCGAGGAAGCGCTCTTCCCCGATCGCCGCTACCAGGATCCCTGGTTCCCCCGTTTCGAGGAGCTTCTCGCCGAGCGGGATCGGATGTTCGCGAAACACCGGAACACGACCTTCATCGCCGCCCACATGGCGTACCTGTCGAACGACCTCGGCCGCTTCGCGAAGTACCTCGACGTAAATCCAAACGTCTTCCCCGAAACCGCCGCCGTCCTCGCCGAATACGGCCGCCAGCCCCGCACCGCGCGGGCCTTCTTCATCAAGTACCAAGACCGGATCCTCTTCGGCAAGGACAGTTTCCAGCCCGACGAGTTCCCCTACTACTGGCGCGTGTTCGAGACGGGCGACGAGTATTTCGACTACTACCGCGACTATCACGCGTTCTGGAAGCTCTACGGCATGGAGCTCCCCGACGAGGTGCTGAAGAAGCTGTACTACAAGAACGCGCTCAAGCTGGTGAAGGGTCTGCCGAGCGCGGCCTTTCCCAGGTAAGGCCCTCCTAGTACTTAATCAGGCCGGCTTCCCAGGTTCCAGCACCGGTGGGCCCGACTCCGAGGTTCTCAAAGCGAATGGTGATCGTGCCATCGGGCACGCCCACGTCGCTAAGGAGCGAAGGACTGGTCTTTCCCGCTACGCTCCCAAGCACGGTTTCGCACTGCCCGGCGTCGAGGCGGGTCGCGGTGCAGGTCGCGTTGTAGATGTAGATGCGGACCAGGGCAGGGGTTCCCCAGGTCGCCCGCACGTCCAACCGGCCCGCCTGGGTCTGGATGGTAAAGAAACTGTTGGTGGCCGAGGAACCGGGGTTTGGGGCTTCGTCGTTGAAGGTCCCGGTGCCAAGGATCACCCTCGGCTGCGGCGTCGGCACCGGCGTTGGAGAAGGCTGCCCGGTGGGGCCTGAAGCTGTTCCCCCGCAGGCGGACAGTCCGATCAGGGCGAGGAGGCCCAGGGCAGGAATCAAACGAGGAACGGGATTATTCATTGTGTGACCACGGTAGCTGTGCCCCCTGGCCGAGGTCTGTTCGGTGCGCAACTTTCGGGGGGAAAAGACACTTAGTTCCCGTACTATTGGGGTCGTTCCGCTACAAAGGAGAGAGAACTGATGATCGGTCGAGGTTTGAATCGCTGCGCCGGACTCGTAGCCTTGTTCGTTCTGGCCGCCACAGGTGTGGCGCAGGCCGGCGAGTATCAGGACGATCTCAAGGGGCGGCGGGCCCGCGCGATGCAGTCGCTCACCCCGGGCACGATCATGATCGCGTGGAGCGCGCCCGAGAAGGTGTACTCGACCGACGTAAATTACGAGTACCGGCAGGACTCGGACCTGCTCTATCTCACCGGTCTCGCCCAGGAGGGCACCATCCTCGTCCTGATGCCGGGGGCGGCCACGAAGAAGGAAGTTATCTTCGTGCGCGAACCCAACGCCCGGCGCGAACACTGGAACGGCCACATCTTCACCAAGGCCGAGGTCACCGCGGCCACCGGCATCGAAACCGTCTACTTCGTCTCGCAGTTCGAGTCGTTCATTGCCTCGATGCTGAGCGGCCGGAATTTCGGACTGCGGCGGGGCGAGACCACTACCGAGTGGAATACTTTTCATGGAGAGGTGAAAGCGGGCCGCGCCAGCCTCGCCCTGCTTCTTGGACCCCGGCCCGCGATCTCTCAGCCGCTCACCGAGGTTTACGAGTGGGCGAACAAAGCGCGTGAGCGCTATTTCGGCGTGTCAATCACCGACGCGCAGCCCGCGGTCCACGCTCTGCGCCAGGTCAAGACGCCGTACGAGCAGAAGGTCCTCGAGAAGAGCGTCCTGATCTCGAGCAACGCCCACAAGGCGGGAATGAAGGCGACCGCTCCCGGGAAGTTCGAGTACGAGGTGGAGGCGGCGATCGAGCAGGTCTATCTCGCGAACGGGGCGATGAGCTGGGGATACCCGTCGATTGTCGGCAGCGGACCGAACGCGACGATCCTCCACTACGGCGAGTCGAGCCGGAAGATGGAGCCGGGTGATCTGCTGCTGGTCGACGCCGCCGGGAGCTATCAGGGTCTGACCGGGGACATCACGCGCACGACGCCGGTGAGCGGCACGTTCTCGCCCGTCCAGAAGGAGATCTATCAACTGGTTCTCGCCGCGCAGGAGGCGGGCATGGCCGCAGCGAAGATCGGTAACAAGACCGCCGACATCGAGAAGGCCTCGGAAGAGGTCATCAAGGCCGGTCTCCTGAAACTCGGCCTCATCACCGACGCGAAAGGCGAGCAGTTCCGGACGTGGTACACCCACGGGATCTGCCACTGGATCGGAATGGATGTCCACGATGTCGGCGACTACGACCGGCCGCTCGCCGCGGGGATGACCTTCGTGGTCGAGCCGGGTCTCTACATCCGGACGCAGGCGCTCGACGACATGGCGGACACCCCGGCCAACCGCGAGTTCAAGGAGAAGGTCAAGGCGGCGGTGGAGAAGTACAAGAACATCGGCGTGCGCATCGAGGACTCGTTCCTTCTCACCGACGGCGGTCTGAAGCGTCTCTCCGCCACGGTACCGCGGACGATCGAAGAGGTCGAGGCGTGGATGAAAACGGCCCCGGCACGCCGGTAGGTCCGCGGCGTCTCATCCGGCTCGCTTTGCGGTCCGCGGGCGCCCTGACGCGTAGTCCCGGCCGCGCCTTGCTGATGGCGCGGATGGCCGCCACGTACATCGTGGTCGTGACCGCGGCTCGGTTACTGCCCCTCGATCGTGCCTTCGCCCTGATCGCACCGCGCACGGGCCGTCGCGACACCGGTGCGAATGCGGCTTCCGTGGTCAATGCCCTCGACACCCTGCTCGGCGCCGGCATCCCCTTCATCCGGCCACGCTGCTGGCGTCGCGCGGCGGTGCTGCACCGCTACCTCCGTCTCATCGGCATCGACACCCGCATCGTCTTCGGTGTGGTCACCGAAGACATGGCGCTCAAGGAAGCCCACGCCTGGCTGGAACGCGACGGCGTCCCCTTCGCGGAGCCGGGGCGGGTCGAGCAGTATCGGAGGATTCACGCCTTCGGGGGGCGGCTCCCTTGAGCGTTCTTGACTACCTTCGGAATCTCGGCGCTTCGCCTTCGTCGTCGGCGGCCGCCGCGGATGCGCGCTTCCTCGCCCTGACCGAGGCGAACACCGCCCTCGTCTTCATCGTCGAGAATGACGTGATCCGCTATGCGAATCGGGCGGCGCGGAACCATGGCGGAGCGAAGCGCGGCGACCTCGGGGGCACACGCTTTTCCGACCTCGCGCACGCAGATTCCCGGGCGGCGTTGCGGCAGCGAATGACCGGGACCACCGGGCCCGCGACGCTGTCGACGCCGCGCTTCGAACTGAAGCTCGACGGGACGGCCGGGGCCGAACCGTGGCTCGACCTCACTCTCAGCCCCATCGAACACGAAGGCCGCCCCGCCATTCTCGCCATGGGTTTCGACATCACCGATCGCAGGCTGGCCGAAAGCGCCATGCGCGAGTCCGAGCGGCGACTGCGCGACCTCATCGAAAACGTCCAGCTCGTCTCCGTCCTGCTCGACGCCCGGGGTGAAGTCACCTTCGCGAACGAATACGCGCTCGAACTGCTCGGCCAGCACGAGGAGGACGTGGTCGGGCGAAACTGGTTCGAACTCGCAGCCCCCCTCGAGAGGCGCGAGGCCATGAAGATCGCGTTCGCGGAACACATCGCCGCCGCCACGGCGCCCCATGAGGAGTACGAGATCCTCACCGCCCGCGGTGAAGCGCGCGTGGTCTCATGGAACTCAACCGTCCTGCACGACCCCGCAGGAGCGGTGTGCGGCATGGCTTCGATCGGAGCCGATGTCACGGAACGCCGCCGGGCCGAGAAACGACTCCTTCACGACGCTCTGCACGATTCCCTGACCGGCCTCCCCAACCGCGCGCTCTTCATGGATCGCCTGCGCACCGCGATGGCGAGGCTCAAACGCCGACCCACCCATGTCTTCGCGGCCCTGTTCCTCGACCTCGACCGCTTCAAGGTCGTGAACGATTCGCTCGGCCACATGGCGGGCGACCAGTTCCTGGTCCAGATCGCCAAGGTACTCCAGGCCACGCTGCGCGCCGAGCACACGGTGGCGCGCCTCGGCGGCGACGAGTTCGCCATCCTCCTCGACGATCTCGATGACAAGGACGACGCCCGACGCGTGGTGGAACGCATCTTCCGCGCCCTCGAGACGCCCCTTCGGGTGAGCGGCCAGGACATCTTCGCCACGGTGTCGATCGGCATCGCCTTCAGCGGCGCGCAGTACGAGAGTGCAGAAGACATGCTCCGCGACGCCGACACCGCAATGTACCAGGCGAAAACCACAGGCAAGGCGCGGTTCCAGATCTTCGACGAATCCATGCACAAACGCGCGGTGGGCCTGCTCAAGCTCGAACACTCGCTGCGGCGCGCCACCGAGCGCAACGAGTTCGTCCTCCACTATCAGCCCATCGTGACCCTCGCCGACGAGGCGACTGCGGGCTTTGAGGCGCTCGTTCGCTGGAATCACCCGGAACGCGGAATCGTGGCGCCCTACGAGTTCATCCATCTCGCCGAGGAGACCGGCCTGATCTTCCGGATCGGCGGTTGGACGCTCCGCGAGGCGTGCCGCTGGCTCACCTCGGCCCCTGCCCTGCCCGAACATCTCACCGTGAACGTGAATCTTTCCGGCCGCCAGTTCTCGCAGGGCGACCTCATCGAAGAGGTCCAGCGCGTGTTGTCCGAAACCGGCCTCGCCGCTTCGAGACTGAAGCTCGAAATCACCGAGAGCGTCATCATGGAGAACCCCGAGATGGCGGTCGACCTGCTGAAGCGGCTCAAGGCGCTCGGTACGCACCTGTGCATCGACGACTTCGGCACCGGCTATTCCTCGCTCAGCTACCTTCTGCGCTTCCCCGCGGACACACTCAAGATCGACCGCTCGTTCGTGATCGCGCTCAACAAGGGCGGCCGCGAACGCGACATCGTGGGCGCCATCATCTCGCTGGCCACGAGTCTCGGCATGGATGTGGTGGCCGAAGGTGTCGAGACCGTCGAGCAGCGCGACATGCTGAAGAGTCTCGGCTGCCGTTATGGCCAGGGGTACCTCTTCTCCCGGCCCCTCGACCCCGACCGCGCCCGCGCGTTCCGTCTCTAAGTTGGGGGGCCGCAAAGTGCTCAGCCCCCCAAACCCCCGCGCTCCGGCCGAAGT
>CAYNHK010000260.1:0-6172 GCA_964396875.1 uncultured Acidobacteriota bacterium | reverse complement strand
CGGCGTCGATCCCGAGCGGCGTGATCACGGGCAGGACCTCGTCCTTGAAGAAGCGGACCACGCCGGATCGCAGGGAGGCGTCGAGGTCGTTGAAGTCGAGGATCCGGATGCCGATGCCCTCGAGGCTCGGCAGGATGTCGCGCTCGGAAATCTCATGCAACCGCTTCAACTGAAGGGCCGCCATCTGCTTCACCACCGCGAGTTGCTGGGCCGGAGAAAGGCCGGCGGAGTCGGGAGCGGTGTCGCCTTCGGCGATCGCGTTCTTGAGCGAGGCCACGCGGACCATGAAGAACTCGTCGAGATTGTTCGTGACGATGGCCATGAACTTCGCGCGCTCGGCCAGGGGTGTCCCGGCATCCTCGACCTCCTGGAGAACGCGGGAGTTGAACGAGAGCCAGGAAAGCTCCCGGTTGAAGAAGATCTCCGGGTCCTGCGCCTTGCGCTTCGGCCTGTGCTTCGGCGTCATCAGGACTCCCCTCTCGTCACTTCGCGGAAGATCACGCGGCGGCCGAAGGCATCCTGGAAGAAGTCGCTGCGCGCGAGCAGGGCGAGGCGTTCCATGGTGAGGTCGCCCACCCCCTCCACCTCGAAGGCCATCACTCCTCCCTCGGCGCGCACCCGCACGTTCTTCACCTTCTGCTGATGGTCGGCGTCGAGCGCGTTGGCGAGGCGCAGGATCGAGCCCAGCTTGTTCACCACGATCTTGGCCTCGCGGTCGAGCGCCATGTACGGAAGGTGCGAGCGCTGGGGCAGACCGCGCCGGTGGTAACGCGCGATGTTCGAAACCACGAGGAGGTCGTCGCGGGACATGCCGAAGATCTCCGAAACCGAAATCAGGTACTGCGAGTGTTTGTGATGGGCGCGCAGGTTCACGAACAGGCCGATATCGTGGAGCAGCGCCGCGACCTCGAGCAGCAGGCGGTCGCGGGCGTCGAGGCCGTGCTCGGACTTCAGTTCGTCGAAGAGCTTGAGGGCGAGATTCGCGATGTTGCGCGCGTGTTTGGCGTCGTAGTTGTACCGCTCGCCCAGGGCGTTGGCGCTGGCCAGAACCTGCCGCGAGAAGACCTCGATGCCAAGGCCCGCTTCGGATCTCGCAAGGTCGAAGATGAGGCCCCGCCGGAGGGTGGCGTTCGAGACCGTGATGGTCTGGGCCTTGGTGGCGCGCACGAGTTCGGAAAAGACAAGGAGGGCCGGCCCGAGCGTCTCGGCATCCGCCTGGGACAGGCCGTGGGTGGCGAGGATGGTGTCCACATCAAGGGAGGCGATCTCGGTGCAGGCCTTGAGGAACGCCTCGCGGGAGATGGACGAGAGCGTGTCCGTGTCGGCATGGCCCACGATTCGCGCGACCAGCCGGGCATCGGCTCCGAGGGCGATGAAGTGCTTGACGTCGTCGAGGGGAAGCTCGCGCCGGATATCGTCGACGATGTTCTTGATGTGGCGGAGGATCAGCCGCTGGAAGTGGGTCGGCGTGCCCTGGAAGGCCGCGAAGCTCTGCCGGAGCCGGATCGAACCTATGGCATAGGTGCCGGAATGCGCCGGTTCGCCGCCGTGGAGGGTGGAGAGGTCCGCATTCCCTCCCCCCACCTCCGCGACCAGACAGGTCTCCGTAGCGATATCGGGCAGGGACTTGAGCGACTCGCGTACTGCGAGGTAGGTGAGGCGATTCTCTTCCGAGCCGTCGATGACCTCGACATCGATGCCGGTTCGAACCCGGATCCGGTCGAGGACGGTATCGCGGTTGGTGGCTTCGCGCAGGGCCGAGGTGGCCACCGCGCGATAGCGAACCACGCCGAAAGTGTCCATGATGGTGCGGAATCCCTCGACCGCCTGAAGGGCGGCCTCGACCGTGGGCTGGCCGATCCTTCCGGTCGTGAAGGTGTCCTTGCCGATGAGGACGCCTCGGGACACCTCTTCGATGACCCGCATGGATTCTCCCTCGCCTTCAGCGATGACGAGACGGATGGCGGAGGCGCCGAGATCGAGCGCCGCGTAGGGCTTGGGAGGCTCCGCGGGCGCCGGCTGGGCGCCGTCCTTCGGCTTGCGGGTGAGGGTTCGCTTGCGCGGGGCGGCCATGGGGGGCCTGATTCTAGTCGGGTCGCGTGAAGCCGACCCTTTTGAGCCAAATGGCTCAGGAATCGTCAACCTGCGTTGTACGAGATACTGTGCGCATGACCGCGCGCATCGCTCCCCTGGACGAACCTTTGAACCGTTTCCTGGAGTTGTTCGAAAAAGCCAGGAAGGAGGAGACGCACGACGCCACCGCGGTGGCTCTGGCGACGGCGACAATGCATGGGCGGCCATCCCTTCGTATGGTGTTGCTGAAGGGCGCTGATGCTCAAGGATTCGTCTTCTACACGAACTACCAGAGCCGCAAGGCCACGGAGATGGAGGCGAACTCCCAGGCAGCCATGACTTTCTTCTGGCCCGGAATGCAGGTCCAGATCCGGGTGGAGGGCACACTCGACCGCGTAAGCTCTGAAGAATCAGATGCTTACTTTGAGTCTCGTCCCTACGGCCATCGCCTCGGGGCCTGGTCCTCGGAGCAGTCGCGGGAGATCGAGTCGGCGGCGGAACTGGCACGCAAGTTCGAGGAAGTCGAGGAGCGGTTCAAGGACCGCGAGGTCCCCCGCCCCGCGCATTGGGGCGGCTACCGCATCACACCGGAGTCGATCGAGTTCTGGTTCGGCAAGGAAAATCGGATGCACGAACGCGAGCTGTACACCAGAGCCGGAAACGGCTGGACGGTGAAGATCCTCCAGCCCTAACTCGGGTTTGCGCGCCCGGCCGATCGACCCCGACCCCGGCCGGTTGATCCCGCACCACTCGGCCTCCGCGCACCGAGCGAGACCGGCGCCGATGATGCGCCCTGTTGCGGGGCCGTCTCGGGCTTCGCTCGTTCGAACGGCAAGAGGAACTTCGATGCGAAGCCCTGCCTTTTGGCCGGAGCCTTCGTTCGATCTAGTCCCGCACGGCCAACCCCCGCCACAGAGCGCATCATCGGCGCCGGTCTCGCGTCCCGCGCGTTTCAACCTCCGCGCCCGATCCCGAACCCGACCCGGTGTCAAACAGCTGGTTGGCGCGTACCAGCGGAGTTCAGCGACCATGCCTCATCCCCTCGTTCGGCTACACCGCCCCACACCTCACCCAGGCTGTTTCGGAACACCTTGTCCAGCGTCTCCCAGTTAGGCGCCAAACCGCGAGGAATAGTCGCAAGTGCTGCCCTGAGGTGAGCCACTTCAGCATCGAGGAACTCGCTAATTTCAGAAATCCGAGGTCCCGACGCGAGTTCATCGCCGGAGCGCTTTCGTTCCAAGAGCGCCTGGACAACCGGCTGCAACTCCGTCGGCAGCTGGTCATTCATCAACGACGCAAATTCCATCGGCGGCATGGTGCCATGCGCGGCGATCCAACGACAGGCGAGGACTGGACGAAGGACGTAGAAGTACTTCTTGACGCGGACCGGATCACCTAACAGGTACTCGCGATAGTTCCCCTCGGCCATATGAAAGTAGTGGTGCATGCAGGAGCGCGACGAGAAGTACTCAGCCGACAGGACACGGAGAACCTGGGCGACCGAGTACGTCTCCCGATAAACGATCGGAGAGCGCAGCCACTCGAGCAGCGGTGGGTTCGACTTCGCAAACAGACCCAGCGCCTTCTTGATGTCCCAGCCACTGACATCGAGGTCGCCATCAAGCGGGTACTCAAGTACGTCGCGACGACGCTGCACCGACAGATACCACGCCGGGCGCCTGATATAGACAAAGCGAACGTCCCAGTCTGAGTCCTGAGACGCGAAACCCCACGCGCGACTTCCGGACTCGACGGCAAGAAGCACGCGGACATCTTCCGCTTTCTCCAGCCGTCGCAATGCGCCCTCGATAGCCTGCTTCACGCGGGAGAATCGTACCCTCTCCCTCGACTTGGGAAGGCCCACCTTCGAGTTCGGCGACTCGCCGACGTGCGGCGGGGTGAGCCGCACAAACCGGCGAGCCGACCGTGGCGCGCTGTCGAGCACGGAGCGAGGCAAGCTTCGCGGAATTCAAACGGCGCGGAGGGTGAGGCTGGCGCCGATGATGTGCCCTGTGGCGGGGGTTGGCCGTGCGGAACTAGATCGAACGAGGGCTCCGGCCAAAAGGCAGGGCTTCGCATCGAAGTTCCTTTTGCCGTTCGAGGGAGCGAAGCCCGGGACGGCCCCGCAACAGGGCGCATCATCGGCGCCGGGCTCGCTTCGTGCGCGAAGGCTGAGTGGCCGCGAAACTCGACGTCGCGGGTCGCTTTGACCGGACGCCATCCGATCTTCGCTCAGCGACCGGGTCGGGGTCGGGTTCGGGGTCGTGACGACAGCTATGCCGCCGTTGCGGGTTCGGGCTGGGGTTCGTTTCGGCGGAACAGGCGCTTGAGGGCCACGGTCCAGTCGTCGAAGAGCGCGTACAACACGGGGATCGCGAGGAGCGTGAGCAGCAGCGCGAAGGTCTGGCCCCCGATGATCACGACTGCGATGGAGCGGTTGGTGGCCGAGCCGGCGCCGCTCGAGATCGCGAGGGGCAACATTCCGGCGACGAAAGCGAGCGTCGTCATGAGAATCGGCCGCAGACGGTCGCGGTTCGCCTGCAGGATCGCGGTGGCCCGGTCGAGGCCGTGCGCGCGCAGGTTGTTGGTGTGGTCGATCTGGAGAATTCCGTTCTTCTTGACCACGCCGAAGAGCACCATGATCCCGAGCGCCGAGTAGATGTTGATCGACTGGTTGAAGACCACGATCGCGAGGAGCGCGAAAGGCACGGTCATCGGCAGCGCCATGAGGATGGTGATCGGGTGCAGCCAGCTCTCGAACTGCGCGGCCAGCACCAGGTACATGAAGATCCCGGAGGAAATGAAGGCCAGAAGGAAAGCGCTCGCGGCCCGGCCCTGCTCCTTGGAACGGCCGGTGAGGCCGTACGAATATCCGGTCGGCATATTGAGACCCGCGGCCGCGGTGTTGAGCGCCTGGATCACCGCCTGCTCCGAGAAACCCGGGCTGACGTTGCAGGTGATGAGCACCTGGCGCGTGCGGCCGATCCGGTTCACCACCGCGGGACCTTTCGACTCCTCGAAGCGAACGAGGTCGCCAAGGCGCGCGGAACCGAGGCGCGAGGACGGCACGCGGGTCTCGGCGATCGCCGCGGGGGAAGCCCGGTCGAGGTTCTCCGCGCGAATCCACACGTCGTAGCGCTCACCGCCCTCGAAATAGTCCGTCACCTTCACTCCGCCCACCATCGCATTGAGGGTGGACGCGATATCGACCACGCGCACACCGAGGTCGGCCGCCTTCTCACGATCGATGATGACGCCGAGTTCGGGTTTTCCCGTGACGAGGTCGGTATCCGCATCGACCACGCCCGGCACCTTCTTCATCTCGGCCATGAGCACGGTCGTGTACTCCTCGAGCTTCTGGAGGTCCGGCCCGCCCACCCAGAACTGAATGGTCGCGTTACTGCCCGAGCCGATGACGTTGACCATGCTCACCTGGGTGCGGATCTTCAGCTCCTCGTACTGCGGAAGAATTTCGCTGCGGACCTGGTTCTGCACCGCGAACACCGATGCGGTGCGGGCATCGAGCGGCTTCATCTTCACGTAGATGCTGCCGTAGTTCTGGGTGCGCAGCGGGTCGGCCCCGAGCGTCGCGAGTGTGGCCTCGACGCCGTCGAGCGCCCGCACCTGCTTGCCGATCGACTCGATAAGCGCTTTCGACGACTCGAGGGACCAGCCTTCGGGTGCTCGGACCAGAACCTCGAACTGTCCTTCGTCGTCGGTGGGCAGGAAATTCTTGTTCGCGATGCGGCCGAGCGGCACGCTCGAGATCACGGTGAGGAAGATGATCACGAGCATGGCCAACCGGTGCCCCATGGCCCAGCGCAGCATCGTCATGTAGGCCCATTCGACCTTGCCGTAGAAGCCGGGTGCGTGCTCATTCAGGCCGTGGACCGGTACGACGACATCATCGCCCTTGGGGACACGCAGCCAGCGCGCGCACAACATCGGCGTGATCGTGAAGGCGACGATGAGGGAGATGAAGATGGCGAAACTCATGGTGATGCCGAAGCTGCCCATGAAGCGTCCGACGATGCCGCCCATGAAACCGATGGGAAGGAAGACCGCGATGAGCGAGAGGGTCGTCGCGAGCACCGCGAGG
>CAYNHK010000259.1:0-6221 GCA_964396875.1 uncultured Acidobacteriota bacterium | reverse complement strand
GGAGTGGCGCCATCCGGGCGAATCCGGAGAATGCGATCCGCATCCTCGAACGCGGCGAACTGGTGGGCGTTTTCCCCGAGGGCGTCAAGGGCGTCGGCAAGCCGTTCAAGAACCGCTACAAGCTTGCCCGCTTCGGCCGCGGCGGCTTCGTGCGCATCGCGCTCAAGACCGGGGCGACCATCGTTCCCACCGCGGTGGTGGGCGCTGAAGAAATCCACCCCAATCTCGCCCAGGCGAACTTCATTGGGCGTCCGTTTGGTCTGCCGTACTTCCCGCTCACGCCCACCTTCCCCTGGCTCGGACTCTTCGGCACGATTCCCTTCCCGACGAAGTGGTCGATCGACTTCGGCGAACCGCTCGACCTGTCGCGGTATCCGAAGGAGGCCGCCGACGATCCGATCCTCGTGAACCGCCTCTCCGAGCAGGTGCGTCAGCAGATCCAGACGATCATCGACGGCCGCCTCGCGCGTCGTCGTTCGATCTGGTTTGGTTAGGAAAGTGGATTCAGCGGGACGCTGAAAGCGAGCGGTCCAGCACGTCCAGCGCGGCAGCAAGGGCCTGGGCGCTTTGCGCCTTGTGCTCCTCGGCGGGCCGCTCGGGGAGGCGGTTCAACATCGGCGCGTGTTTGAAGCGAACCCCGTGTTTGGCCAGCGTCGTCGCGATGCGTCCCTTCCTGTCGCGCAGGGTTTCGAGCGCCGACATCCGGCCGTGGCGGGTCAGTGCCTTGCGCGCGCTGTAACGCATGATGTCGTAGCGGAACATCGTGAGGTCGTCGCGTGTCGGCTGGATGAGAAGAATGTCGACCTCGGGGTGCTCGGTCCGGTAGCGGTCCATCCCGTACTCGAAGCGGCCGTGCAGCAGGATGCGCAGGACCTGGCCGAGCACGGTGTCGACGCCGTGGCTCGACAACGGCCCGAGCGAACTATGCGAGGCCCCGTTCAGGATGGGCACGAGCGGGTTGATACAGATGATGAGATCGGCGCCGTGCCGGATCGCGAGATTGATGTGGGCGGTCTTGGTGACGCCTCCGTCCACATAGTCCTTGCCCTTGAGGTGGACCGGCCGGTAGAGACCGGGCAGGGCGGTCGAAGCCTGGACCGCCTCGGAGATGGTGACCGAGCGGTGCTTCTTGTCGCCGAAGGCCACGGTCTCACCGCGGTCGAGATCGACCGCCACGATGCGGAGCGGAGTGTGGAGTTCGTCGAAGCTGTTGGTCTTCGCGAAGCGCGTGAAGAGATTGCGCAGGAACTCCTCGACTCCCGAGTTGTCGAGAAACCCCGGAGGGATGACTTCGAGGAAGGGGAGGAAAACGTCGCGGGGAGAGGACGTGTCCCCCGAGAAAAGGGCCCTGGCGGCCTTGAAAGTGGCGCCGGGCAGGCGCAGGGCCCGCCGTGCGTACTCGGCGACACCCAGCCGGAAGAGCGCGGCCGCGGGCACGCCGAAGGGGCTCGCCCCGCCGGTGGTGATCTCACGGTAGATCTCCCCCGGACCGAAGCCCGACGCGAGCAGGGACGCCACGAAGGCGCCGCCGCTCACGCCGACGTAACAGTCGAGCCGCGTGAGATCGAGATCGAGCGTCTCGTCGAGGGCTTTGAGACACCCGATCTCGTAGAGAGCGCCGGTGACGCCTCCGCCTGCGCAGACCAGGGCGATCTTCGGCTTGCGGCGCCTGGGCTTTCTGGCCTGGGTCATCGCGGGTAAGCCTATGCGAAAGCGCGCCCCTCGCGACGTCTATTTGCGCTTCAGGCTATCGATCTTGCGGGACAGCTCTTCGACCCGCTTCGCGAGGAGGTTGATCTCCGAACGGGTGGGGATGTTGAGGGAGGCGAGCGTGGTCTTGACCCCGCCCTCGACCCGCTTGCCGAGGCTCTTCCTCTCCTTCTCGACGCGTGTGCCGATGTCGGCCACGCGGTGGGCGATGTCCTTGCGGATCGCCTTCGATTGTTTCGTGAGATTCTTCTGGGTCTCGCTCGCGAACGCCTGAGCGCGCTCGAGCGCCGGCTTGCCGCTTTCGATCAGCGCCTTGACGCGAGCTTCCGCGGTCTTGGGCGCTTCCTTGATGGCTTCGACCGCGTCGTGGGTGAACGTGGTCTTTTTCGCGGCCTTGTGAACCGGGGTCCTGGGGGTGGAACGTTTCTTGGTACGTGGCATGGGTTAACTCCTTGTTTTGGGGGATGAAGATGGGACTCGGCGGCGAGGGGACAGGGCCTTCGAAGCGCCGCCCGTGTGCTCCGGTCTGGAGACGATGGTTTCGAGAGCCTTGAGTTCGCGGGCGAGCGAGGCGATGGTGGTGACGGCGCGACCCGGCCGCAGGGTCGCGGTCTCGGCAGCTTGAACGCCGCTGTGGATCGCAGCCTCCACCTCCTTGCGCAGGTTGAGAGCCTCCTCGATGCCGAGCCTCCCGCGGGCCACGAGTCGGGTCGCGATGGCTTCCGCTTCCTTGCGGGCCCGATCGGCGAGGACCTTGACCGGGGCTTTGGGCTCGGGCTGGGGCAGACGCGCGCCGCCCGCGAGCCGAACCAGGGTCTCCATCAGGCCCGGAGGAAGCGAGGAAGCGCGGCGCTTCACCAGATCGACCAGGGTTTGCGCGAGGATTCGCGAGGTCGAGTCTTCTCCGCCCGGGTGCTCGAGAACCTGGACCGACTCGCCCGAGACCACCAGATCCACGATGTCGGCGAGGGAGACGTAACGCTTCGCCGTGGGGTCGTAGAGCTTGCGGTTGGTGTGGCGGGTGATGACGCGGTTCATGGGACGCGCTCACCATAACGCGTCGCGTTATCTCATGTCAAGGGCGATAACGCAGCGCATCCGAGACTATCCGCGGAGTCCGAGACCTCCCGCGCCATGGGCTCCGGTCCGCTTCGAGCGGAAGTGGCCGAGGATGACCCCCACCACTATCGAGATGAGGACGATCACGCCGGCGAGCGCAAACGAACCGACGACGATCTCGCCCAGCGCGAGCTTCGGTCGTTCGAACTTCACCCAGGTAATGACCTCGGTGGGCTTCAGGGAGGGCAGCGTGGTGGGCGGCCGTGGGGCGGGGGCGACGGCGGGCGATGGCGTGACGCCGGGCGAGAGAACCGCGCTGCTCGCGGGGGCCGGGCTCGGAACCGAAGGGCCTGCTGCCGTCAGGGGAGAGGCAGCCACGCCTTGAGGGGTCACGCGCCGAAGCTTAGCGGACCGGCTCGGTGGAGACGTCTCAGCCCCTTCGACACCCCGACTGAACGCCGTCTGGTGGACAGGAGCCCTTCTGCCGCGCAGGCTCCTAGCGCTTTGAGCGGCCCTTGGCGGCGACTCGCGCTCCGGGCTTGCTCCCGAGCCTCGTGGCCTGCTCACGATTCAACTGTCCGAGGTAGGCGCGTACGCCGTCGAGCAGGGCTTCCGCGAGCTTCTGCTGGTATTGCTCCGAACGCAGCCAGCGCTCTTCTTCGGGATTCGAGATGAAGCCGACCTCGGTGAGGATGCTCGGCATGTTCGCGCCGATGAGCACGTAGAAGGGCGCGGTGTGTACGCCGCGGTCGAGCACCCTGAAGTCGGGGGCGAGGCCCTCGACATTCTTCCGCTGGATGATGCCCGCGAAGTCGCGGCTCTCGTCGATCTTGCTGTTCGTGGTGATGGCCTTCACGAGGTTGTTGAGATCCTTCATGGTGGCCTGGGAGATTGCGTTTTCACGAGCCGCCAGCTCTTCGGCCGCCGCGTTCTTCGCGAAGCTCAGGTAGTAGGTCTCGAGACCTCGGCCGGTGCGATTCCTCGCGGAGTTGATGTGGACGGAGAGAAACAGGTCAGCCCCCGAGGCGTTCGCGATGGCGGTTCGTTCCTCGAGCGGAATGAAGACGTCGCTGTCGCGGGTCAGCACCACGTCCGCGCCGAGTTCGGTGCGCAGGAGCTTTTCGAGCTTGAGCACGATCGCGAGGGTGATGTCCTTCTCCTGGGTGCCGTCCCTGCCGATGGCGCCCGGATCATGGCCGCCGTGGCCCGCGTCCAGCGCGATTCGTCTTGCGCCGAGTCCGAGCTGCCGGGCGAGCGAATAGCTGCCGTCGCGGTTCCGTGCGGGGGCGCCGCTGGTCGTGTTCGCGTTCACCGGTGTCGCCGCGGGCCGCGCAGTCGGGCTTGGGACCGGGATCGGCTCGGGGGTCGGGGGAGGCGTCGTCTCGAGCCGGGGCGTGGCCTTCGGCGTGGGAGTGGGCGCGGGGGTGGGCGGGGCCACAGGAACGGGTGTCGCCAGCGGGGCCGCAGGAGTCGGGGTGACCTCGGGAATCGCCACGGGGGGCGTCGCCTCCAGCATGACCGGAAGGGGCTGGGTCACTTCCACGTGCTCCATCACCTCGGACGGGACAGGGGAGGGCGTCAGGGTCGGAGCGGGTGTGGACATCGCCGTCGTCACACCGCGCGTGGGCTGGCCCTTGACGTCGATCACCAGCCTCTCGGGATCGGCGAGGAAGAAGACGTTGTGACTCGACGCTTCGTCGAAGTCGATGACCACACGGACCACGCCGTCGCGATTGACCCCGACCCGGATCTGTTTCAGGAAAGCGTTGCCGACGGGGAAGGTCTTGCCGATCAGGTTTGGATGGAGCCGGGTTCCGATGAGGTCGACGAAGAGTCGCGGCGGGCTTTCCAGGCGGTCCTGCTTGATCTCCACCTTTCGGTCGAGATCGATGACCACGCGGGTCGAGGCTTCGCCGCTCCAGAAACGGACGCCGAAGACCTGGACGTGGCCGCTCGACTTGACCTCGGTGCGTTCGAATTGCGTGCCCCCCCGGGGGAGGGGAGCTCTCGTGGGCGACGTCGGTGCGCTCGGGCGTTCGGCCTTCGCGCTCTTGACCGCCCGACCGAGCGCCTTCGCGTTCGCGCCATCAGGGTAGGCCGCGAGGTATTTCTCGGCCGCTTCTTTAGCGGCCGAAGTCTGCTTGCGCTCGGTCAGGATCTGGTACGTCGCGTAGAGCGCGGGCTCGCCGAGCCGGCTGCCCGGGTACTCGGACACGATGAGGCCGTAGGACTCGATGGCCTGGTCCGCGTACTTCCGATTCTTGAAAAGGCGCGCCATCTCCCGCTGGAGGTTCCCGGCGTTGAGGAGGGCGTCGTCGCAGTAGGAGCTTCGCGGGTAGCGGCCCACCACGGCGCGGTAAGCACTCGCGACCTTGTCCCACTCCGCGGCTTTCGCCTTGAGCTTCGCTGAGCCGCGCAGCCGCGTCTCCGCGCTCTTCGCGGCGAGGTACAGCGTGCGATCTGGCTTCGAGGGCGGCGGCGTGGGCTTCGCGCGTGCGGCCGCGGGTTTCGTCGAGCGCTTGGGCGCGGGCGTGGACCTGGTCGTCTGAGCCTTCGCCTTGACGGCTGAGGGGCGTTTCTGGGCCGCGAGGGCGAGCGGAGGTGCTAGAGCCGGGGACACCCAGAGTAAGGCGGCCAGGACCGCCAGACGGCGCAGGGCGGCCCTCACGTCTGCCTCGCGTCCACTTCGGCGAAGTAGGTCTTTGGAACCAGTATCTCGCGGGGCCTCGCGCCATCGGCGGGCCCGATGATTCCGTCCTGCTCCATGAGGTCGATGAGGCGGCCCGCGCGCGAGAAGCCGATCCGGAACCGGCGCTGGAGCATGCTGGTTGAAGCCTGGCCCTGTTCGACCACGAGGCGGACACACTCGTCGAAGAGGTCGTCGCGGTCTTCGCTGCGGGCTTTCTCCGCGGCCGAGGACTCGATCTTGCCGACCGTGGTGTCGTAGGTCGGCTCGCCGGTGGTGCGAAGGAACTCGGTGATGCGGCCGACTTCCTTTTCGGAGACGTAAGCGCCATGGACGCGCACGAGGCGCGAACTCTGGGGCGGGAGGAAGAGCATGTCACCGCGTCCAAGGAGCTGCTCGGCGCCGCTCGCGTCGAGAATCGTGCGCGAGTCGACCCTCGCGGAAACGCGGAACGAGATGCGGGCGGGGAAGTTCGCCTTGATGAGGCCGGTGATGACGTCGACCGACGGCCGCTGGGTGGCGAGGATCAGGTGGATGCCCACCGCGCGCGCCATCTGGGCCAGGCGCGTGATCGACTCTTCGACTTCCTTCGACGCGGTCATCATGAGGTCGGCGAGCTCGTCGATGACGATCACGATGTAGTGAAGGGGCGTGAGGCCCGACTCGCCTTCGCCCTCGGTCTTGATGATGTTGTTGAACTGCTCGATGTTCCGCACGCCCTCGGCGGCGAGGATGCGGGTGCGCTTGTCCATCTCGCCCACCGCCC
>CAYNHK010000258.1:0-6272 GCA_964396875.1 uncultured Acidobacteriota bacterium | reverse complement strand
CGCCTCGGTACAGGTTCAAGTGGCGGCGGCGAAGTAGCCGCTCACCGGCGGCTAGGCCGGCGGATCCTTCTGCCGGGTGCTCGAAACCCCGGAGAGGATGCCAAGGCCGACCATGACGATGGCGCCGACCCCGATCCACTGACCGGGAATCTTCAGGAGGGTGGCGCCGTAGACGAGGCCGCCGATCAGGATGAGGTAACCGACGATGTAGATACTGAAGGACATGGTTTCCTTTGGTGGGGAGTTAGCGGTGGTCCGAAGACCGGTTGCGGTTTGCGGCGGCGAGATTCGGGTCGCGGGAAAGCGAGGGGAGGGCGCTGGAACCGCCGCTCACCACGAGATCGAGTCGCCGGCTCAGTTCGGTAATCGTAGCGGGGTCGAGGCGCGCCTCGGCGGAGCGTCGGTGATTCGCGGCGGCCACCAACGACAACACAAGCCCGGCCAGGAGCCCCAAGGAGACGGGCCGTGTCACTCGGGCGCCTCGGGCCTGGGCTCGGGCCGTGTGGGAGTGGGCGGAATACGTTCCTCCCAGCCCCGCGCGGGCCTGCGGACGAACTCCGTGGTCCTTTCCTGCGGGCGTACGTCCTCCCGCATCGGAACGGCCTCAGGGACCACCTGTTGAATCATGGCCCTCGGCTAACCGCGGGAGCGGGCGGAACGGAGCCGGCCCACCAGCTGAAACACGGCGGCGCCGCGGCGGAGCCACGAACCCATGCGGCCTGGCTGAAGCGCGACCGGGGCGAGCGCGCTGCCCAAGATCCATGCCGGATGGCTCGCGACGAAACGTAGCGCGGCGAGGCCGCGGTCCACCATCGACAAGGGCCGGGACCACACCTCGACGTTGCGGCCGAGAGTCTCCCGTTGCGCGGCTACTTTCGCCAGCAGCAGGGCGCGCCGCTCGGCCACGCGGATCAATCCCTTGTTCATGGCCTCGTGGGCGCCAACAGCTGACGGTCCCTGCGGAGTTCGGCGAGGCTCGCGGCAAAGAGCCTGGGCTTCGCCTTGATCTTCTTGAGCGCGATCACGATCGCCGCGGCGCCCGCGGTCAGAAACGTGGCGGCGAGAGCGCCCAGGGCCAGAAAGCGATGGGTATCCCAGACCGCGAAGACCAGGAGCGAGGCCATGAGAACGACGCCTACTCCAAGACAGAAGAAAGCGCCGAGGGCGAACAGGGTGAGCGAAACGAAATGTTCGCGTTCCTCTTCGAGATCCGTGGAAAGAAGGTCCAGCCTGGTGTGAACGATCGCGACCATCGTGGCCGCGGTCGCGGTCAGAGAGTCGACGAGGCCGGGCCTCTCTTCGATTGGCGTTCGTTCCATGGCAGCTTAGCCCTAGCGGCGCGCGACGAGCACGCCGATCAGGAGGCCCATGCCCGCGGCCACGCCGATCGCTTCCCAGGGCTTCTCGTGCACATAGGCGTCGGTCGCATTCGCGGCTTCCCGCGTCCGATACGTGATCGCCTGCTGGGCGTCGCCGGCCCGCACCTTGAGGACGCGGAGGGACTCCTCGGCCCGGGCGCGGATTCCGGCAAGGCCTTCGCCGCCGAGATCGGCGGTGGCCTTCACCAGCGCTTCCGCGTCGGCAAGAGCGTTCTTGAAATGGGCGTTGAGCTGTTCGTCAGTGACTGCGTAGGACATGGAGGTACTCCTTGATTCGGGGTAAGAGGGAAAGGGCGGCAAACCGCCGTCCAGGGCTTCAGGGTCAGAGTTTGCGGCCCTGGATGACGCGCAGCAGGATCACGACAACCGCGATGACCAGGAGAACGTGGATCACGCCGCCCATCGTGTTGGAGGTGACAAGACCCAGCACCCAGAGGATGAGGAGGACGACGACAATTGTTTCAAGCATGTTTTTAAGGCTCCTGTAGAAACCCGATGATCCGCTTCCTGGACTCCCGTTTTCTGTGCGACAGCGAACGCATCGCCGGCAATTCTTTGGAACGGCCCTGACCGCGGACGGCGAGAGCTGTGTGTGGCACCGCACGGACTCATGAGGAAGCGCGTCCCTAGCATCGGGCGTGGGCTTTCTCGATTCGGCGGCTCGCATCGCGGAGCGCCTGTCGCGGCGAAGTCGACCCCAACCGAGACCGGGCGCCGACCCTCCCCTGCGCTCCGAGCTTTTCAGCATCGAGCAGATGGAGCAGTACGGCCGGGCGCTCGCCGAGTCGCATGTGCTCGCCCCCGGCCGGGGCACGGATCTGCTCCTCGCGAGGCTCGATGGGAACGAAGAGGCTCTCCGCGCGGTCTGGCGGCAGCTGACCGCGGCGGTGACCCGCCGGCAGAGGATCACACCCGCGGGAGAGTGGCTGCTCGACAACTTCTACCTCATCGAAGAGCAGATCCGCATGGCGCGGCGGCATCTGCCGAAGAACTACAGCCGCGAACTTCCGCGTCTTCAAAGCGGCCCCTCGGCGGGACAACCGCGCGTGTACGACCTGGCCCTTCAGACCATCGGGCACGGCGACGGCCGTGTGGACTCGGACAGCCTCAGCCGGTTCGTGGCGTCGTACCAGACGGTGAGCCCATTGAAGCTGGGCGAACTGTGGGCCGTGCCCATCATGCTGCGGCTCGCCATTCTGGAGAATCTGCGGCGGATCGGCGTCCGGATCTCGGCGGGATTCGAGGAGAGGTCCCTCGCCGGATCCTGGGCGGACCAGATGACGGAGACCGCGGAGAAGGACCCTAAAGGCCTCATCCTCGTGGTGGCGGACATGGCGCGCTCGGCGCCGCCGATGTCGAGCCCGTTCGTCGCGGAACTCGCCCGCAGGCTCCAGGGTCGCGGGCCTGCCCTCGCCCTGCCTCTCAAGTGGATGGAACAGCATCTCTCGGAATCGGGCCAGACCGTCGAGCAGCTGGTGCGATTCGAAGGCCAGTCGCAGGCCTCGAACCAGGTCACGGTCAGCAACAGCATCGGCGGCCTCCGAGTGATCGGAGCCATGAACTGGCGCGGGTTCGTCGAGTCGCTCAGCGTTGTTGAAAAGGAACTCCGCGAGGACCCGCAAGGGGCCTACGTCCGCATGGACTTCACTACCCGCGACCGGTATCGCCATGTCGTCGAGGCCATGGCACGGCGGGCGAAGGTCGCCGAGGCCGAAGTGGCGCGGGAGGCGGTTCGCCTGGCCCGCCTTGCCTCGGCCGCGGGAGGCCCGGACGCCCACGGGGCGGAGCCCCGTGCCGGCCATGTCGGTTACTTCCTCATCGACGGGGGCCGGACCGCGCTGGAACGCGCGGTGGGCATTCCCACTCCACGGATCGAGTTCCTGCGTCGAGCGATCTCCCAAAGACCTCTACCCCTCTACCTCGGAGCCATCGGCCTCTCCTCCCTCGCCTTCGGAGCGTGGATGTTCGCGAGGAGCCGCGAACCGTGGATGCCCGACTGGACGCTCGCGCCCTTGGGAGCGCTCCTCATCCTCGCGGCAAGCCCCCTTGCCGTGGCCCTCGTGAACCGGCTTGTCACGCTGTGGACACCCCCGCATCTCCTGCCCCGGATGGATTTCTCCAAAGGGATCCCCGAGTCCGCACGCACCCTGGTCGTCGTTCCCACCATGCTCCTCAGTCGGGACAACGTGGAGAAACTCCTCGAAGACCTCGAGGTCCGTTTCCTCGCGAACCGCGATGAGCGGCTGCATTTCGCGCTGCTGACCGACCTGCGCGACGCAGGCTCGCAGACTCTGCCGGACGATGCGGCCCTGGTCCGGCAGGCCGCGCTCGGCATCGACGATCTCAACTCCCGACACCGCGCGAGCGAACGCGAAGGCCACGACATCTTCTTCCTTTTCCATCGGGCCCGCCGGTGGAATGCCCAGGAGAGGATCTGGATGGGCCACGAACGCAAACGGGGCAAGATCGAGGAACTCAACCAGCTTCTGCGCGACGCGGATGGGGTCGGGGCGGCGGGGCGGTTCGATCTCATCAAAGGCGACACGCGCATCCTTCCCTCGGTGACGTACGTCATCACGCTCGACACCGACACCGGCCTGCCGCGCGATTCCGCCCAGCAGCTCGCGGGCGCCATGGCGCACCCGCTCAACCGCCCGCAATTCGACGAACATCAGAGGGTGGTCCGGGGCCATGCGGTCCTTCAGCCGCGCGTTTCGATAAGCCTTCCCTCGACGAACCGCTCGCGCTACGCGAGGCTCTACGGGGGCGAACCGGGCCTCGATCCCTACACCCGCGCCGTTTCCGACGTTTATCAGGACCTCTTCGACGAGGGTTCGTTCGTCGGCAAGGGAATCTACGACGTTTCCGCCTTCGACCGCGCCCTCGGACGGCGCCTGCCCGACAACCGGATCCTGAGCCACGATCTGCTCGAGGGTTGTTACACGCGCGCGGGGCTCTTGAGCGACGTTCAACTGTACGAGGACTTCCCGCCACGGTACCGAGTCGACGTCAGCCGACGCCACCGCTGGATCCGCGGCGACTGGCAGCTCCTGACCTGGCTCTTCCGCCCGAACCCTCCCCTCTCCCCGCTCTCGCAGTGGAAGCTGATCGACAATCTGCGGCGAAGTCTTGTTCCCCCGGCGCTCATTCTTCTCCTCATCGGCAGCTGGACTCTCCTGACGCCGTCCTGGTTCTGGACCGCAGCCGTGATCCTGATTCTGCTCGGGCCCTCACTCCTTGGCCTGGCGCTCGACCTCGTCCGCTGGCCCGAGGGGGTGAGGCCAGGAGCGCATATCCGCGAGACGATCAGTTCCGCCTCGACCGCGCTTTCGAGGACGCTTTTCGAACTCGCCTGTCTTCCCTTCGAAGCGTTCTTCAGCCTCGACGCGGTTCTCCGAACCTGGTGGCGCCTCGTGACCTCGCGCCGCCTGCTCGAATGGAAGACCTCGAGCGACGCCGATCGCGAGAGCGCCAACGCCGGCCTCGCGGGTTCCTTCCGCACGATGTGGGTGGCCCCCGTCCTCTCGGCGGCCACCACGTTCTACCTTGCGTCGTTCCGGCCGGAAGCGGTGGGAGCGGCGCCGATTCTCGCGTTGTGGTTCCTCTCGCCGGTCCTGGCCTGGTGGATCAGCCGGCCGATTCCACGCCGCACCCTCGCCTTGAGGTCGGACCAGACGCGCTTCCTCCGCGAGGTCTCCAGAAGGACATGGGCCTTCTTCGAGCAGTTCGTGAGTCCTCAGGATCACTGGCTGCCTCCCGACAACTGGCAGGCGTCGAGAGCCGAAGCGATCGCTCATCGCACCTCGCCCACGAACATGGGCCTCTCCCTCCTCGCGAATCTCGCCGCCTATGACTTCGGCTACCTTCCCGCGGGATCGCTGGTCAGCCGAACCGCGGACGCGCTCGGGGCGATGCGTCGTCTCGAGCGACATCGGGGCCACTTCTACAACTGGTACGACACGCTGACCCTCGAGCCGCTCCATCCGCGATACGTGTCGACGGTGGACAGCGGCAACCTGGCGGGCCACCTCCTGACCCTTCGCGCCGGCTTGAGCGGGCTGGCCGACGACGAGGTCGCGAGCCCGCGGGTCTTCGACGGACTGCTCGACACCGCGCGGATCATGCGGGCCTCGTCCACCGGAGGCGCTCCTGAAGGGGTCGGGGAAATCGAAAGAGAACTGGAAGGGATGGCCACCGCATCCCAGGGGACTCTGCGTTCTATTCATCATCGGCTGGCGCGGTTGGCGGATCTGAGCGCGCTCATCGACACGCGGGCGCAGCGACGCGGCACGGAGCCCGAGGCCGCGTGGTGGTCGAGCCGACTCGCGGCGCAGTCGCGCACGGCTCTCGACGAACTCACCTTCCTGGCGCCGTGGCTGGTGCGCGGCGAAGCACCCTCTTCGCTGCAGGAGTTCGCGGAGATCGACGAGATACCGACGCTCCGCGCCACCGCGAACCTCGACGCGTCGTGGGAACCGCGCATCGCGGCGAGGCTCGACGGCCGCCTCGGCAGCGCCGAGCGGGACTGGCTCATGGCCTTTCGTGACGACGTCATCGTGGCCGGCGTTCGCGCCCGCGATCGAATGACCACCCTCGATGGGCTCGCTCGACAGGCGGGTGAGATGGCGACCATGGAGTACGGCTTCCTGTTCGACAAAACGCGGCATCTTCTCTCGATCGGATACAACGTCTCCGAACATCGGCTGGATCCGGGGACCTACGACCTGCTGGCATCAGAGGCGCGCCTCGGGAGTTTCGTGGGAATCGCGCAGGGACGCCTGCCTCAGGAGAGCTGGTTCGCGCTGGGACGCCTTCTCGCCGGGACCGCGGGGGATCCGGTCCTCATGTCGTGGAGCGGCTCGATGTTCGAGTACCTGATGCCCCTGCTCGTCA
>CAYNHK010000257.1:0-6340 GCA_964396875.1 uncultured Acidobacteriota bacterium | reverse complement strand
TGGCTCCCGACCGCGTGGTCGCGGGCTCTGAGTCGAAAGCCTTGGCGAGGCCGAAGTCGAGAACCTTGACCTGGCCCTCCGGCGTGACCTTGACGTTGGCGGGTTTGAGATCGCGATGAACGATCCCTTTTTCGTGGGCGGCCTCGAGACCCTCGGCGATCTGCCGGGCGATCGCGCGCGCCTCTTCGACCGGGATCGGACCTCGGCGGAGACGCTGCTGAAGATCTTCGCCCTCGACGAGTTCGAGGGCGATGGCGACACCGCTGGCCGATTCCTCGAAGCCGTGAATCGCGGCGATGTTCGGGTGATTGAAGGACGCGAGGACCTGCGCTTCGCGGCGGAAGCGGGCGACCCGGTCGTGATCCTGCGCGAAAGCCGCGGGCAGCACCTTGACCGCGACATCGCGGCCGAGTTTCGTGTCCTTCGCCCGATACACCTCGCCCATTCCGCCCGCCCCGATGGGGGCGATGATTTCGTAGGGTCCGAGCCGAGTGCCGGTTTCAAGTGTCATCGTTTCAGCTCTTCGGTCCAGTTCACGACAATGTTGATCTGCTGGCGGGCCCGCGTCGCGTCGGCGGCACGTCGAACCATGATGAACCGCTGGGCGTCCTTGGCGGCGTCGTAGTTGGTGGCGTCACGGTTGAACGGATCGACGTCGTATGCACCCTCGAACAGCAAGCTCGGCGCGCCGAGGGCCACGTCTCCGCGCGTCGAGACAGGAGCCGCGAGCATCTTCGCGCCCTGTCGGTAGAAGATCTCGTTCCCTCGCGGCGACCACACCGGCTCGTCACCGCCCTGGCTCGATACCTGGGTGCGACGCCTTGAGCCGCCCATTTCGCGGATATAGACCTCCCGGCGTCCCGATTCGTCGGAGACGTAGGTTACAAACCTCTCGTCCGGCGACAGGCTGGGCTCGAGTTCATCGAACGTGCTCGCGATCAGGTCTTCGTTGTCGGCGTCCTCGCGCCAGATGCCGATATCGCCCCCGTTCTGGATCGCATGAAACAGCAGGGCGCTGCCATCTTTGAACCACGCGCGGGGGAAAAGGGATCGATCTCGTTCGGAGGTCTTGTTCAACCGCAAGGCAGTTCCGCTTCCGTCGGCGGATAAGGAGAAAAGGTTGATGAGGCCCTCGTCGCGCGTCGAAGCAAAGGTGACGGTCCGGCCATCGGGGCTCCACACCGGGTCGGTGGCGGCCCCCGGACCAACGGTCAGCCGGGTGCGAGTGCCGCGTTTCAGATCGCCAATCCAGACATCCCGTTCACCTGTCTTCTGGTCGATCGCGGCATAGGCGACACGCGAATCATCGGGCGAGAAACGCGGGACAAGATAGGTGCCGATTTCATCGAAGGCAAGCGTGGCTTTGCCCTGACGATCCACGAGAACGAGGTTGCCGCGGCGGTCGAGGGCGCCCCCCACGAGGTAGGCGAGTGTCCCGTTGTCGGCGAGGTCGTATTTGGCATGACGATAGTTTCCGTAGACCGCCACCGCTACACCCTCGACGACCGGGAAGGGCTCGGCCGTCAATTGCAGGCGGTCGAGATCGAGGGGCGCCGCGAAGAGTGTTGCTTCGAGGGCGAAAACCAGATGCCCGGTCGATGCGTAGCGCGGCGTGGTGGCGCCCTTCACGAGAACTCGTCCGGGTCCCCCGGATCCATCGGACACCATCACGTCCTGGCGTCCTCCGGCCACGACGGCCACGTAGACGATGCCTCTCCCTCCGGGAAGGCGCCGCGGCTGGCCATGCCTCTGCTCGCCCCGCGCCACGTCCAGAACCGTAACGTCGGTCACGGCGCCGCCCGCCGCAGGGACTCTCTGGATTACCGGCGAGGACCCCGAGAAGAGGATCTGACCGTCGTCCGTCCAGTGTCCGGTGAAAGTGAATCCGCCCATGGCGCTCGTTCCCGTCTCCGCGAGGAGGAGGGGTGCGCCACCCTCGATCTTGATCCGGTAGAGCCCGCCTGGTCTGGTGCCGAGGGGTGTGGAGAAGAACGCCACCGATTTGCCGTCTGGAGAGAAGAGCGGGCCGATGCCTTCTTCTGATCCGGCGATGAAGGTGGGGTCGAGCTTGTCGAGGGGGCGAAGAAACAGACCGCGAACCTCGCCCAATGAGTGCCAGAAAGCGAGCCTGGTGGCATCGGGGCTGATGGCGACACCCGAGGCTTGTTGCACAAGATCGTCGAGCATGGGAAGCACGGTGGCGAGATGGACCACGGTCGGGGTCGCGGGCGTGGCACAACCGCGAACCGCGAGGCCGCCGGTCAGAACGCCAAGTGCGGTGAGCGCCACGGCGCCGAGCCAGGGGATGGACGGTTTTGTGCGCGAAGCGGAAAGGACCGGCGGCGAGCCGGCGGGCTCGGTGTTTCCTCGGACCAGGGCGTCGTCGAGATCGAAGCGGGCGTCGGCGATGTCGTGGAGACGTCGCTTCGGATCACGCTCCAGGCAGCGCCGCAGCAGACGCGAGATCGCGGGCGGTGTCGCCGCGGGAAGGGCGGTCCAGTTGGGTTCGCGTGTGAGGACCGCGGCGAGAACGTCGCTCACGGTTTCGCCCGAAAAAAGACGTTCGCCGGTGAGCATTTCGAAAAGCACGACCCCGAATGACCAGATGTCGGCGCGTTTGTCGACGACCCTTCCCCGCGCCTGTTCGGGAGACATGTAGGCCGCGGTGCCCAGGATGAGACCGGCTTCGGTGGCGTGTCGCGACATCGTAGGCGAGTGAGACACGTCTCCTGAACCGCTGCTCGCGCCGGGATCGGCTTCGAGAGCTTTGGCGAGACCGAAGTCGAGAACCTTGACCTTGCCGTCCGGAGTCACTTTGACGTTCGCGGGCTTGAGGTCGCGATGGACGATGCCCTTCTCGTGCGCCTCTTCGAGTGCGTCTGCGATCTGCCTCGCGATGGCGATGGCCTCGTCGAACGGGATGGCGCCTCCGCGGAGCCGCTGAGCGAGATCGTTCCCGGCCACGAGTTCCATCACGAGGCCGACGGTTCCGTTTGCTTCCTCGAGACCGTAAATCGCGGCGATGTTCGGATGATTGAGGGTGGCGAGGATCTGCGCCTCGCGACGGAATCGGCCTACGCGCTCGGTGTCGTGCGCGAGGGCCGCCGGCAGCACCTTGATGGCGACCTCGCGACCGAGTTTGGTATCACGCGCGCGGAATACTTCGCCCATGCCGCCGGCTCCGATGGGAGCGGTGATTTCGTACGGTCCGAGGCGCGTTCCCGGGGTCAACGTCATCAGTTCTGCGCCCGCGCCATCCGCGATCGGATGTCTTCGCTCAGCCCGAGGATCACAACGATGGGTGAACCGGGGCTCGCTTTGCTCAGGTTGACCAGGAACCGCTGCCCGTCACGGGACACGTCGTAGGTTCGATTCCCCGAAGTGTCGAAACGGGCGGCGAAGAGAGCCTGCGGTTCGCCCGCCTGGAAGGTGGGTCCGGGTGTCACCGGAACGGCGTGCAGGCGGCCGCCCGGGGCGAGGTAGAAGAGTTCTTTCCCGTCGGGCCTCCACTTCGGCTCATATCCTCCCTGGGTGGAGACCTTCCACGGATTCCCCTCGCCCGAGAGGGGGGCCACGTACACGTCCTCGCGTCCCCCGACGTCGCTGACGTAGGCGATCCATCGTCCGTCGGGAGAGGTTTCCGCGGTGTGCTCGGTGGCGCGCGTCGCAATGACCGGGCGAAGATCGCCGGAGTCGGTGAGTTCGTAGATGTCGCTCGCGGTCTCGGCCCCGACCACGCACAGGAGGACGCCGCGATCGCCGACGCTCCACGAGTCGATGTTCGCAAGGCCGGGCACGACCTTCCATAACCTCGCGGACTGCGCCTTTTCAGGATCGGCTCGAAACACCGAGCCGTCGCCGCCCGGGGCGAAGTGCATGATGGCGAGCTCACGGCCCGATCGCGACCAGATCGAGGTCTGGTTGTCTCCCTCCCGGGTCATCGGCGTTTCGCCGTTTCGAGCAGGGTCAAGGACCCAGATGCTGCCCAGGGCGTTCGGGCGATAGACGCTGATCGCCACCCGCCGCCCATCGGGCGCGAGGCGAGGGTAGAAGATCCAGTCCGCCGGGCGGTCGTATACGGCCCGCTGCTCGATGCCCTTGCGGTCGACCCACACCAGCCGGTTTCTCGATGGCGCGCCCAGGTGAAAGGCGAGCGCATCGCCGCCGGTCGAGAAAGCCCGCTGGCCAGAGGTGCCGATATTGGATGGGAACTCCGGGCCAAGGGGTATCGGGTCGCCGAGAAGTTTGCCGTTCAGGGCATCGATACGCTGGGCCAGGAGAGCCTTTCCCCGGACAAAGAGAAGTTCTCCCGATGACGTGGCGAAGCCCGACGAACTCGCGACACCGAGGCAGAGATGCTCCAGCGAACCGAGTTTCCCGATGCAGACTTCACCCGGCTCGCTCCCGCCTCCGGGCGACATGTAGAAACTGAAGTGCTTCCCGTCCGGGAGAAAGTTCGGCAGACGGTGGGTGCCCTGGGCGCTCCCGAGGCGAGAGGCCGGTTCGATCGGTCCTCCCTTGTCCGAGACGCGCTGCAGGGCCCCGGAGAATCTGGGATTGAAGACGATGACGCCCGAGGAACCCCAACTGGCGCCGCGCACTTCACCGTAAGGCCCCGTCCGCGCCAAGACCCGCTGAGCGTTGCTCACCGTATCGAGAGCGCGCAGTTCCCCTCCCGCGAAGAAGCCCAGCTCGCGGCTGTCGGGCGACCAGAAAGGAAAGCGCGCGTCCTCGGTGTTCTCGATCTTCTTCGATTCGAGAGAGTCGAGCGGCCGTATCCAGAGCGAGCGAATTCCGGTGGCGTCGTCGGCCGCGGAGAACACGAGGGTCCGCTGGTTGGGGGAAAGGGCGAGGTCTCCTTGAAACGAGTGCGCGGGCGGGAGAGGGATTTCGTACCGTACGGTCGCGGCCGGAGTGCGGGCCGGCGCCCTGTTTCCGCCCATGAAGGCGTTCGAAGCCCAGCCGACCGCAACCCCGACGGCGAGGAACGCGAGGCCCTTCGCCAGATTCGAGTGGCCGGGAGGTGCTGGTGCTTTGACTTCTCCCGCGGTCTCTTCGTGAAGGCCTGAGTCCTCGAGCAGGATGCGCGCGTCCGCCGCGTCGTGAAGACGCTTTTTCGGATCGCGTTCGAGGCACCGGCGGAGCAGGGCGCGAACTCCCGCGGGAGTGGCGCCTGGAAGCTCCTTCCAGTCGGGATTACGAGTGAGGACCGCGGCTAGAACATCGCTTACCGTCTCGCCTGAAAAGAGCCGAGAGCCCGTGAGCATCTCGAACAACACGACACCAAGAGCCCAGATGTCGGCGCGCTTGTCGACGGGCTTCCCGCGAGCCTGTTCGGGAGACATGTACGCCGCGGTGCCGAGGATGAGTCCCGCCTCGGTGGCGTAGCGCGACATGGTGGGCGAGTGCGACACGTCGGCGGCGCCGCTGTTCGTTCCGTGATCGCCTTCGAGGGCTTTGGCGAGACCGAAGTCCAGAACCTTGACCTTGCCGTCCGGCGTGACCTTGACGTTCGCGGGCTTGAGGTCGCGGTGCACGATGCCCTTCTCGTGCGCCTCTTCGAGCGCTTCGGCGATCTGCTTCGCGATGGCGATCGCCTCGTCTACCGGGACCATGCCTCCGCGCAGCCGCTGAGCGAGGTCGTCGCCGGCCACGAGTTCCATAACTAGGAAGGCGATGGGATCGCTACGGAGGGCCGCCTGAGCGCCCGCAGGAGCGACCACCTCCCCGGTCCCGGGGGATTCACTCCCTCGGGACCGGCTCTCGATGGATGCGTCGCTCCGAGGACGCGAGCCGTCAGCTGCCGCAGGCAGCTGGTCAAAGGAATAGACCGCCGCGATGTTCGGATGATTGAGGGTGGCGAGGATCTGCGCCTCGCGCCGGAAGCGGCCGACACGCTCCGCGTCCTGCGCCAGGGCCGCGGGAAGAACCTTGATTGCCACGTCACGACCGAGTTTGGTGTCACGCGCGCGGAAGACTTCGCCCATGCCTCCGGCTCCGATGGGAGCGGTGATCTCGTAGGGCCCGAGGCGCGATCCCGGCGTCAAGGACATGAAGGACTACCTCGTATCCGCCGACCAGTTCACGACCACGGTCGTGGGCGGAATCGCCTCGCGACCCAGCGGCGCCACCACCAGGAAGCGTTGACCGTCGGGCGTCGGGCGGTACAAGCCGCGGGAGGTGACGGTTGCGAAGGTCGTCTCGAACAGGGTCTCGGGCGCGCCGACGTTGAATGTGGCGCCTGGCTGAATCGGCACGGCGACGATCTTGCGGTCGCGCGTCCGGTAGTAGATCTCCCGGCCATCGCCCTTCCAGAACGGATCGGCGCCGCCATTGGTGG
>CAYNHK010000256.1:0-6348 GCA_964396875.1 uncultured Acidobacteriota bacterium | reverse complement strand
GAACGGCTCGATGCCGTCCTCATCGTGGGCGGCTGCGACAAGAACATGCCCGGCGCCATGATCGCGATGGCGCGCCTCGACATCCCCGCGGTGTTTGTCTACGGCGGCACGATCAAGCCGGGACACCTCGACGGCCGGGATCTGACCATCGTGAGTGCTTTCGAGGCCGTGGGGCAGTGGAGTCAGCAGAAGATCACCACCGAGGAGCTTGGGCGGATCGAACGAGCGGCGTGCCCCGGCGCGGGGTCCTGCGGCGGCATGTTCACCGCGAACACCATGTCGTCAGTGATCGAGGCCATGGGCCTGTCCCTGCCGCACTCCTCGACCATGGCCGCGGTGGATGCCGAGAAGGCTGATTCGGCCGCGGAATCCGCGCGCGTGCTCGCGCGCGCCATCGCCGCAGACCTCACGCCACGAAAGATCATGACCCGCAAGGCGTTCGAGAACGCGATCGCGGTGGTGATGGCCATCGGCGGCTCGACCAACGCGGTGCTCCATCTCCTCGCCATCGCCCACAGCGCCGAGGTGCCGCTCGCCCTCGACGACTTCGAGACGATCCGCGCGCGTGTGCCCGTGCTGTGCGATCTCTCGCCCTCGGGCCGGTACGCCACGACCGATCTCCATCGCGCCGGTGGTATCCCCCAGGTCATGAAGATCCTCTTGGAAGACGGCGTGCTGCACGGTGACGCCCTGACCATCTCCGGGGAGACCATCGCCGAGTCCCTCGCGAAGATCCCCGCCGAACCGCCCGCGAACCAGGACGTCATCCGACCCTGGAGCCGGCCCGTTCACGCTCAAGGCCATCTCGCGATCCTGCGCGGCAACCTCGCCGAAGACGGCGCGGTGGCGAAGATCTCGGGCCTCAAGACCATCAAGATGACCGGTCCGGCCCGTGTCTTCGAGTCGGAAGAAGAAACCCTCACCGCCATTCTGGGCGGGAAGATTCGCCCTGGCGACGTGCTGGTAATCCGTCACGAAGGGCCGCGCGGCGGGCCGGGAATGCGGGAGATGCTGGCGCCCACGTCGGCCATCATGGGCGCGGGCCTGGGCGACAGCGTGGCCCTCATCACCGACGGCCGTTTCTCCGGCGCGACCCACGGCCTGGTGGTCGGCCATGTGGCGCCCGAGGCCGCGACCGGGGGCCTGATCGGCCTGGTGTCCGAGGGGGACAGCGTGACCGTCGACGCGGAAGCACGGGCCCTCTCGCTCAATGTGCCGGAAGCGGAGATCCAGAAGCGCCGCGCCGCGTGGACGGCACCGCCGCCAAGATTCACCCGCGGCGTCCTCGCGAAGTACGCCCGCACGGTCTCCTCCGCCAGCCGGGGAGCGGTCACAGACGGGGACTAATGGCCCATCGCGAATAAACTGCGCGCCTCGTCATGAAATCCTCCCGGAATACGAAACCCGAGCCGACCGAAGTGTCGGTTGGGGGCGTGGTGATCGGCTCGCAGCCGACCGTGGTGATCGCCGGCCCGTGCGCGGTTGAGAGCCACGATCACCTCATGCAGATCGCGCGGTCGGTCAAAGCCTCGGGCGCGCACCTGCTGCGTGGTGGAGCCTTCAAGCCCCGCACGTCGCCCTATTCGTTCCAGGGTCACGGGGAAGAGGCGCTCAAGTGGCTCTCCGAGGCCCGGGCGATGACCGGCCTCAAGGTCGTGAGCGAAGTGATGGACGTGCGCAAGGTCGAGTCGATGTCCCGGGTCGTCGATTGCCTTCAGGTCGGCACACGCAACATGCAGAACTTCGACCTGCTGCGCGAACTCGGTCGCGTGCCCAACGCCATCCTTTTGAAGCGGGGCATGTCGGCGACGATCGAGGAATGGTTGCTCGCCGCCGAGTACATCCTGGCCGAGGGCAATCCCAACGTCATTCTCTGCGAGCGGGGGATCCGCACGTTCGAGGGCGCCACCCGGAATACCCTCGACCTGTCGGTGATTCCCGTGGTCCGGTCCCTGTCCCACCTGCCGATCGCCATCGATCCGTCCCACGGCACGGGTCGCCGCGACAGCGTGGCGCCTATGACCAAGGCGGCGATCGCCGCGGGCGCTGACGCAGTGATGATCGAAGTCCACGACGATCCGGAGCGCGCTCTCTCGGATGGCGCGCAGAGCCTCTCCCTCGAGGCCTTCGATGCCCTGATGAAGGACGCCTCACGCATTGCCGACGCATGCGCGCGACCGTTCTTGAACCCGCGCGTCGTTCCCTTCGCGAGCCGCGGTTAGGTCATCGCCTTAAGGGCCAGCGCTTGACACACTCACCTCGCGGCCCTTACTCTCTCCCTTCGATGTCCAACCAGACCCTCTTGAACCAACTGAACCTGCGGAGCGGCGTGTCGTCGCTCGCGTTGGTTATTGGTCTCATTCTTATCGTCCTTACGGGCGGGGGTCCCGTCTAGCGAGGCAAGACAAAAGCCCGCAAGACGACAGGCCCCCGAGGGAAACCTCGGGGGTTTTTGTTTTTCATGGAGAAACGCAAGTGAATACCAAGAACGAGAACGAAAAACCGGCGGCCCCCCGGGAAGCCCGCACGGCGCCCCAGGGCTCTGAGCCCTATGAACCCGAGGCCGCCACCCAAAACGACGGTTCCGATTATCGAGAGACGGTTGAGGGAGGCTACGGCTGGGGCGTTTAGAGGGAAAATCGTCCCACTATGAATCTCGCCTCGAAATATGTGTGGATGAACGGCGCGCTGGTGCCGCACGAGAAGGCGGTGGTGCCGTTCCTGACCCCCGCCCTTCACTACGGGACCGCCGTCTTTGAGGGCATGCGCGCGTACAACACGCCAAAGGGTCCGGCGATCTTCCGGCTAAAGGACCACATCGAGCGGCTTTTCTCGAGCGCCCGGATCTTCGGCTTCTTGTCTCTGCCCTGGACCGAAGAGCAGGTGATCGAGGGCTCGAAGGCGGTGGTACGCGAGAACGGCTTCACCGACTGCTACGTGCGTCCTCTCATTTTCGCGGCCTCGGGGCACATGAGCCTGAACCTTCTCGGCATCGAGCCGGGGCTTGGCATCGCGGCCTGGGAATGGAAGGGCTTTGTCTCCCCCGAGGCGGAGGCTCAGGGTCTGCGCGCGAATGTGTCGTCGTTCACCCGTCACCATCCAAACGTCATGATGACGAAGTCGAAACTCGCCGGGAACTACGGCAATTCCGTCCTGGCGAGGACCGAGTCCGCGCGGCTTGGTTTTGACGAAGCGCTGATGCTCGATCCCACCGGCCTGGTCGCCGAGGGCACCGGTGAGAATCTCTTCGCGGTGCGCAAGGGCATCATCTACACCCCGCACCGGACCACCGTCCTCGAGGGCCTCACCCGGGACAGCGTGATCATCCTCGCGCGCGACCTCGGCTATGAGGTGCGCGAGGAGGCACTCACCCGCGATCAGCTCTACGTGGCGGACGAGCTCTTCGTCTGCGGCACCGCCGCCGAGGTGCTGGGCATTCGCGAACTCGACTTCCGCCGTATCGGCACCGGCGTCCGCGGACCAGTCACCACGCGAATAGCCGAAACGTTCCGCCGGGTCGTGACCGGCCAGGAGAAGCAGCACGAATCCTGGCTCGACCTGTGTAGCGCGTAGTCCCAGACTACGTCCCGATCCGCGCCAGAAAGGCGCTCACCACTCGGGTCCATTGGTCCGGATTTCCGCGAAGCAGGGACTGATGGCCGAGCCCGTCGAAGACCTCGAACTGTTTCGACGCGGGCAAGGCTTCGAAGATGGCCCGGCCTTCCGGCATCAGAACACGCTCATCCTTGCTTCCCAGCAGAAGAAGAGTCGGGATGCGGACGCCGCGGGCGTAGTCCACCGGGTTGTGCGCGAAACCGTCGAAGGAGTGCTGGCGTCCTCCCCAGAAGACGAGGAGATCCGCGAGTCCCCAGGCGGGTACGCCCAGTGAGTTGAAACGATTCACCACTGCGCTGCGCATGGTCGCAAACGGCGCCTCCACGATGAGACCGTCCACCGGAACCTCCAACGCACCCACGGCTCGCAGGGACGCCGCCGCTCCCATCGAGACGCCCCAGACCACCACGGGGGCTCCGCCGGCGCGGCCGCGGACGAATCGAACCGAGGCCTCGACATCCTTCGCTTCGTGATAGCCGATGCTCGTGACCTCTCCCGAGGAGCCACCGCTGCCGCGCAGGTCCACCAGGACCGGGCTCCAGCCCTGATCGAGAAACGCCCTGGCTTCGGCCAGGATCGACGACTTCCGATCCGCGTAGCCGTGGAATAGAACCACGACGCCACGTGCTTCGACCGCGTGCACGCTCCACGCTTCTAGTGTGACGGACGCGTCCACCGGGATCGTCCAGGTTTCAAACGGCATGCCGCGGTGGAGCGGCGTCGCCTCATTGCGTGGTTTCGGAAGCTCGACCCCGGCAGCGGCCACGCGGAGCTTCTGACCCAGCGTAAGCGTCTCCGGCCGCCCCGTGCGCACCCCGGTCGCGCTGAAGTGGGTCATGGAATAGGCGTGCCCATACGCGAATGCGTTCAGCAGGGTGAAGGCGATCGCGCCGAGGCCCAGTGCCTTCCGCCACCCGCGCGTCAACAACGAACTAAGTCTCGATGTAGGCGTCGGCTTCAATCTCGATCAGCATCTGAGGATCGACCAGCGCCTTCACTTCCACCATTGTGGACGCGGGCCGGATGCTCCCGAAGACCTCACCATGGGCCCGGCCGTACTCCTCGAATCGGGAGATGTCGGTTACGAACATGCGGGTGCGGATCACGTGCGAGAACGAGGCCCCCGCCTCTTCCAGGGCCCGGCCGATCTTCTGGAGGATGAACGCGGTCTGGGCATACCCGTCGCCGGGTCCCACCAGGGCGCCCGAGGCGTCCACCGCGGTGGTTCCTGCCACATGGACGTGTGGTCCGACTCGAACCGCCCGGGAGTAGCCGACCACGGGTTCCCACTTTGTGCCCGATGAGATGTTCCTGCGTGGCATGGTCACTGTCCCTCAAAGAGCGTCGACAAGGGCTTTCGTCATGTCCGCCGTCCTGGCGCCGCCGCCGAGGTCGGGCGTCCGCACCCGGCCTTCGAGCGTCACCTTCTCGATCGCCCGGATGATGCGCGCCGCCGCGGGCCGTTCGCCGAGGTGTTCGAGCATCATCGCGCCGGCCCACACCGCGCCGATCGGGTTCGCGATCCCCCGGCCCGCGATGTCGGGGGCAGAGCCGTGGATGGGCTCGAACATCGACGGGTGCCTTCGCGCCGGATCGAGATTGCCCGAAGGCGCTGTGCCCAAAGATCCCGAGATAGCTGCGCCGAGGTCGGTGAGAATGTCGCCGAAGAGGTTGCTCGCCACGATGACATCGATGGTGTCCGGCTGTGTGACCATACGCGCGGCCAGGGCGTCGACGTGATACTTGCGCACGGTGACATCCGGAAACTGAGACGAGACATCCTCGACCACCTCGTCCCACAACACCATCGAGTGGCGAAGCGCGTTGGACTTTGTCGCGGAGGCGAGGAGCTTTCGGGGCCGCGTTCTGGCCAGCTCGCACGCGAACCGCACCACCCGCTCGATCCCGAAACGCGTAAATGTCGCCACTTCGTTCGCCAGCTCGCCCGGGCGGCCGCGATGGACGAAACCGCCTACGCCCGAGTATTCGCCCTCGGTGTTCTCGCGCACGCACACCATGTCGATGTCCGCGGGCTTTCTCGAGGCCAGCGGCGACGTGAGCCCGGGCAGCAGACGCATGGGGCGCAGGTTCACGTACTGATCGAACTTCTGGCGGATGGGCAGGATCAGGTCCCAGACCGTCACATGATCGGGCACATCCTTCGAGCCGACCGCGCCGAAGTAGATGGCGTCGAAGGTCTGCAGCGACTCGATTCCACCCTCCTTCACCATTCTTCCGTGCTGCCGATAGAACTCCGAGCCCCAGGGGAAGTGGATGGTGTTGAGCTGGAAACCCTCGACCTTTTCGACCGCCTCGAGAACCTGGATTCCGGCCAGAAGCACTTCCGGGCCGATGCCGTCGCCCGGGATCGCCGCGATCTTGTGCGCCCTCATTCGGTGACCGAGGGCAGGGAGATGCTCCAGAGCTTCTTGCCGGAGAGGTCATGCAGACTGACCGTGAGTTCGCGCGTGCGCCCGTCGACGGTTCCCTTGCCGAAGAATTGAAGACCCGCGGAGGGCGGCTGGTTCGGTCTCATTCCTTTCGGAATCGAGAGATACCGGACGGAGGGGCCGAACGTCTTGTCGAGCCCGTTGGGTCCGAAAGTGCCGGCGTGCAGCGGGCCGGCGACGAACTCCCAGAACGGATTGAAGTCCGTGAACGTTGCGTCCTCGGGCGAGTAGCGATGCGCCGCCGCGTAGTGGACGTCCGCGGTGAGCCACACGACGTTCTTCA
>CAYNHK010000255.1:0-6364 GCA_964396875.1 uncultured Acidobacteriota bacterium | reverse complement strand
CGTCGTGCCCGTTGTCCTCGGCCTCCTCCTGCATCATCACGGTGTAGCCGATGATGGCGTTGAGGGGAGTGCGAAGTTCGTGGCTCATGGTCGCGAGGAACTGGCTCTTCGTCGCATTCGCGGCTTCCGCCGCCACCTTCGCTTCCTTGAGCTCCTTCTCCTGGCGTTTCCGCGACGTGATGTCCTGAGCCACCGCGATCATGCCCGAGGCCTGGCCCTCGGTGTTCTTCAGGATGCCGGTGGAGAAGGACATGGGAATCTCGCGGCCGTCCTTGGCGCGGTAGGTCGTCTCGAAAGTGGCCTGGGCGGACTTGCTCTTGAGCGCGTCGTCCGGCACGCCGCCGCTGATGATCGAAAACGGCTGGTCCACGAGCTCCGCCTCGGTGTACCCGAGCAGCCGCAGCAGGGCCCGGTTCACGGTCCGGATCTTTTCGTTCCGGTCGATCACGATGAGCGTGTCCTTCATGTTGCGGATGATGTCGTCCACGTAGGTCTTGGAGACCGTGGTGGAGTCCAGGCTCGCGGCCATCGCCTTGAAGGCCTGGGCGAGCTGGGCGACCTCGTCGTTGCCCTCCGGGTTGATGTTCCGTCCCGCCGCGAAGTTCCCCTGGGCGACCTCGCGGGTGGTTTCGGACAAGGAGCGGATCGGCGAAACGATGCCGCGCGACAGCGAGATCAGGAACAACACGACGAAAACCAGCGAAAGGGCGGCGACGGCCCCCGACAGGACCGCGCGGCCCTGCAACTGCACGACCGTGGTTTCGAGCGTAGTCACGAAAGCGGAACGCTTCGCCTTGACCAACCGGTCGAGCCCGTCGTCGATGGAGCCGCGCAGGTCGGCCACGCGACCGGACAGCCGCCCGATCTGCTCCGAATTCAGGCCGGCGAGACCGCCCTGCTGCTGTTCACTGCTGATGGCGAGGCGGGCCAGTTCGATGGCCAGGGGCTGGTATTCCACGAAAGAGCTGCGGAGGCTCTTGATCTCATCCCTGCGGGTGTCGATCGAAATCGTCTCCACCGCGTCGAGGTAGCCCACCAGTCTGGTCCCGGATCGCTCCGCGCTCTCGAGCAGGTCCGCCTCGCCGGTGCTTACGACCTCTTCGATTTTGGCGGTGAAGTCCTTGAAGGAGTCGTGCGCGGCGGAGAGCTGTTCGTACTCGGGAAACGCCCGATCCTTCAGTTCGAACATGTCTACCGCGACCCGGCGGCCCGCATCGACGAACAGGCCGACCAGAACCCCGGTGGCCACGATGAAGCCAACCAGCAGGAGGCCGAATTTGAAGGACAGCGAAAAACGCGACATCGTCGGTTCGCCTTCTGGATCTTTCCTGACGCGCTGGGGTTCCCGGGCTTCCTAGTTCGAGATTTCGAGGACCCGGACACGATCGTCGACCGCCGAGACTTCGATCACCGCTATCGCTCCGGGTTGCCTCGCCACGAAGTCGACGAGCTGGGAACTGCTTCTGAAGACCTTGGGCACGGCGCCGCCGCCGGAGAAGAGCAGCCGTTTCCAGTAGGCGCGGAACTGGCTGACGCTCTTCTTGAGCGTGCCGGCCAGGAACGCCTCGCCGGCCTGGCTTTCCTCCTCGGGCATGGCGGGAACGATGCGCGTCCCCGATTCCCACAGCGTCTTCTTGCCGAGGAAAATCCGGTTGAGGTCATCCGTGCTGAGCGAGGCGATCTTGTTCTCCTTGCTCACGATCACCCGGAGAGACCGGTCGACCTGCGCCTCCACGAGGGGCGGGAAAAGGGCGAGGCCGAGCGCAAGCGCGCCCAGCCATGATGTGATCCGAACCATCTTGAGTTCCATGCTCAGAACCCCAGAACCAGAGCGGCCTTCAGCTCGTGATAGCCCTTGCCTTTGTACTTCGCAAGACTTGACCGGGCGCCGCCGCGGAAGTCGTTGTTCTCGATCTTGAACTGGAAGTTCTTGGACAGCTCGATGTTGATCCCGATGATGAAGTCCCGCCCGCCCAGCTCGGCGATGTCCCGATCGGGATTGATCTTCTCGAGCCGCATGTAGGGCGTCCAGCCGTTCTTGAGGTGATAGGAGGGCTGGATGTACCAGCCGAGCTGTCGCTGGGACCCGCCGGACCTGCGCTCGAGAGAGCCGAAAGCCACCTCGCCAAGAACCCGGACGCTGGTGAAGTTCAACTCGGCCTCGAAACCGTGGCTCTCGAGTTTCGTGAAGGTCGGGGAACTGAGACGGTCCCGATAGTAGGAATAGCCGACGCGGATGTTCTCGGTGGCGTCCACGCGCAGGCGTGCAGTGACGGACTTGGAGGTGTTTTCGTCCTCTTCGAAGGGGTTCGCCTCCTCCTGCTCGCCGTTGGCCACGAGCACGTCGTAGGAGATGTCCTTTCCGCCCACGACCGAGTCCCCGTGGGCGGCGATACCCGCGCCCCACCGCGGGTAGAACAGATAGCCTCCGTCGACGATCCGGTCGTTCTTGTTGAGGCTCGCCGCCTCCTTCACGGTGAGGAAGGCGGGCTTGGCGGTATGGATCTCGTTGAACACGCCAAACGGCGTGAACATTTTTCCAAAGCGGAGCTTCAACTTGTCGGAGAGCGCGTACTCCACGAAACCGTACTCGAGGGCCTGATTGCCGCGGCCGTCCTCGGTGGCGGTTCCATGCTCCCAGGACAGATCGGCCGCCACCCGCACACGTTCGGAAACCGTGATGTTGAACACGAGATCGAACTGGTCGGCGTCGAAGGAACCGTTTTTGTCCCCCGCGCCCTCCTTGCTCAACTGTTTCGAGAACTCGAAATTGGTGTAGCCGTTGATGACGATCCGGTCTGCCATTTCCTGCGCTGCCGCGGGAAAGGGCAGGGCGAGCGCCAGGGCGGCGGCGGCAAGAAAGCGCGTGCTCATCTGGACTTCTCCCCAAGGGTCATTTGGGCGTGAAGTGTAATCGCAACCCCCGCTCGGCTTCATCTCTTGGGAAAACCGCCGACGAAACGCCCCGCGACGGCGTAACATTCGCCTTCAGCAGGTCCGTCAGAGCCAACGAATCCAGGGAGAAACCATGCGAAGAGTCACATTGTCGAAGGGCGATTTTCTGTGGGAAGCGGGCGATGTCGCGCGAAACATCGGCATCGTCGAATCCGGAAAACTCGGAGTTCGATCGGGCCGCGGCATCGTCGGGATCGTGGCCCCGAAAATGGTTCTCGGCGAAAGCGCCCTTTTGATGCTCGACGGTCAGGCCCAGATGCGCTCGGCTGCCGTGGTGGCTCTCGAAGACACCGTAGTGACCGAGTACTCGGCCTCGCTCTTCCAGCAGACCTTCGAGTCCGGCCGTCACGATGTGGGCCACCTGATCCTCCTCTCCCTCATCGGTCAGGTGTGCCGCAACAATCTCCTGGTGATGGCAGCCCACGGCGAGAAGCTGGTGGTGGCGGCCCTGCTCCGGGGGCAGGTGCAGGCCATGGGTGAAACCGCGGCTCAATGCCGGCAGATCAAGACCTGGGATCACTTCACCTGGACGTTCAACTACCTCATCCACCTGCGCAACAACTCCGACCGGATGCGCGACGAACTCGTGACGACCCAGGTGGAAGAGACCGCCGCCCTCACCAAGGCCTCCGAGATGATGAAGAGCCTGGTTCAGGGCAAGGACATCCTTCCCCATATCGAGGCCCTGATCGAGGCGGATCGGGCCAAAGCCGAGTGGTTCACCCGCTAGGCGCTTCCTAAGATCCTCTCGCCACCGGCGGGAGCCGGGGCGAGCCGCCAGGCAAAACGAACGCAAGACGAGGACGATCCATGCTGAGCTGGTTATCGGGGGGGCAGAGCCTCCAGCAACTCATCGCCGCCAAGAAGTGGGACAAGGCCGTTGGGCAGCTCCAGGCGGAGATCAAGAACGCGCCCAAGGACTCCCGCACGAGGATGCAGCTCGCGGACGTCCTCATCGAGGCCGGCCGGGGCAAGGACGCGGTTCCCATCCTGCTCAAACTGGCTCAGGAGTTCGGCGCCGAGGGCTCGGCCCCCCGCGCCATCGCCGTCCTCAAGAAGATCGAGCGGATTCAGCCCGGCCGCGCCGACGTCCAGAAAGCGCTCGCCGCCCTCATCAAGAAGTCGGCCCCCAAGCCCGTGGTGAGTTCAGGGATCGACGCCATCGTTCGCGGTTCCGACCAGTTCGAAATGGAGGAGATTGGCCTCGATCTCCGGCCCGCCGAGGCCCCGATCGAGCCTTCCGAGTTCCTCTTCCAGGCGCCCGCCGCCCTTCCCCCGCCTCCGCCCTCCACCGCCGCCGCGGTGAAGGCGGCTCCGCCTCCGCCCCCCGAGGAAGACGAACAGGTCGAGATGGACGATCTGGTCATGCCTCCGCCGAAGACCCTGCTCGAAATTGCTTCGGCTCCGCCGCCTCCCGCCGCGGTCGTGCCTGCGGCAGCGGCTCCCGCGGCGCCTCAGGTGGTCCAGATGAGCGAGGCGGCCACCATGATCGCGGGGATGAGCGATACGGACAAGGATCTGTTCGCCGACCTTCTCGACACCATCGAAGCGGTTCTCGCCGAGCCTCCCGCCGAGGCCGCTCCGCAAACCGCGAAGCCGAGGATCTCGAGCCCGCTGTTCGCCGATTTTTCGGAAGACGATCTGGTCGCGGTCATTCAAGGCCTCGAACTTGTCTCCTACGTGCCGGGCGACATCCTGATTCTCGAGGGCGATCCGGGGACCAGCCTCTTCGTGATCACTTCGGGCGTGGTGCGCGCGTACGTTCGTCAGAAGGACGGCAAGAACAAGATGGTCCGGGAGATGGGCGAAGGTTCGTTCTTCGGAGAAATCTCGGTTCTGAGCGGGAAACCGCGCACCGCCACGGTGACCGCAAAGACCTCGGTTGAAGCCCTCATCCTCGAGCGAAAGATCCTCGACGACATCTGCAAGACGCATCCGAGCGTTCGGACCACCCTCCAGAAATTCGCGGCGGAACGCCTGAAGGGCGGAAAATAGACGCATGGTCAAGGTCCTGCTCGTCGAAGACAACGAGATGAACCGCGACATGCTGTCGCGGCGGCTCACCAAACGCGGGTACGAAGTTGTGATGGCCATCGACGGCCAGCAGGGCGTCGACATGGCGGTTTCGGAAAAACCGGACATCATCCTGCTCGACATGAGTCTTCCCGTGGTCGACGGCTGGGAGGCCGCCCAGCAGATCAAAGCGAATGAGGTTTCGAAGGGTCTCCCGCTCATCGCCCTCACCGCTCACGCGATGGCGAGCGACCGGGAGCGCGCTCTGTCCGCGGGATGCGACGATTTCGACACCAAACCCGTCGAGTTGCCTCGACTTCTCAGCAAGATGGAAGCGCTGCTCACGGCCAAGGGCATCACGCCTCCGGTCAAGGCGTAGTTCAGAGGGGTGCGGGCGACTTCGCGATGACCGCCCCCGCACCGCCCGGACACGACAACCCCGACCCCCTTTCCCAGGTTCGCCACGACCTCAAGACGCCGATCAACCAGATCATCGGCTACTCGGAGATGCTGGCCGAGGACGCCCTCGACCAGTCAGTCCTCGCCGACCTCGGAAAGATCACGGCCGCCGCGAAGACGCTTCTCGAACTCATCGACAAGGAACTGAAGCCGGGGAAGCTCGTGCTTCCCGCAGCCCATTCTCCCGCGGCGCCGGCGCCCGTACCCTCGGTCAAGCTGGCGGACGGCAGGATCACGGGAGCCATCGCGGTCGCCCCGCTCCCCGAGCCCCTGCAGCCGCTCCCCCCTCTGCCCGGCAATACCGATCCGGGCGTCGATCGGATCCTCGTGGTCGACGACAACGAGATGAACCGCGACATGCTGTCGAGACGGCTCAAGGGCAAGAAATACGTGGTCGAAGTCGCCGAAGATGGCCAGCAGGCCCTCGACATGCTCGCGAAGGATCCCTTCGACCTGGTCCTGCTCGACATCATGATGCCGGGCATCTCCGGAATCGATGTGCTGAGAACGGTGAGGCAGACCAAGTCGCGCGCCGATCTGCCCATCATCATGGCCACCGCCAAGGACCAGAGCGACGACATCGTCGAAGCCCTCAAGCTCGGCGCCAACGACTACGTGACCAAGCCGATCGACTTCCCGGTCTGCCTCGCCCGCGTTCAGTCCCAGCTCGCACTCAAGCGCGCGCAGGATCAGGTGAAGCGCCTCAACGCCGGCCTCGCCCGCCGCAACGACCTCATCAAGGCTACGTTCGGCCGCTACCTCTCCGACGAAGTGGTGGATCAGATCCTCGAGGCTCCAGGCGGCGCGCGCCTCGGCGGCGACAAGCGGACGGTGACCATCCTGATGTCCGACCTCCGCGGTTTCTCCGCCCTCTCTGAGCGTCTGCCTCCCGAGCAGGTGGTCCGGATCATCAACAACTACCTCGCGGCCATGACCG
>CAYNHK010000254.1:0-6414 GCA_964396875.1 uncultured Acidobacteriota bacterium | reverse complement strand
GAAGTTCCGGATCGAGCAGCTTTTCGGCGCGTTCAACGCGGCCATCACCGAGCACGATTTCAAGGGACGGTTCCGCGGCGTCTACCCCATCAAGGTGAACCAGCAGCGGCACGTGGTCGAGGAACTCGTGGAATACGGCGCCCCCCATGGCCTCGGCATCGAAGCCGGCAGCAAGCCCGAACTTCTCGTGGCGCTGGCCCTTCACGAGAACCCCGACGCCTACATTCTCTGCAACGGCTACAAGGACAAGGCGTACATAGAAACCGCCCTGCTCGCCCAGAAGCTCGGCCGCCAGGTGATCATCACGGTCGACCGGGCTCAGGAGATCGACACCATCCTCGCCTGTTCCCGGGAACTCGACATCCGCCCCGTGATCGGGGTGCGCGCCCGCCTCTCCACCAAGGGAGCCGGGAAGTGGGTGGAATCGACGGGCGACCGTTCGAAGTTCGGGCTCACCACCGGCGAGATGGTGGATACAGTCGAGAAGCTCAAGCGCGAGGGCATGCTCGACTGTCTCCAGCTTCTCCACTTCCACATCGGTTCCCAGATCACGGCGATCCGCGCCCATCGCGACGCGATGCGTGAAGCCTCGCGCATCTTCGTCGAGCTTCACCTGATGGGCGCGAACATGCGGGTGATCGACTGTGGCGGCGGCCTCGGCGTCGACTACGACGGCAGCCAGACCAACTTCCACAGTTCCGTCAACTACACCCTCGCCGAATACGCCCGCGACATCGTTTCGGAGATCAGCGAGGCCTGCAACGCCAAGAACGTTCCCCATCCGGACATCGTGACCGAATCGGGGCGGGCCCTCGTGGCCCATCATTCGGTGCTGGTCTTCAATGTCCTCGGCTCGAACGAAATCCTCACCGCCCAGACCCCTCAACTCGTGGGACAGGACGAACACCGGATCATCCAGCAGCTCTACGAAACGTACATGAACGTCTCGGTCAAGAACTTCCAGGAGAGTTACCACGACGCTCTGCAGCTCAAGGAAGAGGCGGTCTCGGCCTTCACCCTGAGCGTTCTCGGGCTTCGCGAGCGCGCGCGCGTGGAGCAACTCTTCTGGGCGGTATGCGAGCGCATCCTGAAGATCGTGCGCGACCTTCCCTACGTCCCCGACGATCTCGAAGGCCTCGAAAAGCAGCTGACCGATACCTACTACTGCAACTTCTCGCTCTTCCAGTCGATGCCCGACCACTGGGCGGTGAACCAGCTCTTCCCCGCCATGCCCATCGAGCGCCTCGATCAGCAACCGACGCGGCAGGCCATCCTGGCCGACCTCACCTGCGACTCCGACGGCAAGATCGACAAGTTCATCGACCTGCGGGACGTGAAGCACTTCCTGCCCCTTCATGCCCTGAACGGCGAGACGTACCACATCGCCACCTTCCTCGTGGGCGCCTACCAGGAGATCCTGGGCGACCTGCACAACCTCTTCGGCGACACCGACGCGGTGCATGTGAAGCTCGCCGACGATGGCTACAGCGTCCAGCATGTCGTCGAGGGCGACTCCGTCACCGAGGTCTTGAGCTACGTCCAGTACAACAAGGACGACCTCATCGCCCGGGTTCGGCGCGCGGTGGAAGTAGCCCTGCGCGAGAAGCGCCTGACCATGGCCGAATCGGGCCGCCTGATGAAGCGGTACGAAGAAGGCCTCGAGGGCTACACCTACCTCTCGTCGGAGAATTAGAAACACCATGGCCGACAGTTCATTCGACATCGTCAGCGAGATCGACCAGCAGGAAGTGAAAAACGCGGTCGCCCAGGCCCTCAAGGAAATCCAGACCCGCTACGACCTCAAGGACTCCAAGTCCAACATCGAGATCGGCGACAAGGAGTTCACCCTCACCTCGGTCGACGAGTACAAGCTCAAGGCGGTGCGGGACATCCTGGAGAGCAAGCTCATGAAGCGCGGGATCTCGATCAAGGCCCTCACGTACAAGGAGCCCGAGGCCGCGCTCGGCGGCACGGCCCGCCAGAAAGTCGCGATGCAGAGCGGCATCCCCATCGAGAAGTCCCGGGAAATCGTGAAGCTCATCAAGAACTCCAAGATGAAGGTCCAGGCCGCCATCCAGGGAGAACAACTCCGCATCACGGGGAAGAGCCGCGACGATCTCCAGGCGGTGATGGCGATGCTCCGCGAAGCCAAGGGGCTCGACATCGACATGCAGTTCACCAACTATCGATAGTTCGCCCCGGGGGAACAAAAGGGCGGCGGGCTGCGCGTGAGACGGCCCTCTTCGCTAAGATCCGCGCACTACTCCTTTGAACCTGCTCGCCACCCCCACCGTGGAACCCCCGCCCCTCCCGTCGTCGGGGATGGCCCTGCCCGATATTCTCGGCCTGGTCGAAACCGACCTGATCCGGGTCGAGCGGGTGTTTCGCGACGAGTTCCTCTCCGACCTCAAGGTGATTTCGGACGTGGCCTCGCACGTGCGCGACGCCGGCGGCAAGCGCATCCGGCCCGCCCTGCTGCTGCTCGCGTCCCGCCTTTTCTCCCACTCGAGCGACCGGATGATCACGCTCGGCGCGGTGGTCGAATACATCCACACCGCCACCCTGCTCCATGACGATGTGATCGACGAAGCGGCGACCCGGCGGGGCCGCAAGAGCGCCAACTCGCGCTGGGGCAACAAGACCACGGTCCTGATCGGCGATTTCCTCTACACCAAGTCGATGGCGATGGCGCTCACCCAGGACAACCTCGGCATCCTGCGCCTGCTTTCCGATGTCACCCTGCGGATGATCGAAGGCCAGGTGCTCGAGATCGAACGCGAGGCGGATCTCACGGTCCGCGAGGACCAGCACATCGACATCATCCGGCGGAAGACCGCCGACCTCTTCGCCGCCTGCATGCGCATCGGCGCGATCCTCGGCGACGCCTCGCCCGCGGAGGAACAGGCACTTTCGGCCTACGGACTCGCCCTCGGCCTCGCCTTCCAGATGAAGGACGACCTTCTCGACTTCACCGCCTCCGAGAAGAAGCTCGGAAAGCCGGTGGGCCTCGATCTGCGCGAGGGGAAACTCACCCTGCCCATCATCTACATGCTGGAAAAGGGCGACCCGCAGACCCGGGCCATGGTGGAAACCGTGGTGGAGGACCGCGGCTTCGACCGCGTCTCCCATCCCGAGATCGTGGCGGTGGCGAAACGTTCGGGGGCGATCGCGCGCGCCGAAGCCATGGCGGTCCGGCAGGCCGAGGCGGCCCGCGCGGCGCTCTCGGTTTTCGCTCCTTCGCCGGAACGGACGGCGCTCATGACCCTGCCCGACTTCATCCTCGCGCGCGACCACTGATTCCGTCCAGGCGAAGGTCATGGCCGCGGCAAAGGGGAAATCCGGGCGATCGTCGACGCTGCTCTTCGTCCTCACCGTCGCGCTGGGCCTGCCTCTTCTGGCCGCCCCTTCGGTGATCCGCGGCCTCGCCGCCGATGCCTGGGTCAGCCACTACGCCGCTCTCGACGAACTCCCTCGCCCCCGGAAAGCCGCGGCGCGCACCGTGGTCGACAAGGCGGAGAGCGCCATGCGGAACCTGGCGCCGCTCCCCCAGGCTTCATCGGCCGCGATCCGGGCGCTCGAGATCGGCCAGCGGACCGAACACCAGGACCGCGATCTCGAAGCGGCCCTCGTCATCTACCGCGGAGTCCGGCAGGCCTGCGCCCGCCTGCGCGAGAGGCCGCTTTCGGGAGCCGGCTTCTCGGTGATCGAGGCGCGCGCCCAGGCCCTCGCCGAAGCCGCGCAAAAAGCGGCGGAACGATGAGCCCCGCCGGCGCAAAGCAACCCGCGACCCGAGTCGAACAGATCCGCGCGGCGATACGCAGGCACGAGCATCTCTACTACGTCCTTTCCACGCCCGAGATCACGGATCAGGAGTTCGACGCGCTCGACCGCGAACTCAAGGATCTCGAAGCCGCGCACCCCGAACTCATCACGCCCGACTCCCCCACCCAGCGTGTGGGCGGCGCCCCGCTCTCCGAGTTCCCGTCGGTCACCCACAAGGAACCGATGTTGAGCCTCGAGAACACGTACAGCGAGGAGGAGGTACGCGAGTTCGAAGTGCGGGTCCGGCGTCAGCTCGGCGACACGCCCCTCTCGTATGTGGCCGAGCCCAAGATCGATGGATTGTCGCTATCCGTGACTTACGAGAACGGCGTCCTGTCGCGCGCGGTCACGCGGGGCGACGGGAAAATCGGCGACGATGTCACCGGCAACGCCCGCACCATCAGATCGCTGCCTCTGACTCTCACCGCGGGCCGCGACGGGCTCGCGGTTCCCGAACTCCTCGAAGTCCGCGGCGAGGTCTACCTCCCGCGTTCGGTCTTCAACCGCCTCAACGACGAGCGGACACGAAACGGCGAAGAGCCTTTCGTCAATCCACGAAACGCGGCCTCGGGGGCGATGAAGCAACTCGACCCGCGTCAGGTCGCCGAACGCGGCCTCGAGCTGTTTCTCTATTCCATCGCCCGGGTTTCGGGGCCTGAGCCCAAGACCCACTCCGCGGCCCTGGCCCTCCTGCGGGACCTCGGCCTCCGGACCAACCCGGAGATCCGGGCCTGCGCCACGATCGACGAAGCCCTGGCGCGCTGTTCCGAACTCAAGACCCTGCGGGACGCCCTCGACTACGACATCGATGGCGTGGTGATCAAGATCGACTCTCTGTCCCTGCAGCGCGAACTCGGATCGACATCGAAGTTCCCCCGATGGGCGATCGCGTACAAGTTCCCGGCCGAACGCGCCACCACGCGCCTGCTGAACATCGATGTCCAGGTCGGCCGCACGGGAAAGCTGACCCCGGTGGCGCACCTCGAGCCGGTGTTCGTGGCCGGAACCACGGTCTCCCGCGCGACTCTGCACAATGCCGACGACATCGCACGCAAGGACATCCGCGTCGGCGACCTGGTGGTGGTCGAGCGCGGCGGCGAGGTCATCCCGAAGATCGTGGAGGTCGTTCTCACCGGCCGACCTGATGGCGCCGCTCCCTTCGCGATGCCCGAGGCCTGCCCCGTGTGCGGAACGCACGTCGCCGCGATCGCGGGCGAGGTCGACCTGCGCTGCCCGAACGCGAGTTGCAAGGCGCAGATCGAGGAGCGCATCAAGCACTACGCACGGCGGCAGGCGATGGACATCGAGGGTCTCGGCGACAAACTCGTGGCGGTCCTCGTGGAGACCGGCGCGGTGAAGAACATCGCCGACCTCTACAGCCTCGAAGCGGGGTCGCTGGCGCAGCTTGAACGGATGGGAGAGAAGTCCGCGGCGAACCTCGTCGCATCCATCGACAAGAGCCGGAGCGCCGGCCTGCAGCGGCTGCTCTTCGGTCTGGGCATCCGCTTCGTCGGCGAACGCGCGGCCGAGCTTCTTTCGCGTCGATTCGGGTCGATGGAGGCGCTGGCCGGGGCGACGCCCGAGGAGATCGACGCGGTGCCCGAAATCGGCGAGGCGGTCGTGGCTTCCCTGCGCGAATGGTTCGAAGCGGAGCAGAACCAGGACCTCCTCAAGAGGCTCGCGGAGGCGGGGGTGTCTCTCGCCGCAATCTCGAGGGGGCCGGAACAGCCGCGGACACTCGAGGGCCTCCAATTCGTCCTCACCGGTGTGCTCGCCGCGATGGACCGCAACGAAGCCAAGCGCCTCATCGAGGGCCGGGGCGGGCGCGTCACTTCGAGCGTCTCGTCGAAGACGGACTACATCGTGGCCGGCGACGACGCCGGATCGAAGCTCGAAAAGGGCAAGGCTCTCGGAATCAGGATCCTCGACGAGGCGGGTCTGATGGCGCTCCTGAGTGAAAATCAGCCGGCTTCTTCCCCGCAATCATGAAACTCTCCCCCGTTCGTCCCCGGATCCTCGTCGTCGATGACGAGGACGCCATCCGCCGCTCCCTCACGATGATGTTCGAATTCGAGGGCTTCGATTGCGAGACCGCGTCCTCGGGCCCCGAGGCCGTGCAGGTCATCGAACGCTCCGAGATCGACCTCGTGATCCTGGACGTGAAGATGGCCGGTCTCGACGGACTCGAGACCCTGCGCCTGCTCCGCGAGCGGGCGAAGGACGTGCCGGTCATCATGTTGTCGGGGCACGGGACGGTGAAGACCGCGGTCGAGGCCACGCGCCTCGGGGCCTTCGATTTCCTGGAGAAGCCGCCCGAGACGGAAAAACTCCTCGTGGCCGCGCGCAACGCGCTCGAGAAGCGGCGGCTGGTCATCGAGAACCGGCGGCTTCGCCTCGAGACGAATGGTCCGAGCGACCTCGTGGGAAACAGCGCCGCCATTCAACAGGTTTTCGCGCGGATCCGCAAGGCCGCTCCCACCAACGCGACCGTGCTGATCCGCGGCGAAAGCGGGGTCGGCAAGGAACTGGTGGCCCGCGAGGTTCATCGCCTCTCCTCGCGGGCGGACGAGCCGTACATCTCGGTCAACTGCG
>CAYNHK010000253.1:0-6457 GCA_964396875.1 uncultured Acidobacteriota bacterium | reverse complement strand
CATAACTTCCGCGGCGCGTTCGGGGTCGAGATTGCCGGTGGGTTCGTCGGCGAGAACCAGTTCCGGTTCGTTGATGAGTGCGCGCGCGATGGCCACGCGCTGCTGTTCGCCGCCCGAGAGCTGAAGCGGGAACGAATCGAGTTTGTCCTCGAGGCCGACCGACTTGAGGGCGAGGAAGGCGCGGCGCTTGCGCTCCTCCTCCGGCACGCCGAGCACGCGCAGGACAAAACCGACGTTCTCGAGAATCGTCTTGAGTTTCAGGAGCTTGAAGTCCTGGAAGACAACTCCCAGGGTGCGGCGGAATTCTGGGATCTTGTGTTTCGGCAGGACGGAGACGTTGCGGCCGCCCACGAGGATCTGGCCCTCGGTGGGCAGCTCCTCGCGCAGGATCAGGCGAAGGAGTGTGGTCTTCCCGGCGCCCGACGGCCCGGTGAGAAAACAGAACTCACCCTTCGGCACGTGAAGGGAGACGTCACGCAAGGCCACGCCGTGCGCGTCGTACCGTTTCGTCACTCGGAAGGCCTGTATCATCGAAAGTCGTTCTCTTGGGCGCCCTGGTGGCGCGAAGGCGAAGGTTATAGGACGTTCTTCGAGGATTGAATGCGAGCAGCTCTGATCCGCAGCCAAGGCGACCCGGACGTCCTCGAACTGACCGACGTCGAAACTCCAGAACCAGCGCCCGGCGAGGCTCTGGTGAGGGTCCGCGCCTGCGCCCTCAATCACCTCGACCTGTGGACGCGGAGCGGCCGGGCCGGCTACAAACCTCCCCTGCCCCACATCCTGGGGAACGACATAGCAGGAGAAATCGCGTCTCTTCCCCCGGGCGTCGACACGTCGGGGCTCGCCGTCGGCCAGCGCGTGATGCTGCAGCCGGGCACGTCGTGCGGGCGCTGCGCGCAGTGCCTCGCCGGAGACGACTTCCTGTGCCGCAAGTATCGGATCCTCGGCCACGGGCGCTGGGGCGGCTACGCTGAATTCGTGGCGGCGCCGCTTGCCAGCCTCATCCCCATCCCCGACTCGATTCCGTTCGAGAGCGCGGCCGCGTTCCCTCTCGTGTTCCTCACCGCGTGGAGGATGCTCGTGGTCCGCGCGCAAGTTCGGATGGGCGATGACGTCCTCGTGTGGGCGGCGGGGAGCGGCGTCGGAATGGCCGCGATCCAGATCGCGAAACTGATGGGCGCGCGGGTCATCGCCACGGCGGGCGGCGAAAAGAAGCTGGCGCTCGCGCGGAGTCTTGGCGCCGACGACGTTGTCGATCACTACACCGGCGACGTGGTGGCCGAGGTGAAGCGGCTCACGTCGAAGAAGGGCGTCGAGGTCGTGATCGAGCACACCGGCGAAAAGACCTGGGAACGGTCGGTTCAATCCCTCACCCACCGAGGACGTCTCGTCACCTGCGGCGCCACATCGGGGCCGTCCGGAGCCACGGATCTGCGTTTCCTCTTCGCCAAGCACCTCTCGCTCATGGGTTCATACATGGGCAGCCGGGCCGACCTTCTCGCCGCAGCGCCCCATTTCTTCGCCGGGAGGCTCAAGACCCACGTCCACGCCGCACTCCCGCTTGAACACGCCGCGGAAGCCCATCGCATGATGGAAGCGTCCGAACACTTCGGGAAGATCGTATTGACAGTGTGAGTTTCAACCCGCCCTGGTTCGCGCGCGGCGGCCACACCCAGACCATCCTCGGATACTTCCACCGGCGGAATCTGCGTTGGAGTCTGTCCGCGGACGACCTCGTCGTGGAGTCGGAACCCGGCATCAGGATCCTGTGCCGCGCGACGTGGCAGCCGGGGGATCGAGCCCGCTCGCCCGCGTTGATCCTGCTGCACGGCATGGGCGGCCGTGATGAATCGACCTACATGCTTTCGACCGGCCTTCACGCCTTTGCCGCGGGCTGGCACGTGGTCCGGATGAACATGCGCGGCGCGGGCGACTCGTTCGAGATCTGTCCGCGTCTCTACAACGCGGGCCTCGAAGTGGACCTCGTCGCGGTGGCTCGAAGCGTCGCCGCGCAGACGCCCCGGGTCGCTCTGTTCGGGGCATCCCTGGGTGGCAATCAAGTTCTCCTCGCCGTCTCTCGGTCAAGGGCGGCTCTTCCCACAGAGGTCAAAGCCGCGGTTGCGGTCTCGGCGCCGGTGGACCTTCTCGCGTGCAGCGACGCGCTGCACAAGCCGGGCAATCGCGTGTACGTTTCGCGTTTCGTCGCGGATCTGATCGCGTCTTACACGCGCATCCAGGCACGCAATCCGGGCATGTATGAAGCGGGGCGCGAAGTGGGGGTGCGCACGGTCCGCGAGTTCGACGAGAAGATCACCGCGCCCTACGCGGGTTTCCTCTCCGCGGAGGACTACTACACCCGATCGAGTTCGGGACCGTGGCTTCACAACATCGACCGGCCCACCCTCATCATTTCCGCCGAGGACGATCCGATGATCCCCGCCGCGAGTGTTCGAAAGTTCGCACTGCCGGAATCGGGAGCGGTGACTCGCGAAATTCTCCCGACCGGAGGCCACGTGGGCTTCGCCGCGGCCACCAGCGCGCCGGGCCGCTTCTGGGCGGCCGAGCGCTGTTTGTCGTTTCTATCGGCTCACCGCTAGCGGGAAGAGTTCGACGGTCTCTTCCTCGCGCACGGGAACCGCGTACTTCCCCGTGAAACACGCGGTGCAGTGGCGCGTGCCGTGGGTGTCGCCCACCGACGAGATCAGTCCGCCCTGAGACAGGTACGAGAGCGTGTCCGCGCCGACCTTCTCTCGAATCTGTTCGACGGTCTGTGAGGACGCGATGAGTTCGCTGCGGCGCGGGGTGTCGATGCCGTAGTGGCAGGGATGAGTGGTGGGCGGAGAGGAAATCCGGAGGTGGACTTCGGCCGCACCCGCGGACCGGATGAGGTCGACGATCTTCCGCGACGTGGTTCCGCGCACGATCGAGTCGTCGATCAGGACGACCCTCTTTCCTTCGAGGACTTCACGAACCGGGTTCAGCTTGATCCGTACCCCGAAGCTACGCACCTTCTGCTTGGGCTCGATGAAGGTGCGCCCGATGTAGTGATTGCGCACGAGCCCCATCGCATAAGGCACTCCGCTCTCTTCCGCGTACCCGAGGGCAGCGCCGATGCCGCTGTCCGGAACCGGCACGACGACGTCCGCGGAAACCGGGGATTCGCGCGCCAGGCGCCGGCCCATCTCGAGGCGGGAGCCGAGCACGCTGCGGCCGAACACCCGGGAGTCGGGCCTCGCGAAGTAGACATGTTCGAAGATGCAGTGCCGCGGCATGTCCTTGGGAAAAGGGAAATAGGAGCGCAGACCGTCCTTGTCGATGACCAGGACTTCGCCGGGCGCCACATCGCGGATGTAGGTCGCCTCGATGAGATCGAACGCGCAGGTCTCGGAGGAGAGGACGTACGCGTCGCCGAGTTTGCCGAGCGCCAGGGGCCGGATGCCCATCGGATCGCGGGCGGCGATGAGGGCATTCTGGGTGAGGAAGAGAAGGGAGTAGGCCCCGCGGACTTTGAGGAGGCTGGAGGCGATGGCGTCCTCGACTGGACCGATGCGGGCGCGCGCGTACAGATGGAGCAGCACCTCGGTGTCGGAACTGGACTGGAAGATCGAGCCCGCCGACTCGAGCTGTCCGCGAAGCATGTCGGCGTTCACGAGGTTGCCGTTGTGGGCCACCGCGATCTCTCCGCGTTGGCAGTCGATCAGGATGGGCTGGACGTTGCGCTCGGAGCTTCCACCCGCGGTCGAGTAGCGGACGTGACCTATCGACGAAGCGCCGACAAGGGCAGCGATCGACTCCTCGCGCGCGAAGACCTCGCTCACGAGGCCCGTGCCGCGGAGTGCCTTCAGCTCCGTTCCATTCGAGGCGACGATGCCCGCCGCTTCCTGCCCGCGGTGCTGCAGGGCGTAGAGGCCGAGGTAGGTCAGATTCGACGCCTCAGGGTGACCAAACACGCCGAAGATTCCACACTGATCCTTAAAGTGGTCGTCGGCGATGGTGCTCAGCTTCATGCCTTTGCCAAACTCTAAGCCGAAAGTCTGCGCTCGAGAGAACTCCAGGTGTTCAGGAGTTCGGACACCGAGTGCCGCGTGAGCTGGACGCCCCCCGCGCGCAACGTAAGGTGCGCTCCCCCGACATAACCCAGCCTTCGGCAGGGCACACCCGAAAGAGCCGCGCGCTTTTCCACTGCGTCGGCATCGCGGGTCGAGACGATCATCCGCGAGGGGCCTTCGCTGAAGAGCACGGCATCGGTCCGTTTGGGTTCGCCTTCGTCGAAGTCGCCGCCGCCAAGATCGCCGAGATCGAAATCGCCACCGAAGGAAGCGCTTTCGAAGTTGAAGCAGCACTCGGCCAGCGCCACCGCGAGCCCGCCATCGGCCACGTCATGCGCGGACGCGAGTTTCCGCTGCTGATGGAGGTCGAGCACGACATCGTAGAGAGCCTTCTCGGCCAGCAGGTCCAGCCGCGGCAGGGCGCCCGCTACGGTTCCGTGCGCCGTCTTCATGTACTCGCTTCCACCGAGCGAGAGATCGCTCTCCCCGAGAAGAAGAACCGTGTCGCCGGCCTGCGCGAACGTTCGCGTGAGGGTGTGGCTCGCGTCTTCGAGAAGGCCCACCGCACCGATGACCGGTGTGGGATAGATCGGCACACCATCGGTCTCGTTGTAGAGCGAGACGTTGCCGCCCGTCACCGGCGCGTCGAGGGCGCGGCTGGCTTCACCGATACCTTCGAGCGCCTTCACGATCTGGCCCATCACTTCGGGCTTCTCCGGGTTGCCGAAGTTGAGGCAGTTGGTGAGGCCGATGGGCAACGCTCCCGTGGCGACTACGTTTCGGCAGGCTTCGGCCACGGCGAGCATCCCACCCTGCTTCGCGTTCAGGAAGCCGTAGCGGCCGTTGCCATCCAAGGCGATGGCGAGCCCTTTCTTCGAACCGTGAATCCGAACCACTGCGGCGTCCGAAACGCCGGGACCTTGAACCGTGCCGGTCTGCACGGTGCTGTCGTACTGGCGGTAGATCCACTTCTTGCTCGCGATGTTGGGCGAGCCCAGGAGAGCAAGGAACGTCCTCGAAAGATCGGTGGGCACCGGGATGGCGGAGAGATCGCGATCCTCGGCGGGATTCTTGGGCTCAACCCATGGGCGGTTGTAGAGCGGCGCTTCATCGGTGAGAGCGCTCGCGGGAATGTCGGCTTCGAGTTTCCCGTCCTTGTAGACCTTCACGTGACCGTCGCCGGTGACCACACCCACCGCCTCGGCATGCAGGTCCCACTTCTCGAACACCGCACGGATCTCGTCCTCGCGGCCCTTCTTCGCGACCAGCAGCATCCGCTCCTGCGATTCGGACAACATGACCTCGTACGCGGTCATGCCGGTCTCGCGCTGAGGGACCTTCGAGACATCGAACTCGATTCCCGTGCCCGCGCGGCCCGCGGTCTCGGAGGTGGCGCAGGTAAGACCCGCAGCGCCCATGTCCTGAATACCGACGACCGCACCCGTAGCCATGGCCTCGAGACAGGACTCGAGAAGAATCTTCTCCATGAAGGGATCGCCGACTTGAACCGTGGGCCGCTTCTCTTCACTGCCTTCGCCAAACTCCGACGACGCCATGGTCGCGCCGTGGATACCGTCACGCCCGGTCTTGGCGCCGACGTAGAAGACGGTGTTGCCGACGCCTTCGGCGCGGCCGAGAAAGAGCTTGTCTTTCGTGGTCATGCCGAGACAGAACGCGTTCACGAGAGGATTGCCGGAGTAGCAGGGCTCGAAGACGACCTCGCCGCCGACCGTCGGGCAACCGAAGGCGTTCCCGTAACCGCCAATGCCCGCAACCACGCCGGAGATGATCCGCCGCGTCTTCTGATCGAACGAGTCGGAAAAACGCAGCGAGTTCAGGACCGCGATCGGCCGCGCGCCCATGGTGAAGATGTCGCGCAGGATGCCGCCGGCGCCGGTGGCCGCACCCTGGTAGGGCTCGATGAAGGAAGGATGGTTGTGCGACTCGATCTTGAAGACGGCGAGCAAGCCGTCGCCGATGTCGAGGGCGCCCGCGTTCTCGCCAGGACCCTGGGCCACGCGCGGTCCCTTGGTGGGGAGATTCTTCAGATGGACGCGGGTGGACTTGTACGAACAGTGCTCGGACCACATGACCGAGAACATCCCGAGCTCGACCAGGTTCGGCTCGCGCCCCAGCAGCGTCTTGATGCGCTCGTATTCGTCGGGTTTGAGACCATGGGCTTCGAGCGTCTTGGAGTCGTGCATCGGGATGGGGATCTTAATTCCCTCCCACGCGGAGACCTCCTATTTGGTCTTGCGCCCGTCCACGCTCCAGATCCCAGGCCCGTAGGCGGAGATGAAGAGGAACAAGAAGCAGTAGAGCGCCGCAAGTTCGCCGCGGTTTTCGATGGGCAGAAGGGCCCGCGTGCCGTGACCCATCCAGTACGCGAAGGCCATGAGCCCGCTGCA
>CAYNHK010000252.1:0-6614 GCA_964396875.1 uncultured Acidobacteriota bacterium | reverse complement strand
CGGCCCACCGTGACCGTCTACAACCACCTCGACGTCCAGCCGGCCTCGAAGGAAACCGAGCCCTGGCGCACCGAACCGTTCAAGTTCACGAAACAGGGCGACACGTACTTCGGTCGAGGCACCACGGATGACAAGGGACCCGCCCTCACCGCACTCCTCGGGGCCCGGGCCGCCATCGACGCCGGTGTGCCGATCAATGTGAGGTTTCTGTGGGAGACGGAGGAGGAAGTGGGCTCGCCCCACTTCGCCGAGACGCTCCGATCTATCGGCGCGGACGCCGCCACTGACGCCGTGGTTGTCTCGGACACCGTATGGGTCTCACGCGGGAGGCCGTCACTTTCCGCGGGCCTGCGCGGCCTGCAGCGCTTCACGTTCCACCTCGAGACCGCGGGGACCGACCAGCACTCGGGAACCACGGGGGGCGTCGCCAGAAATCCCGTGGCCGAACTCGCCCAGATATCGGCCGAGATGTTCGACGCGCGGACCGGCCGCGTGAAGATCCCCGGTTTCTACGAAGACGTCGAGAAGCTGACGAAGAAGCAGGTGGCCGACTTCAAGGCCTCGGGGTTCAGCGTCAAGAGCTTCATGAAGGACCACGGTTTCAAGTCGATCCGCACGAAGGATCCGCTCGAGGTGATGAAGCGGCTCTGGGCGCTGCCCACCTTCGAGGTGCACGGCCTCGTGGGTGGTTACACCGGCCCCGGGGTGAAGACCATCGTGCCGCCCCGGGCGGAGCTCAAAGTCTCCGTTCGCCTGGTTCCGAACATGAGCGGCGAAAAGGTGGCCAGACTCGTGAAGGCGTTCGTGAAGAAGAAGAACCCCGACATCAAGGTGGAGGCCGGCTCATCGGCCGCTCCCTACAAAGGGATCACCACCGGCCCCTGGGTCGAAGCCGCCGCGCGCTCGATCAAGTTCGCGTTCGGCAAGTCCCCCGTCTTTGTCCGGGAGGGCGGAACCATCGGCGCGGTTCTCTCCATGGAGCAGATCCTGAAGTGCCCGATCGTCTTCATGGGGCTCTCGCTCCCCGACCACGGCTACCACGCCCCGAACGAGAACTACGACTGGGGCCAGGCGGGCGGAGGCATCGTGGCCTTCGCGAAGTTCTTCGAGCAGGTTGCCGGGATCAGGTCTTGATTGCCGGGCCGACACTGGGGCGGGTTGCTTGTAGCATCGTCCCGTGACCAGGCCTCGGAAGGCGCGCGTCAAAACCGGCTTCGAGGAGATTTCGCCCGAGGACATCGTTGCTCTCGGGGAGTTCCTCGACCGCGAGCCGCTGGCGAAGCGGTCGATGGGCATTCCGATGCTCGACGGATTCCTCACCGCCATCGTCATCGGCCCCGAAATGGTGATGCCGTCCGACTACCTCCCCTGGATCTGGGACTGGAAGCGCGGGAAGAAGGCCGTGGAGTTCGCGGATATCGACGAGGCCAACCGCATCCTCGGTTACGTGCAGGGGATGAACAACCGCGTGGCCACGGCGTTGATGAACGACCAACCGGCGATCGTCCCGATCTTCGTCTTCGAACCTGTCTGGGATCACATGGAGTGGATGGGCGGGTTCCTCCTCGGAACCGACTTCGACGCGGATGTCTGGGACTACGCGCGCGAACAAGTGCCCGAGCTCTTCGAGCCGTTCGAGGCCTTCGCGGGGTTGGAGCGCGACGCCCCGGGTTTTGAGGAGGCGTGCCACCGGCTGGGTCGGGCGATCGTCCTCATTCGCGACTATTTCCGTGCGGGCGAGTGGCGTCAGGCCTTCGAGGAGGTCCAGAAGCCTTTCGTCCGCGAGGGGCCGAAGGTCGGCCGGAACGATCCGTGTCCTTGCGGGAGCGGTCGGAAGTTCAAGAAGTGCTGCGGGGAGTCGGGCGGGACGGTTCACTGAGGCCGGAAGCGCGACTCCGGGTCCACGCTTCGACACGAGGGTCCATGACCTTGAACCACAACGGCGGGACGAGGGCCACGAGCAGCATCGCTGCATAACCGCTCGGCAGTTGAGGCGCCTCGCGGTCGTCCCAGTGGCGCAGCATCTCGTAGGGGCGGCTCGCGAGGTAGTGGTGATCGGAATGGCGGGCGAGGTTGAACAGGTAGAGGTTGGATACGCGGTGACTGGAATTCCAGGAGTGCTCGGGTCCGACGCGCTCATACCGCCCCGGCTCGATCTCGCGCCTGGTGAGGCCGTAGTGTTCGAGGTAGTTGATGACCTCGAGCAGGGTGACGGCGATCGCACTCTGGGCAAAGAAGACCAGCACGCCGATGGCGCCGAAAGCAGCGGCGATCGCGGCGTAGACGATAGCCATCACGAGGGGCATGCGCAGCCTTCCGTCGGCCAGGGACCAGGCGATCCCCCGCCGCGCGACGCGCTCGGTTTCGATCTTCCACGCCGAGATCGCGCCGCCCATGATGGAACGTGGGACGAACGCGAACACACCTTCGCCGCGGCGCGAGGAAGCAGGATCATCGGGCGTGGCCACGTTCCGGTGGTGACCAAACACGTGCTCGATGCAGAAGTGCGCGTAGCTCGCTTCGGTCATCAGGATCTCGGCCAAAGCACGGGGGAAGCGGCTCGCGCGGTGCATCAGCTCGTGCGCGACCACAATTCCGCCTGATCCCGAGATCACACCGAGGGAAACAGTGAGTCCGATCGCCTCGATGGGCGACGCCTCCCCGCGCGTGATGCGGTGCAGCACGAGAAGGATCGCGGCGGTCTGGAGGGGGACGAAAAGCCACAGCGCGAGGTCCCACTTCCAGCGGGGTCCGGGCGGCGCGCTCGGCGGGTTGACGCCGTGGGTCCCGACCCGATCGTCGAGCACCGGCAGGAGGCCGAAGATGAACGCCACGGGCAGGAAGGTCCAGATGCCGCCGAGGGCTGCCCCCAGGGCGAGCAAAGCGGGCCCTACGTAAGCGACGAGATGAGGAAGCGCCTTCATCGCGGGCTTAAGTCACCCGGAAGTTCCGCATCATTCCCATGTCTTCGTGTTCGAGGATGTGACAGTGATAGAGGTACAGGCCCGGGTGGTGGGTGAAGGTCACCTGGACGCGGACAGTCTCGCCCGGAAGCACGAGGACGGTATCGGTCCAGCCTTCGTCGACGATGCCCTCGCGCAACGCGTTCGTCGCGCGTCCCCCCGTGCGATCGAGCACGCGAAACTGCCGGCCGTGGATGTGCATGGGATGCGCCATTTCCATCCCCATCCCGTTCGGCTGATTCGCGAACTCCCACACGTGGGTTGAGCCCCTCGCCACCGTCTCCTCGGCGGCGACTTCTTCCATGTCCATCGAGAAGGTGCGGCCGCCAAGGGACCACTGCATCTGCCGGAACATGAGGGGCACGCTGCGGACTTTGGCCTCCGCGCGGGGCGCCCAGGCCGAGTCGAAAGTCGACAGACGCTCCGGGACTTTGAAGGCCGCGCCGGGGCGAACCCGCGGGCGCAGCGTCATGGCACGGAGCGAAGCGCCACTGGGGACGGGCGCGGTGTTGCCCATCATCCCCACCCTGCCCGTATCGGCCGCGGGGAACGCGAGGCTGTCGAGGTGCACTTCCGTGCCGGGGGCGACCCTGGTGAGATCCACCAGCACGTCGGCGCGCTGGCCCGGGGCGAGAGTCAGGGTGCGCCGGGGAAGCGGGCGCTCGAGCAGACCGCCATCGCCGCCGATCACGGTCATCGACACGTCCTGGCTCCAGGCCAGTTTGTAGATGCGGGCGTTCGATCCGTTGAGCAGGCGCACGCGATGCCAGGCCGCGTCCACCTCCCGCGTCGGCTGCAGCGCGCCGCTCACCAGCAAGCGGTCGCCGAGGAAGCCATTCATCATCTCCATCATCCCGCCACCCTGGTAGACGAGCTGATTGCGCGCATCGAAGCGACGGTCCTGCAGGACGCAGAGCAGTTCCGCATCGCCCGAAGGCAGCTTCAACGCGTCTTCCTCGGGATCCCCCACGAGCACCAGGCCAGCGAGACCCTGGTACACCTGCGGGCCCGTCCGCATGTGCGGGTGCGGGTGATACCAGTGGGTGCCCGCGCGATTGGTGACTTCGAAGTCGTACACGTACTCCTCGCCGTGGCCGATGGCGAGGCGGGGGTGGCCGTCGGCCTTCTCGGGGACGTCGAGGCCATGCCAATGAACGATCGAGTCTTCGGCGAGCTGATTGACGAAATGGATCCGCACCTGCTGGCCGCGGCGGAGGCGAATCACGGGACCGAGGTAGGAGCCGGGAAGGGTTTGCAGGGTATCGGCGGGGCCTTTGATCAGGCGGCCGGTGAATCGCCAGACCCGGGTGGTAGCACCGGGCAGCAGCGACACTTCACCAGGGGCGGCGGTCAGTGTGAATTCGACGTCGGGCATGACTGCGGCGGTTCGCGGTGGCGCTTGCCCGGGCGATGATGCCGGCGGCACGGCCTGGGCCTGCGCGGATCGCGCGATTCCCGCAAGGGAAGAAAGGCTCATCAAACGAAGCACGTCACGGCGGTGCATGGCTCATTCTCCTTGACGATTCAGGGCGAGTCTACCGGTGGCATACCTGCTAGGTTCGTCACGAAACAGGAGCGGACCAGACACCATGCCCCATCCCAGCAAGACCGTTCGCATTGACCAGACCGGCGGACCGGAGCAGTTGAAACTTGTCGATCTCTCGGTCGGCGAACCCGGGCCCGGGGAGATTCGCATCCGGCATCATGCCATCGGGCTGAATTTCATCGACGTCTACCATCGCACCGGGCTCTACCCCCTGCCGTTGCCGGCGGCGCTCGGCACGGAAGGGTCCGGCGTGGTGGAGGCGGTCGGTGAGGGCGTCGCGCACCTGAGGGTCGGCGACCGCGCGGCCTATGCGGGCGGGCCGCCCGGGAGCTACTGCCAGCGGCGCGTGATGCCGGCGCAGCCCGTGTGCCGACTTCCCGAGGCGATCTCGTTCGAGACGGGCGCCGCGATGATGCTGAAGGGCCTGACCGCGCAGTACCTGCTGAAGCGCACGCAACCGCAGGGAGGTTTGCACCCAGGCGATTTCGTGTTGTTTCACGCGGCGGCGGGTGGCGTGGGGCTCATTGCGTGTCAGTGGGCGAAGGTCCTGGGCCTGCAACTCATCGGCACCGCGGGGTCGGACGAGAAGTGCGCGCTCGCCCAGGAACACGGCGCGGGTTGGGTGATCAACTACAACAAGGAGGACTTTCTGCCGCGGGTGAAGGAGATCACGGGCGGCAAGGGAGTGAAAGTCGTTTACGACTCGGTGGGCAAAGACACGTGGGACCGCTCGCTTGATTGCCTACGGCCGTTGGGTCTGATGGCGAGCTTCGGGAATTCGTCAGGGCCGCCGCCGCCGTTCGCGCCGGCGGTCCTGGCCGCGAAGGGGTCTCTCTACGTCACGCGCCAGACCCTGTTCGCTCACATCGCTACGCGGGAGGCGAATCAGGAGATGGCGGACGATCTCTTCGACGTGGTGATGAGCGGCAAGGTGAAGATCCGCATCGATCAGAAGTTCGCGCTCGCGGACGTGCGGCAGGCGCACATCGCTCTCGAGGCTAGGAAGACCACGGGGAGCACGGTCTTGCTGCCGTAATGCTCAATCGGCGTGCGGCCGGACTTCCTGCTGAACCCGCTTTCCACTCGCGGCAGCCGCGACCTTGAGCTCATAACCCGATTGCAGGTTCATCCAGAATTGCGCGCTCGTTCCGAAGAACCGCGCCAGCCGCAGCGCGGTGTCGGGGGAGATACCCCTTCGCTCCCGCACGATGTCATTCACGCGCGGCGCGGGCAGACGCAGCGCGATCGCCAGGGCGCTGGCGGACAGGCCCATGGGTTCGAGGTACTCCTCGCGGAGAATCTCGCCGGGGTGAATCGCTCTCATTCCGTTCATAGTCAAGGTCCTCAGTGGTAGTCCACGATCCCCACATCCGCCGGCCCCGCGGCCGTCCATCGGAAGCAGATCCGCCATTGGTCGTTGATACGAATGCTGCACTGTCCCTTGCGATCTCCCTTCAGGGCCTCCAGTCGGTTCTGCGGTGGCGACGCCAGGTCGCGAAGCTCATGAGCGCGGTCCAGCATCTCGAGCTTCCTGGTCGCCACCCGTTCGATGTTCGCGAATCTCGGCACGCGTGCCCCGGAAAACAGCCGCTCGGTCCTAGAGTCCGAGAAGGAGAGGATCACCCGTGTAGCGTATAACGGACCGCGTTATGGGTCAAAGGGCCGGGTCTAAAACAACCCTCGCGCGGCCTCCATCACGGCCTGCACCCACGGTTCCGGATAGACGCCCATCACTACCGTGCCCACGGCGCAGATCAGTATGGCGAGGAACAGCGGCACGGGTACCGCCACCGGAGTCGTCTTCTCGGGCTCATCGACGTACATGCGGCTGCTGAGGACGAGGTAGTAGTAAAGGGCCACGATGGTGGCGACCGCGCCGAGCAGGGCGAGACCGTACATGTGCTGGTCGACCACGGCGCGGAAGATGAAGAGCTTGGCCCAGAAGCCGGCCACGAACGGGATGCCGCCGAGGGAGAGCAGGAAGACGAGGAGGCTCAACGCGAGGACCGGCGAGCGCTGGGCGAGGCCGCGATAAGCGCTCATCTTGTCGGAGCCCTCCGACGTGTGGACGGCCTGGACCACGAGGAACGCGCCCATGTTCCCGA
>CAYNHK010000251.1:0-6625 GCA_964396875.1 uncultured Acidobacteriota bacterium | reverse complement strand
GTTCAGGGCCGTGTTCGCTCCGGCGAGTGTGGGTTCGACCCCCACCTCCGGCATTAGGCTGGAAGTTTGACTTTGGGGGCAGCAACGCCCCCCGCGGGGCCGTGAAACGCCTCCTGCCCCAGACGCGCGGACCTTCCTAGGGGCCCATCCGCGCAAGAAATTAAGAGCACATGAAAAAAACTGTTCGTTCCACATCCGACGCTTTCCTTGGCCGTGTCGTCGGTCATCCCGCGGGCTTCGCCTTCGTGAACCCCATCCCCGGCGGCCCCGACGCGCCGCTCAATCCGACCCTCAAGGTCGACCTGGAGATGCTGCGTGGCGCCTCGCACGGCGACACCGTGATGGCGCGGGTGACCGGGAAGGGCGAGAAGGGCTTCTCCGGCGAAGTTGTGAAGGTCGTCGAGCACGCCGTGAAACGCGTCGTCGGCCGCTACGAGGTGTCCCGCGGACACGCGCATGTGGTTCCATTCGATCGGCGTCTCTTCCAGAACGTGCAGGTTGCCTCGGCCGATGCGTCGCTCGGTCTTTCGGACAGCGACATGGTCGTTTTGAAGATCACCCGCACCGCCACCGGCACCCGCCAGGCCGCGGGCGAGGTTGTCGAGCGCCTTGGCCGGATGGACGAGCCCGGCGTCGACTTGAAAGTGATCCTCGCGCAGTACGAACTCACCGCGGATTTCCCCGCCACTGTGGTAGCGGAGACCGAAGCGGCGGCCGCCAATGTCTCGGATGAAGAGATCAAGCGCCGCATGGACTTCCGCCCCTGGACGACGATCACGATCGACCCGGAGACCGCGAAGGATCATGACGATGCGATCAGCATCGACCGTCAGCCGAACGGCAACTACCTCCTCGGCGTCCACATCGCGGATGTCGCGCACTACGTCCGCGAGGGTTCGGCCCTCGATGCCTGCGCCTACGAACGGGGCAACTCCGTCTACTTCCCGGGCTTTGTCGTGCCGATGTTGCCGCACGCTCTTTCGAGCCGGATCTGCAGCCTGGTGGAAGGTGAAAACCGGCTCACCCAGACCGCGGTGCTGGAGATCGACGGGCGCGGCCAGGTGGTGAAGGCGGACTTCTACGACGGCGTGATCCGTTCCGTGGGCAAACTCGCCTACAAGGACGCTCAGGCGATTCTCGATGGCGATGCCGCCACACGCGAGAAGTTCGCCCACGCCGTGAAGACGGTCGAAACGTCGCGTGACCTCGCGATCATCCTCAACCAGGCCCGCAAGGATCGCGGCTCTCTCGACTTCGATCTCCCCGAACCGGAACTGCAGCTCGATCCCCTCGGCGTGGTGGAGAACATCACCTCGAACCCGCGCCTGTTCGCCATGCGCATGATCGAAGAGTTCATGCTGGTCGCGAACGAAGCGGTGGCGAAGGCTCTGTCGACGCGCGGCGTCGCCACCCTCTATCGGATCCACGAGTCGCCTGATCCCGACCGGCTCGAGGAATACCTCGAACTGGTCCGGACCTTCGGCCTCAAGGTCACGGCCGACCTCGAGCATCCGCAGGGCAAGGACTTCCAGCGCATCCTCCGCCAGGTCGAAGGCCGTCCCGAAGAGCGCCTCCTCACCTATTTGATGCTGCGCACGCAGCGCCTCGCGCGGTACTGCCCGGAGAACCTTGGCCACTTCGGCCTCGCCAGCGAGAACTATCTCCACTTCACAAGTCCGATCCGGCGCTATCCCGACCTCGTCGCCCATCGCGCCCTCCGCGCTTTGCGCCACGGCAAGGATCCGGCGCAAGTGAGCTGGCCTCTTGAAGAGATGGCGGCCCACCTCGGCGAGACCGAACGCAAGGCTTCAGACGCCGAACGCGACCTTACCGAGTGGAAGAAGGCGCGCTTCATGTCATCGCGCGTCGGCGAGACGTTCCAGGGCGTCATCTCGAGCGTCACCCCGTTCGGCCTCTTCGTGCAGCTCGCGGACATCTTCGTCGAGGGTCTCGTCCACATCACGACGATGGCGGACGACTACTACATGTTCCGCGACACCGACCACGCCCTTCGCGGCGAGCGGACCAAGCGGACGTTCAAGCTCGGCGACCGCGTCGAGGTTCAGCTCATCAAGGTGGACATGGATCGGCGTCAGGTCAATCTCGCGCTTACCGACATCCTGAAGCGGATGGCCAAGCCCGAAGTCGCGCAGAAGGTGCAGACGGCGAGGCGCACGCCTCGCACCGCGCCTGTGCTGAGCTCGTCGAGGAGCTCGGTCGAAGCACCTGCGGGCGATCAGCCGCCGGTCCGGAAGACCACGCGAACGCGCTCGAAACGAACGCGTTCGTAGCCCCTATAGTTCTTCCAGGCGTTGGCGAAGGCTCTTTCGCTCCGCGCGTCCCTCGAAACGTAGACCGGTGACGAGGCGCGCTGATGCTTCGGCGGCGTCCGGCGCGTCGAAACGCACATCCTCGATCGCGAGATCGTAGGCCACGGTTCCCTCCGCGATCCCTCGGGGTCCTTGCGTCGTGTGCGTCTTGATCACGCAAGCGAGGTCGGCGTCGTAGATGGCAAGAGTCGCGGAAGAACGCAGGCGCAGGTTCTCCGCGGATTGCGACCTCTCACCCACGGCCACGCGAAGGGTGGTGGCGGAAGTCACAACCACCTCGTCGCGCGCGAGCATCATGACGTGGGGACGGAGGAAGCCGTCGACCGTGATCAGCAGAAGCGCGTTGGAGCCGCCTTCGGAGCGGATCCACGCGACGATTCGATCGGGCAGGGAGGTCAGGGGTGCCGGAGTCATGTTCGGGAATCCATTCTCTCCGGTCGCTTCGTAGAATGCTCGACACCCCATGTTCAGAAATCGCCCGAAGTCTTTCTCTCCCTTGATCACCGCGGCCCTGTGCCTCACTCTCGGCCTCGTGTCTTCGAGCGCGCGCGCCCAGGAAACTCAGGCTCCGCCCCCGGCTCCCGGGAAGCCGGGCGCTTCCGACCCTCTGGAACTCCTGCCCACGATCGGGAAGATTGGCGCCGAGGTTGGTCTGCATGGCGGCTGGTCGAAGAACCCCTATGCGCTAGGTTCCGGGGCTCAGGGCGCCGGATTCATCAACCTGCCGCTCAAGAAGGTCGGCAGTGGCGTCTTGTCGTACCAGATCGCGCTTCGTTTCGCGCGCAGCACGAGCGACCCTGTTACCGTCACGAACCCGGTCGCGTTCGTGGCGAATCTCGCGGCCACCGGACGCGGGGATGTGGGCCCGTTCCCGTATCGGCGGCTGGTGCGGTCGACCGGTTCGATCTTCATCGTCGAGCCTTTCGGCTTCAAGTACGCCCTTCACTCGCTGGGCCGGTTCCGGCCCTACGCGGTCGCCGGAGTGGGCGTCGGCGTGGTCATCACGAAAGAGGTTCCGGAGGCCAACGAGAGCCTGGTCTTCACGGGGACGTCGCCGTTCGACGCGGACCTCATCGCGGGCCTCATCGCGCAGGCTAAGGAACTCGAGGAACTCGGCCGTCCGACCGGGCAGGGCAATCTCGAGGTGGCGGGTCACATCGGCGCCGGCTTCGAGTATCGACTGAGTCCGGGCCTCTCCTTCCAGGCCGACTACCGCTTTACGAAACTCTCGGGTCGGAACTCTTCGATGCACATGGCGAGCGGCGGTTTCGGAATCCACTTCTGATGACGCCGGATCTCATGGAAGGCCGGTCCCGCCGCGATCTCCTGGCGCGTGCGGCAGCACTGGTGGCGGGCGCGGGACTCGCGACGGCCACGTTCCCTGCCGTGTCGGCAAAGGACTACACGTCGCGTCGCGAAGCTCTTGACGAGATCGACCGCCTGGCTGCGGCCTGCGGGATGCGTCTCGGCGCGCTTCGCGGTGCCCGCGCCGGCGCGGGTGTTCTCGTTTCTCGTTTCCTGAAAGCCCTCGATCGCCATCGCGTGACCCGCGAAGACGTCCGGCGTTCATTCGGGCTGCCGTCCGGCGTCGATCCCGCCTCTCAGGTGGGCGAGGCGGAGGCCGATCTTCCGGGTCTGCGTCAGGCGCTCGACGATCTGATGATCGCGTACGCCGAGAGTCTGCCGATCTATGGCGAGTCGAACGTGGTCTCGCGTCTCGCCATCGACATGGTCGAGGTGTCGCGCCTGCGCACGGTGATCGACCTCTGGGCGGTCGCGGAGGCCGAATGATCGTTCTCACCCCCCGGCGTCAGTTCATCCGCAGCGCGGCCATCAATGCAGGCGTCTCTGTCGCGGTCGTGAACTTCCTCGAGGGTCGCGTCGCCGCTTTGCCCAAGAGCGAGGACACGGACATCGCGATCCTGAACGCCGCTCTCGCCCTGGAGCACGAAGCGATCGGGGTCTACGGCGACGCCCTCGCTCGGAATCTCGTGCCCGCGGGTCTTCGCGAGTACGCGGTCGAGTTCGTGGGCGCGCACGAGGGCCATCGCGACACCCAGGTGGAGATCCTTCGCGAACGCGGCGTCTCCGCGGTCGGCCCGCACAAGGTCGATCCGATTCGAGAGACCACGGCCGGCGACGGCGTTCTTCGCCGACTTCTGTCGATCGAAGCCGCCGCGGAATCCGCGTACCTTCGCCTCATCGGCCAGATCCGCACGAACGATTACCTCCTCTCGGCAGGTTTCATCGTCGTCGACGAAGCCAGGCACCAGACCATCTGGCGGCGCGCGCTGGGGCTCTCGATCTACTGACGCCCTTCTTCTGGCCGGTGGGGGCTACGGACCCACACGAGGACTCCTCAGGTAACTCAATAGCGCGAGCATCCTTGCCCCTCGATGGCCTCCTGCACCTCCTTTGCAGGCCCAATCGGCTTTGGATCCTGAGCGATGGGACCCAGAAGCGCGATCAGGTAGATCGCCGTCCGGAAGTGCCCCCGCATGGGAGCATGCTACAAGGCAGATGGTCGACGGGGTCGGCCCGATCCCCACGCCTATCGATTCCCCAGACCTTCCAGAAGTTTGATGGCCTTGGCTGGGTTTCCGCGCTTCCTTCGCGTGATGAAGCGTGCGTGTGCGTCGTGATTAGCGAGGGCCACCGTGGCCAGTTCGTCTACCAGTCGGTTGACGCTGATCTTCCTTCGCTGGGCCAGGGCACGCAGCCGTTCGTGTTTGTCTTCGGGAAGGCGGATGGTCAGGATAGACATGGGTACCTCTCAAGGAACTGTTCGGGTGTGAGCACGGCGATGTCCGGAAATCGTAGCTCGCCTGATCGCAGATCGCGGACATCCCGAGTCACGATCGCTACGGCGCCGGAGGCCACGGCGGTTTCGATGATGAAGTTGTCATTTTCATCCTGAAGATTGGGTCGCCAAAGGAAGAACACTTCTGTCCAGGCGCACATGGCGAGGAAAGCGTTCATCACTTCGCGGCGCTGCTTTCCGTCAAGGAGGGAGTTCCTCCACAACGCTTGACGAGCGAAGACGTCCTCATACTCAGCGAACAGCGCCGCGCTGACCACCGGTTGATAGTCGCCCTTGAGGCAGGCGAGCACGACCCGGCGAGAGGCGCCGCCGCGCCGGTGGAGCGCTTGGAACAGCACGTTCGTATCGACGACGATTCTCACAATCCGATGATAGCGCGGGCGATACCATCAGAGGCTTTGCCCTTCGTTGCCTCTTCCGCACGACCTCCCCGTAGAATCAACGCCTCCCCCATGCCGATCTACGAGTTCTACTGTTCCTCCTGCCACACCGTCTTCAATTTCCTCTCCAAGCGGATCAATACCGAGGCGACTCCGGCGTGCCCGAAGTGTGGGAAGGCAACGTCGCGCAAGCCGTCCACGTTCGCGATGTCGCGGAATCGGCCTGAGCCCAAGGCAGGGGAAGGGGCGCCCGGCGGCGAAGGCGGTGACATGATGGACCCCTTCGCGAACATGGACGAGACGCAGCTCGAGTCCGCGATGGAGTCGCTTGCGTCGGAGGCCGACGGGATCGATGAGAACGATCCCCGCCAGGCCGCGAACGTGATGCGAAAGCTCTTCGACGCCACCGGCATGCCGCTGGGCGGCGGGATGCAGGAAGCGCTGAAGCGCATGGAGTCGGGCGAGGACCCCGAGAAGATCGAGGAGGACATGGGCGACCTCCTCGAAAAGGATCCCTTCGGAGGCGAGTCCGCGAAGAAGTCGAGCGAACGCCGCATTCCGAGGCGTCCCGCCGCGCACGATCCCCAGTTGTACGAGATGTGACGATGAACAAATTGGCGCGAGGCCTCGCGACGGCAGCGGTTGTGACCGTCGCGGCGTCGATGTTCGCCTCGCACCTCGCGCCCGCTCAGGCGTCAGGGACAGCGGTGCTCTCGGGCCGCGTCTCGCTGCTGCTCCCCCCAAAGGTCAAGATCGACCCCGGCGGATCCGTGGTCTGGATCGCCGGCCTCACCGTCGCGTCGCCCGCGGTCGGCGCGCCTCCTTCGGTCACCTCGAAGGACAAACGGTTCGACCCCCGCATCCTCGCGGTGTCGAGCGGCACGAAGGTCGTGTTCCCGAACGTGGACTCGATCTACCACAACGCCTTCAGCCTCAGCCCCGGCAACCAGTTCGACATGGGCCTGTACCGCAAGGGAGCTTCGCGCGATTTCGTGATGAAGAATCCCGGAATCGTCCGCGTCTACTGCAATATCCATCCCGACATGGCCGCGTCGGTGGTTGTGGTCGACGGCAATGCGTTTTCGGTGGTGCAG
>CAYNHK010000250.1:0-6639 GCA_964396875.1 uncultured Acidobacteriota bacterium | reverse complement strand
TCGTGAATCGCAACATGGCCTCAGCGTCCTTTGCGGGGGACCCGCGTGTCGCTCATGGCCGCGTGATACGCGAACGAGGCCACGATGGTGGCGTTCTTCATGAGGTCTTCGGGCGGAAGGGTTTCGATGAAGTCCAGGTTGGTGTGGCCTCCGGTGCCGCCCACGCGGTCTTGCAGGAACTGAAAGCCTGGAAGGCCCACACGGTCGAACGAGACGTGGTCGGTGCTGCCCACACCGAGAATAGACACCGTGGTCATCCCGAGGTCGTGAAAGGGTTCGGTCCAGGCCGTAATCATGCGCCGCGCCCGCTCGTTGCCCTGCAGATAGATGCCCCGATACTGGCCTGGTCCGTAGTCCTGATTGAAGTACGCGGAGAGTTTCTCGTGGGCCGCGGTCACGCCCTGGGGACTCTTCGGATCGCCGAAGTGCTTCAGCACGTACTCGCGCGACCCGTGGAGCCCCTGCTCCTCGCCGGCCCACAGGGCCACGCGGATGGTTCTTCGGGGAGCCGCTCCCACTGCCTTCAGGATGCGCATGGCCTCGAGCATCACCGCGACCCCGGAGGTGTTGTCGCTGGCGTTGGGGCTCGCGTGCCAGGTGTCGAAGTGCGCGCCGATCATCACCACTTCGTCCTTGAGGTCCGTGCCCGGGATCTCGCCGAGGACGTTGCTCGCCTTCTCGACCGCGGCTCCGAGGCGATTGCGGATCTCTACTTCGATCCTGACCGGCACGCCGCGCTCGCAGAGCCGAACCATCCGGTTGTAATGCTCCGGTGTGATGGCCACGATGGGGGGTGCGGCCAGCGACTCGGCGCGTCCCCATTTGTCGGTCCTCGTTCCCGGCCGCGCGAAGCCGCGCACCGCGCCCGGCCAGCCGCTCTCCGACTGCAGCACCGCGACAACACCTTCCGCTTTGTAGAAGGCCATCTTCTCTTCCGGCATCACCAGGTCGGGATTGGGCTTGGGAGTGGCCGCGGGGGACGGTGTGGCCGTGGGCAACATCGCCCGCTCGAGGTCTTTGAGTTCCGCGTCGGTGTAGCGCGATGTTCCCGCGACGAACCGGGCCCGATCCACCACGGCCGGAGGCGTCGAGAGCACCGAGACGCCGCGGAGTTTGCCGCGGTGTTTCTCGAGGTCGCCCCGGGTGCGGATGTCGGCCAGCACCACGCTGGTGGTCTGCTTCCCCTCGGTGCCCGGGGTGTGGGACAGCGGATAGCCGACCATGGGCTGGTAGTCCGGTTCGAGCAGATGGAGCGAGACGTACTCGTTGTCCCAGCGGATGCCGTAGTCCATGAACGGTTCGACCACCACGTTCGCGAGACCGAGCTTCTTCATGTGGGACTCGGCCCACGCCTGGGCGCGCGACATGTCGTTCGAAAGAGTCAGCCGGGCGCCAAGGACGTCGGCGATGTAGGACGCGGTCTCCATGACCTGGGAGCGCTGCAGGCCCTCTTCGCGAATCTTCGCCACCATCTCCCAGTCGACGCGCGGCGACGCGCCCTCTCCCAGGGCGGTGCTGGCAGCGGGCGTGATCGCGGCCAGGAGGAGGAGGACGCGGAGCCTTGGTAATCGTAGGTGTCGGGCCATCGCGGGATCCTACTCTCGGCTCGCCGCGTCTATGGCCCTCAGTACTCCGAGAACATGCGCGCGATCTGGGCGGGGTCCTTCGTCTTCGTGAGGGCCAGCATCAGCAGGATCCTGGCCTTTTGCGGATTGAGGTTGTCGGCGGGCACGACTCCCATCGCGTCGTACTCGCGCTGAGCGATCACCCGTCCATTGCCGGTGCGGTTCGAACGAACGATCGCCGGCCGCGCGTCGGGCGGCAGGGCGAGGATGGGCTTGAGCGACTCGCGCTCGATCGTTGAGATCAGTCCGGCGCCGGTTCCCGCGAAGACGATTCCCCGAGCACCCCCCGCGACCAGCGCCTGCGCCATCACCGGACTCGGCTGCACGTAGGAGTAGAGGATGTCCACCTGGGGAAGGCTCGCAAGGGAGCTGACGTCGAACTCCGACCGTGAGGTGTGTCGCTTGAGCGAGGCGCGGTACAGCACGACCGCATCGGCATCCACGTAACCGAGCAGTCCCAGCTCGGGCGTCTTGAAGGTCTCGACCCTGTAGGTGTTGGTCTTGGTGACCTCGCGCGCGCCGTTGATCTCATCGTTCAGCACCACGAGGACGCCCTTGCCGCGTGCTTCGGTGGACACCGCGGTGCGCACGGCGTTGAGGAGGTTGAGCGGGCCGTCGGCGCTGATCGCGGTGGCCGGCCGCATCGAGCCCACGAGCACAACCGGCCGATCATGCTTCACGGTGAGGTTCAGGAAATAGGCGGTCTCTTCGAGCGTGTTGGTTCCGTGGGTGATGACGACCCCGGCGGTCAGGGGATCGCTCTCGAAGATCTCGTTGATGCGCTTCGCCAGAGTCAGCCAGTGTGCGACTGTGATGTCGGTGCTGCTCACGTTAGCTATCTGTTCAACCTTCACTCGCGCGACCTGCCGGATCTCGGGAACCGCGCTCACCAGTTCTTCACCGAGGAACGCGCCCGACCTGTAGTCGGCAAGACTCGTGGAAGTGGCGCCGCGGCCGGAGATGGTGCCGCCCGTGGAGAGAACCCACACGAGAGGGAGTTCCGGCGCGATCTGCGCCTGAGCCGGCCACGCAGACGCCAGGCTCAACGCGAACAGCGTCAGGCCGGCTCGTCTCTTCACAGCCACTTGGCCTTCTTGAACCGGAAGACGAGGTACGCGTCCACCACCACCATGAGGCCGATCGCAAAGGGATACCCCCACGCCCACCGCAACTCCGGCATCTGATCGAAGTTCATCCCATAGACGCCGGCGATCATGGTGGGAACCGCGGCGAGCGCGGCGTACGCGGCGAGTCTCTTCGTGACCTCGGTCTCCTGCATCGTGATGAGGGACAGGTTCACGGAGATGACGGTGGTGACCATGTCGCGCAGGCTGTCGATGCTCTGCTTGAGGCGCAGGAGGTGGTCGTAGACATCACGGAAGTACTCGTCGAGGCCGGCGCAGATGGGCGGCACACGGCCTCCGTGCAACTTCCCGGCGACTTCGAGGAGCGGGCCGGTGGCGCGGTCGAGGACCATGAGTTTGCGCTTCAATCCGTAAAGGGCCTCGATGTTCTCGCGCGTGCTCTGACCGGAGAAGATCCTCTCCTCGATCTCGTCGATCTCCTCGGTCAGGGCATCGAGAACGGGGAAATAGCGATCGACCACGGCGTCCATCAGGGCATAGAGAACGTAGGCCGGGCCATGCTGGAGGAGTTCCGGCTCCAGTTCGGAGCGCTGCCGGACATCGGCGAAACCATGCGCCGCGTCGCGCCGCACCGACACCACGTAGTTGTGGCCCACGAAGATCGCCACCTCGCCGGTGGTCAGTTCGTGCTCGACGGGCTCGACGATCTGAAGCACGACGAAGAGCGCTGCACCGTACTCATCCATCTTCGGCCGCTGATGACCGTGCTGGGCGTCCTCGACCGCGAGTTCATGCAGGTCGAACTCTTCTTGAATGGTCTCGAGCTCCGCGGCCTCGGGATCCTTGAGCGCCACCCAGACGAAACAGTCCGGCTGGACGGTGTACTGCCGGATTTCAGCGAGCGAGATGTCCGCGAGTTTCTTGCCCTTCCGATAGGCCGCGCAGTTGATGAGCATGTGGACGCGGGCGGAGGATAGCCCGAACCACGCCCTCAGTGGTCGCCCAATCCGGCGTTCGGAAGTAGTCTTGTCGGCCACGCGATGAGTCCCTCACCCAAAGACGAAGTCCTCGAAAGGCCCAAGACGGTCAAGAAGGAAAAGAAGACGCCTCCCTATCGCGTTCTTCTCATGAACGACGACTACACCCCGATGGAGTTCGTGGTCGAGGTTCTGATGGACATCTTCGGGAAAGGCGAGGCGGAGGCCGTGCACATCATGCTGAAGGTGCATGTCGAGGGCGCGGGCCTTGCCGGCGTGTACCCGTTCGAAATCGCGGAAACGAAGGTCGAAGAGGTTCACGCCCGCGCACGGGCCGAGGGGCATCCGCTCAAGGCCACGATGGAAGAAGGAGACGCGTAAGACAGATGGCTTCGTCCGATATCCAGGCTCCAACAATCGAGGCCATCCGCGCCAACCGAACCCGGCTGGGCGACCTCGTCATCACCACACCGATCCGACGGATCGTCGACCATGCGCTCGATGCCGCGGTGGGCGCTTCCACCACGGTCTGGCTGAAAGAGGAGCTGTTTCAGCGCACCGGGAGCTTCAAACCTCGCGGCGCCCTTTCCGTCATGCTCGATCTCGACAGTGAAGCCTTGAAGCGAGGCGTCACCGGTGTTTCCGCGGGGAACCACGCGATCTCCCTCGGTTATTCGGCGCGACGTCTCGGCACGACCGCGAAGGTGGTGATGCCGAAGACCGCGAATCCGTTCCGGGTGCAGGTGTGCCGCGAACTCGGGGCCACGATCGAACTCGTGGAAAACGTCCACGACGCCTTCGCGCGTGTTCGCGAGATCGAAGCCTCGGAGGGCCGGACTTTCGTGCATCCCTTCGAGGGCCCGAAAACCGCGCTCGGAACCGCGTCGGTCGGGATGGAGTTCGTCGATCAGACCCGCGCCCTTGGAGTGACCCTCGACGCGGTGATCGTGGCCGCGGGTGGAGGAGGACTTACCGCGGGTGTCGCGTGCGCAGTGAAACAGATGAGCCCATCCACCGCGGTCTACGTCGTGGAGCCCGAAGGGGCGGACAGCCTGAGCCGGAGCTTCAAGGCGGGCTCGCCCCAGTCGATCGAGGCGGTCCGCACGATCGCGGATTCGCTGGGCGCGCCGCGCTGCGAGCCCTATTCCTTCGCCCTCAACCGCATGTTCGTGGACGAGGTCGTGCTCGTGAACGACGATCAGATCCGCGACGCGATGCGGCTCACTTTCCGGGTGGCCAAGCTCGTGGTCGAACCCGCGGGCGCGGCCGCGCTGGCCGCGCTGATGCACCCGTTGCGCGCGCGGCTCGAGGGCAAGGTCGTCGGCCTCGTCGTCTGCGGGGCCAACATCGACACGGAAACCTACGCGAAGCAGATCACCCAGACAGGAGCCACCGCATGAAAGCGCTCAGGACACTCGTCGCAGGATCGGTCCTCGCCGCACTTTCCCTCGCGGCCACAAGCGCCGAGGGACCTTACGACCTCGCGATCGCCGGCGCGCGCATCGTCGATGGTTCGGGCAACCCCTGGTACCGCGGCGATGTCTACCTGAAGGGCGACACGATCGCCGCCATCGACATCGCGGGGCGGAAGTTCGAATCGAAGCACACCATCGACGGGCGCGGCCTCGTGGTGGCGCCGGGCTTCATCGACATCCACACCCACGCGCGGCGCGCCATCCTCGAGATCCCGACTGCGGAGAACTACGCGCGCCAGGGGGTTACAACGCTCATCGAGGGTCCCGATGGGGGTTCACCCGTGCCCCTGCGCCCCTACCTCGAGCAGGTCGGCAAGGTGAAGACGTCGGTCAACTTCGGCGCCTTCATCGGCCAGGGTTCGATCCGCGAAAGCGTCATCGGCCCGAACGACCGCAAGGCGACGCCCGAAGAAATGACGAAGATGCTCGAGATCACGCGGCAGGGTATGCGTGACGGCGCCTTCGGCCTCTCCACCGGCCTCTTCTACGTTCCCGGCACGTTCACGCCGACCGAAGAGGTGACCGCACTCGCGAGAGTCGCGGGAGAGATGGGCGGCATCCACATCTCCCACATGCGGAACGAGGCGAAGGACGTGGTGAAGAGCGTCAACGAGACCGTCGCGATCGGCGAGAACGGCGGTCTGCCCACCCAGGTCACTCATCACAAGATCATCGGGAAAGGGAACTGGGGAGCTTCGGATCAGACCCTCGCCGCCGTGGCCGCGGCCCGCGCGCGGGGCGTGGATGCGACCATCGATCAGTACCCCTACACCGCGTCCTCCACCGGCATCAACGCTCTGCTGCCCGCGTGGGCTCAGGACGGCGGACGGCAGGCCACGCTGACGCGGCTCAAGGACCCGGCGACGAGGGCGAAGATCAAGGCGGTCGTGGTCGACAACATCAAGTTCGACCGCGGCGGCGGCGATCCGAAGAACATCCAGATCGCGTCGGCCGGCTTCGATGCGACCCTCGCCGGCAAGAACCTCGCTCAAATCACGGCGGCGCGCGGGGTCGAGGTCACGATCGAGAACGCAGCGGAAACCGCTCTCGACATCATCGAGAAGGGTGGCGCTTCCGCGATCTTCCACGCCATCAATGAAGAGGACCTTGTCCGGATCCTCCGCGATCCGAACTCGATGGTGGCCTCGGACGGCGAAGTCATCCGCTTCGGGGTCGCGGCGCCCCATCCTCGCGGGTATGGGACGTTCGTGCGCGTGCTTGGCCGCTACGTTCGCGAACTCAAGGTCATCACGCTGCAGGACGCGATCCGCAAGATGACGTCCTTCCCGGCGCAAAGGCTCGGCCTGCTCGATCGCGGTCTGGTGCGGCCGGGAATGAAGGCCGACCTCGTGATCTTCGACGAGAACGAAATCGGCGACCCCGCGACCTTCGAAAGGCCGCACCAGTACGCGGTGGGCGTGAAGTGGGTGTTGGTGAGCGGAGAAGTCATTTTCGACGGCCAGTCGATGACCGCCGC
>CAYNHK010000249.1:0-6722 GCA_964396875.1 uncultured Acidobacteriota bacterium | reverse complement strand
TGATCACCTCGCCGACTGCTTCCTCGCAGGTGGAGAGTTTTAGAAGCGCGCCCACCACGTCGGACACGTCGGTGAAACAACGGCGCTGCTCGCCGTCCCCGAAGACAGTGATGGGGTGACCCGAGATCGCCTGCCGCACGAAGTTCGGAATGACCATGCCGTACCGCCCGGTCTGGCGCGGCCCCACCGTGTTGAAGAGGCGGAAGACCACCACCGGGAGCCCGCGCTCCTTGTGATAGGCGAGGGCCAGGAATTCGTCGATGGCCTTGCTGCAGGCGTAGCTCCAGCGGCCCTTGATGGAAGCGCCCATTACCAGGTCCCCGTCTTCGCGGAAGGGCACGTCCGTGCTCTTGCCGTAGACCTCGGACGTGGAGGCGATCAGGACCTTCTTGCGCTTCTTGTTGGCGTGACGCAGGACGATCTCGGTGGCGTGGACGTTGGTCTCGATGGTGCGCACCGGACTCTCGACGATGAGTTTTACGCCCACCGCGGCGGCCAGGTGGATCACCACATCCGCGCGGTCGATCATCTCCGCGGTGACGCCTTCGTTCATCACGCTGTCGATGGTGTACGAAAAGCCCTTGCGGCTCTTGAGGTGCTCGATGTTCTCGATCGACCCGGTCGAAAGGTCGTCCAGGATCTCGACGTCGTGACCGGCATCCAAGAAGGTCTCCGAGAGGTGCCCTCCTATGAAGCCGGCGCCGCCCGTGATGAAGACTCTCATTCCATACCTTCCCTGACCGCGATCTTCGCGGTCTTCCCGTTTGAATCCGCCTGCACCTGTTCGAGGACGATCTCGGCGGCGCGGGCCGCTCCATATCCGTCGACGAGCGCGCGTCCTTTTGCGCTCATGGCCGCGCGTCGGGCCTTGTCGGCCAGAAGCCGCCGGACGGCCTCGAGAATGGCCGACTCATCGACATCGACGCCCAGACCGAGATACTCGATCGTCCCGAATCGAGCGAATTCTCGCATGCGGCGATCTTCCCTCGCATTCTGGGCGAGCACCACCCCGGGCGCGCCCAACGCCGCGATCTCGTAAACCGACATGCCGCCGGAGCACAGAACGAGATCGGCGTCGAGCATCAGGTCGGCGATCTGTACATCGACGCCGTTGACGAGGGGAAGATTCCGGCCGAGTGTCCGCTGGAGCGCTTCGAAGACATGGCGATGAGGAAAGGCCGGCCCGGCGACGGAGAGGACCTCGATGTCGTTGGTGAGAGCGGCCAGCGCCCGCGCGACTTTGAGGGTCAGGGCCTGGGGATCAGCCCCGCCAAACGTGAGGAGGATCTTCGCGGGTTTTTCGCGAACCACGCGCTCGCGCCCCTGGAAGTGACGCCTCAGAATGGCGAAGGCCGGTCCGCCGTAGAAGCCCTCGGGCGTCTCGCGGTCCTCGTTCATCACCGAGATCACGAACTGGGCGTCGCGGGACACCCGCTCGAGGTCTTCGAGGGTGTCGACGAGGTTGATGGTGATGGCGCCGAGGCGGGCGAGGGAGCGCAGGTACGTGTCTTCCACGAGGGGCAGGTCGTTGATGACCACCGACGGAGCGAAGTCGCGGATCGAGTCGATGAGGGCCTCGAGGCCGCCCGCGCGGAACACCCGCACCGGATAACCGCTTTTTGAAATCGTGGCGATGCCTTCGGCGTGATCGGCGCTCATGAGGAACGCGATTTCCGCCCTCGACCCTTCGCGCAGCGCCTCCGCCACCGCGAGCGACCGGTAGACGTGGCCCATGCCCATGACGCGGCTTCCATCGACGCGAAAGAGGATCCGCGGCTCGCGCAGCAGGCGCTCGGCCATCCAGAAGTCCTCGAGGTCGTGGACAGTGAACCCTTCGCGCTTGTCGAGGGCGACGAAACCCACCGAGTCTCCGAAACGCGCGTCTTTTTCGAGAACGTCGCGGCGGAGCGCCACGATCGCGCCGTTCTCGAGATAGACCGGCTCCTGCTCGTCGCGCCGGCCGGCCCGGTCGAACAGCGGACGCAGCAGCCCGTCTTCCGCCTTCCACCGCAAAGACAGGTCCGAGGTGACCGAGACCACCGCGGTGAAGCGGCCGGTCGCGATCTTCGCGATCGCTTCATCGATGCTGCGCGACGTGCGGAACGGTGTGGTGGCCTGCAGAACCAGCACCACGTCGGCGCGTGGGTGGTCCTTCTCAGACTCCAGGACCGCGTGCCGGACCACCGGCATCAGGCTCGACAGGTCGCCCGAGAGCTCCTTCGGCCGGAGGAAAGGGACCTCGGCGCCGTGGGCGCGCGCGACCTCGGCGACGGTCTCGTCGTCGGTCGACACGATGATCCGGTCGATGTCTCTCGCCTCTTTCGCGGCACGGATGGTGTGGGCGAGGAGGGGGGCGTCGCCGAGGCGCTTGATGTTGAGGTAGGGAACACGATCGGATCCCCCGCGTGCGGGGATGACGACGGTGACCCTCAAACCATCTCCCAGGTGAGAGTGGTGTCGGCGGCGATGTCCTGCCGCGCGGTGCGGCCGATCACGAGATCGAAGAGCCTCGGAGAGATCCCCGTGCCCGGCCGTTTGTAGGTCAGCATGTCGCGGGTGATCACGGCGCCCTTGGCGATCGCCTTCGCCGAAGTGACGCTTCGCCTCGCGTAGAGGAACGCTTCCTTCTCGAGGGGCTCGAGGCCCTTCACCGATTTACCGAGCGCCTTCTCGATGGCGCGGATTCCGTCCATCATCGCGCGCGCCTCACCCGGGTCGACGGAAAGGTGGTGATCGGGCGACCCCTGGATCGTCTTGTCGATCGTGTAGTGCTTCTCGATCACGCACGCCCCGAGCGCGACCGCGGCCTGGGGGATGCTGATGCCGAGCGAATGGTCGGAGAGGCCCACCGGGATACCCGGGAAGGCCTGCATCATGTGGGTCATCATGCGCAGGTTGATGCCCTCGGGCGGGCAGGGATATTTGAGCGTGCAGTGGAGGAGCGCCGCCTCCTCGCAACCGCTCTTCGCGAGCGTCTCGAGGGCTTCGTCGATCTCCGCCAGTGTCGAGGTGCCGGTGGAGAGGATGACCGGCTTTCCCACCTTCGCCACCCGCTCGAGGAGCGGCTTGCAGGTGAGGTCGGCGGAAGCGATCTTGAACGTGGGCATGTCCATCTTCGCCAGGAAGTCGACCGCGTCGTCATCGAAAGGCGTCGAGAACGGGACGATCCCGGCTTTGCGCGCGTAGACGATGAGCGTTTTGAAGTCATCGTCGCTCAGCTTGTCGAGCTTGGCGAAGGTATCCCATTGTGTCCCGTTCGGATCGTTCGGTTCGACCCAGTACCGGGGAGCCACCCGGGTCGCGATCTTCGAAGCGGTGTAGCTCTGGAACTTGATGGCGTCGAAGCCCGCGGCTTTCGCGGTATCAACGAGGGCCTGACCCCGGTCGAGCCGGCAGTCGTGGTTCACACCGGCTTCGGCGATGACGTACGCGGGCTCGCCGATGCCGACCCGTCTCGAGGCGATGCTGAACGTTGATTTCATGGAGTCTCGGCGGACATTCTAGTGTCCGGCCTCGCGCCGCCCCGCCCCGCCTCGCCTTCTGGATCGGGGAGGCGAGTCCGCTCAGGCTGGTTTCGTACCCTCGCCCAGGGGTCGCGCGGGGAGTCTCACTTCGAAGGTCGAACCCCGTCCCGGGGTGCTCGTCACGCTTACCGACGCCCCCATGCTCTCGGCCAGGTGTTTCACGATGGACAGGCCGAGACCGGTGCCTCCGAGTTCGCGACTCCTCGCCGTGTCGACCCGATAGAAGCGCTCGAAGAGGCGGGGCAGGTGTTCCGGGGAGATTCCCGGACCGGTGTCTTCGACGGACACCATCGCACCGTCGCCCTCGCGGCCCACCCGAACACTGACCCGTCCGCCGTCGGGCGTGTACTTGAGTGCGTTGTCGACCAGGTGCTCGAGGATCCGGCGCAGGCGGTCCGAGTCGCCCAGGACCCGGGGAACCTCCGCCTCGTCCGCGTCGAGCGAGATGGATTTTCGTGCCGCGATCTTGGCGAAAGACGTGACCACGTCGGCGACGACCGCGGCGCAGTCGAGCGGCTCGAGCGAGGGCGGTTGCGCGCCCGACTCGAGTCGTGAAAGCTCCAGCAGGTCGTCCACCAGCGACGCCATCCGGTCCGCGTTCGCGCGGATCCGCGAAAGGAACCGCCTGGCGGTATCGCTCTCCTCGAGACCGCCATCCTCGAGGGCCTCGACGAAACCGCGGATCGAGGTCAGCGGTGTGCGCAGTTCGTGCGAGGCGTTCGCCACGAAATCTCTCCGGATCCGGTCGACCCGTCTTCTTTCGCTCACATCGTTGAAAGTGATGACGGCGCCGTGCGCTTCGCCCGGAGAGGCCGGAAAAGGGACGCCCACGAGCACGAACGACCGGCCGGTTCCGGCCAGATCGATCTCCGCGGTGCGCCTTTCCCCGGAGGTCAGAACCTGGTCGATCAGGGCGCCGATTTCGGCCTGGCGGAACACCTCGAGGTAGTGGGTCCCCGTGGAACCCGCGAGATTGTGCGACCGCAGGAGCGCGTCGTTCGCCAGCAGGACGATGCCGCGATGATCCACCGCGAGCAGACCGTCCTCCATCGCGGAAAGCACGGCCTGAAACCGCGCCTGCTCCCGGGTCGCCGCGGCGAACTGCTCCTGGATGCCGAAGGCGGCCTGATTCAAGACCCGGGCGACCTGGCCGAACTCGTCGTCACGGTCTTCGCGGATTCTCCGGGTCAGATCGCCCCGCGCCAGCGCGTGGGCTCCTTCGAGGAGGTGCTTCATCGGCGCGGCCAGCGGCCGCGACAGCCACCAGGCGAGGCCGCTCGTCAGGAGCAGCACGGCCAGCAGCGCGATGATCAGGGAGCGCCGGAGTTCGTAGGTCTTCATTTCGACCCGGGCCAGCGACAACGACGCCCGGGCCACACCGAGGAGCCTCCCCTGATGGCGGACGTGAACCGCGACGTACATCTGCCTCTCCCGCGCGGTGGTCGAGAATCGTTCGTACCTTCCCTCTCCCAGGGACAGAGCGTCGCGCACTTCCGGCCGGGTCCCGTGGTTTTCGATCGCGCGGAGAGCCTCGCCCGATGCGGTGGTGTCCCCGAGCACCACGCCCTCGAGGCTCATGACCGCCAGCCGCGTTTGGGTCGAATGGCCCGCCCGGTCCACCAGTTCATCGATCCAGGGACCCGGCCCCTGCAGGCTCCACGGGCCGGACAGCGCTTCCGCGAGGAGCCGGGCTTCGGCCCGCAGCCGCTCCTGGGTCTCCGCCCGGGTGTCGATGTTTACGGCCCGGCCCTGAACCAGCAGGACCACCAACAGCGCGACCGCGCTGGTCAAGACACCGGCGAGGGCCAGCCGCCGCCTGAAACTGTTCATCTCGAGGTCCGGCGTCTCACTCGGTTTCACCCGCTTCGGCGAGGCGATAGCCGATGGGTTTCACCGACGCGATTCGCATAGCGATGCTCGGCAGTTTTTCCCGAAGCCGCCTGATGTGGACATCGATCGTCCGCATGCCTTCGATGTAGCTGTAGCCCCAGAGGTCTTCGAGGAGGCGATCCCGCGACAGCACTCGACCCCGGGCATCCGCGAGTGCCACGAGAAGCGAGAACTCTTTGGCGGTCAGATGCACCGTCTTGCCGTTCTCGGTCACGGTGTGTCGCGCCCGGTCGATCGTCACCGGACCGATCACGAGGGAATCTTCGGCGCCTTCGGTGCGGTCGATACGTCTCAGGATCGCCTTCACCCGGGCCGCGAACTCCTTGGGCGAGAACGGCTTCACGATGTAGTCGTCGGCGCCGATCTCGAGACCCACGATCCGGTCCGTCTCCTCGCTGCGCGCGGTGACGATGACCACCGGGAGGTTCTTGAGCTTGGGTGTCGCCCGGATCTGAGTCAGTACGGTCAGACCGTCCTTCCCCGGGAGTTGAAGATCGAGGACCACCAGCCGGTAGTTTTCCGTGCCCAGACGGGACAGCGCTTCGATTCCGTCGCGCGCGACATCGCACCGCCAACCGTCGCGCTCGAGGTAGTGCGTGACGAGTGTCGCGATGTCGGCATCGTCTTCAACTACCAGTGCGCGCGCCATCTGCCCTCAAATCTACAGCCGGACGATGGCGTGGCCGTGTGACATTCCCGTGACGGAAATACGCGTCGCCCCGGGCGTCGCTCCCCGCTCGCGGGGCCGGCTCAGGCTCCGTGTATCGTCCCGCTGAGGAGCGACCCCATGAGCGACCCGTTTCAACCCAGGGCGGAGCACAGGTTCACGTTTGGTCTGTGGACCGTGGGCAACCCCGGCCGCGATCCCTTTGGCGAGGCCGTCCGACCGGTTCTCACCCCGGTGCAACTCGTCCACCTGCTCGCGGAAGTGGGTGCTTATGGCGTCAACCTTCACGACAACGACCTGGTTCCGATCGACGCAACCGCAGCCGACCGCGACCTTATCGTCGCGGACTTCAAGAAGGCACTCGCCGACACCGGCCTCAAGGTCCCGATGGCGACCACGAACCTCTTCGGCGATCCCGTCTTCAAGGATGGAGCCTTCACATCGAACGACCCGCGGGTCCGCGCTTATGCCCTCCAGAAGACCATGAACGCCATCGACCTCGGCGTGGAGCTGGGCGCTTCGGTCTACGTCTTCTGGGGCGGTCGCGAAGGTGTCGAAACCGACGCCTGCCGCAGCCCGCTCGACGGTCTGAAGCGTTTCCGCGAGGCCATGAACTTCCTCACCCACTACGTGAAGGACCG
>CAYNHK010000248.1:0-6753 GCA_964396875.1 uncultured Acidobacteriota bacterium | reverse complement strand
CGGATCTGGCCACCACGGCCGCCACATGGGTTGCCGCGGGCGCACGCCTGCTTGGTGGATGCTGCGGCACCGGGCCCGAGCACATCGAGGCTCTCTCGGCCTCGATGCCGGATCTGCTGGCGGCTCGCCTCCGCTCCGATCATGCAGACTGACCGGGGGGCTTACTTGGGCGTGGATCCGGAGACCTTCGCCTGGTACTCCTTCAGACGCCGCTCGAACTCCGCCCGCTCCTTCATGGCGAGCCGGATGGCGAAGGCCTTGTCCCTCACCGCCGGAAGGGATGGATCGAAGCGGGGATTCGGGAGCGGCATCTGCGCGTTTGTCTCGCGCTGCCAGCGAACCAGACGATCGTTCAGGTCCTTGACGCGATCCGGGAGGCGGTCGGCCAGGTCCACGAGCTCTCCCGGATCCTCCGCGAGATTAAACAGCGAATACGCTCCTGAAGTGTCGTTGTACCAACGGATGAGCTTCCAATTCGCGGAGATGATGGAGGCGTAAGGACCGGTGGCGTGGGTGGGATGGGGGAAGTGAAAGAAGAGATCACGTTCCGGCAGTCGGCCGCCGCCGCTCAGCAGCGGCATGAGGCTCTGCCCATCGACGTGCTGGCGCGGCCGCAATGGAAGTCCCGCCATCTCGAGCATCGTGGGATACAGATCCATGTGGATGACGCGGCTGTCGGTCTTCAAACCGGGCTTGATACGCGACGGCCAGCGGATAAGGAGGGGCGTGCGATTGCCGCCTTCGTAGGGGAACGACTTCCCTCCCATGAGAGGGTAGTTGGAGGTGTCAGGCCCCAGGGTCAGTCCTCCGTTGTCGGAGGCGAAAATGAAGACCGTGTTGTCCTGGAGCCCAAGGCGCTTGAGCGTCGCGTCGATGACGCCGATATTTTCGTCTGCGGTCTCGAGCATGGCGGCGTAAACCGGATCGCCCTGGTCCGTGGTGGGAAGGGCCCGATACTTCGCGACCAGTTCCGGGTGCGCCTTATGGGGGCGGTGCACCGCCCAGTGGGAGACCATCAGGAAAAACGGCTTTTCCTTCTGTTCCTCGATGAAACGAACGGCCTCGCTGGTCAGGGTGCGCATCCACTTGGGGTCGCCGTCGAGCCTGTCCCCTGAAGGTCCCCCATCCTTCTCTCCAAGAATGTTGACGTGCCGAAAGCCTTGCTTGTCGGGATTGAAGGCCGGATTCTGGCCAATGTGCCACTTGCCGTAGTAGCCGGTGACATAGCCGGCCTCGGCAAGGGCTTCGGCGATGGTCACTTCCTCCAGGGGAAGCACATGGCGTGCGAAGCCTTCGAGGTACTGGGTGTTGCCATTGGGCCATTCCATGGGCTTGGTGATCTCGTGCAGTCCCCCATACGGATCATCGAATCCCCGGATGACATTGGTCAGCGCGGTGCGAGCCGGCGCCTTGCCCGACAAGAGAGCGCCGCGGGATGGGCTGCACAGCGGAGCCGCTGAGTAGGCCTGATTGAACACCGCCCCGGCCCTCGCGATCCTGTCGATGTTCGGCGTCTGGTGGTAGAGGCTTCCGGTGACGCCGAGATCCTTCCACCCCAGATCGTCCATCAGGACGAGCACGAAGTTAGGCTGGCGGCGTGGTTCCTGGGCCGAGACTGTCGCGGCGGCGAAGGCGGCCACGAGCAGGGCCAACGTGTTCTTTCCGATCATCGTTATCAGTTCCTTCTGCTATTGCGTCCTGACTATTGTTGCGCTCTGAGTTCGTCTATGTGATCTATCGACTCGCCGGTCCCGCCGGCGCGGATGGAGTCCTTCCGCGACCAGCGCTGCGACCGCTGGCCTTCGTTTCCGCCAGAAGCGCCTGCAACTCCTTCACAATTTCCGGCCGCTCGCTGTAGAGATTCCGGGTTTCACCCGGATCATCGTCCAGGTTGTAGAGCTGGCCCGGCGCATCCGGCGCCCTCTCGGGCAGCTGGTACCCCTGTAACTCAGGCTTCGTCGCGTAGTCGTTGCCACCGGAACTCTTGTGATCGAGGTACTTCCATGGGCCACGCCGGATCTGGAGTTGAGCGCGTGAGCCTTGCACAGGTCCCAGCAGATGACTCTGGGTCAGGGTGTAGGGGCGGATCGGCCTGGACTCGGGCTGCGTGCCCAGCAGCGCCGGCAGCATGTCGTAGCTGTCCTCGGCCGCGTCGTCGGGCAGGGCGACGCCGGCGACCGACGCGACTGTCGCCATCACGTCGGTCAAGGTCATGGTCTGGGCGGAGACCTTGCCGGGCGCGATGCGTCCCGGCCAGCGCGCGATGAAGGGAACGCGGTGTCCGCCTTCCCATCCGTCACGCTTCACCCCGCGCCAGGGCCGAGCGCCATCATGGCCGTACATCGTGCGCATCAGGTGAGTGGTCCTCACCTCGGGCCCGTTGTCGCTGGAGAAGATCACCAGCGTGTCCTTCTCGAGGCCCAGATCCGAGAGAGTGCTCAGCAGCCTTCCCACGATCGTGTCCAGTTCGAAGATGAAATCGCCGTGCGGTCCGGCAGTGGTGCGTCCCTTGAATTCGGGGGCAGGGAAAGAGGGCGCATGGGCCGACTGGGTTGAGAGCACCAGAAAGAAGGGCTTGTCGGGCCGACTCTTTGTGTGGCTCTTCAAGAAGCCCACCGCCTTATCCAGAAAGAGCTGATCGGTGCCCTCGAAGCGATAGTCGGGCGCCACCATGCCCACGTCGTTGTCCCAGGCGAAGGGGTGGTCGGGGAGCTTCTTCTTGTCGAGGAGAGCGGTGGCGGGAACGGGCACCTGGTCCTGGTCGATGTACACGTAAAGCGGATCGGTGGTCGGGCAGTTAGGGGTTCCGAAGAAGTAGTCGTAGCCCCGATTCACGGGCCCGTCCGGGAGAGGCATGCTTCGCTTGTAGTCGATGCGCTGGACCGCCGCCAGGTTCTGACCCTCGATCCGCTTCCCCTCGGCGTCCACCCAGGTGAGGCCGATATGCCACTTGCCGTACAGCGCCGTCGTGTACCCGCGTTTCTGCAGCATGCCGGCTATGGTGAGCCGCAAAGGCTCGATCAGGCTCGGTCCACCGGGGCCTTCGAACGCCCCGGAGGGCCTTCCGGTGCGGAAGGCCATACGCCCCGTCTGAAGGCTGTAGCGGGTGGGGGTGCAGATCGTCGCCGGGCTATGTGCGTCGGTGAATCGGATCCCTGCGCGCGCCATCTTGTCCAGATTGGGGGTGGCGAAGGCGGCTTTCGGGTTGTAGATCCCGACATCGCCGTAGCCCAGGTCGTCGGCAAGAATGATGACGATGTTGGGAAGGTTGGCGGGGCGGGTGGCGGCGGCGCTCTCGGTTGCCGTTCCGAGCAGCAGCCACCCGGCCAGACTCATGGCGGTCAGAGCGGTCCCACTGAAGCCGAAGCCGGTCACGCCCAGTCGTTTCTGCGTGCGATACATCGGCAGTCCTCCCTCTCTGGCCCTTAGGGCTTCTTGTTCAGATCCCGGTCGTTCGACTCGCCGGCCGCCGACCAATTGGCGTCGATGACTCGCTGAATCGCCGGGAAATTTTCGTCGGTCTCACCCAACGCTTCGCGAGTCTGCCTGAGCTGCGCCTTCATGGAAGCGACGATCCCTGCATACGCGGGTTGGCCGTAGACGTTCTCCATCTCTCCCGGATCGTTCTCGAGGTCGTAGAGCTCCCACGCGGCCGGGGTGGGGCTGTTGTCGGGATTCGTTCGGTCGAGGCCATAGAAGAAGATCAGCTTGTAGCGCTCACTGCGAATGCCGAAGTGGGCGGGCACGGCCAGCGAGTGGGCCATGTGCATCCAGTACCGGTAGTAGGTGGCCTTGCGCCAGTCATCCGGGCGACGCTCCCCCTTGAGCGCCCTGACGAAGCTCCGGCCCTGCATGTACGACGGCGTTTCGACTCCGGCGAGCCCGAGCAGGGTGGGCGCGAAGTCCGTGTTCTCGATCAGCCAGTCGTTGGTACGACCCTTCTCCACCCCCTTGGGCCAATGGACGATGAGCGGCATCCGCATGGACTCCTCGTACATCCAGCGCTTGTCCATGAGGTCGTGCTCACCGAGAAAGGCGCCCTGGTCGCTCGTGTAGACGATGACCGTGTTGTCCAGTTCGCCGGTTTCACGGAGGTAGTCGAGGAGACGTTTGATGTTGTCGTCGACACCCTTGACGCAGCGCAGGTAGCGCTTGAGAAAGAGCTGGTAGCTGGCTTCGACATACGCCCGCTCGTCAAGGTGGTCGGGAATGCCGAGCCTCTTCCCCAGGGTCCACGGGGCGTGGACCCTGCCTATGCCCGACCCCAGACCCCGGGAGCCGGCGGAGCCCGCCGGCGGGCTGAAGAGGTTCGCGGGCTTCGGGATTTCGACATCGGCCAGATAGCTGTCGTAGCGACGCGCGTTCACGAACATGTCATGCGGAGCCTTGAACTGATGCATCAGGAAGAACGGCCGCGCCTTGTCACGGCCGCTCTTGAGCCACGCCAGACTGGCGTCCGTGATGGAGTCGCTCGAATGCTCGCCGTCCTTCTTGACCGTGTTTTCCGGCCAGGGCTTGGGGCCCCGCAAGAGGAAGGTCGGGCTGTAATAAGCACCCTGGCCGGGCAGGACGTAGTAGTAGTCGAAGGACGCGGGTTCCCGCTTCAGATGCCACTTCCCGATCACCGCGGTCTGGTAACCCGCCTTCCGCATCTCCAGGGGAAGAAACTGCTTCTCGGGAGCGATCTCGCCGTCGAGATCGAGAACCCCATTTCGCTGGGGGTACTGTCCGGTGATGATGCTGGCCCGGGAGGGCGTGCAGATCGAGTTGTTGGCGAACGCGCGGGTGAAGCGCATCCCGCTTCGCGCCAGCGCATCGATGTTGGGTGTGGGATCGAGCCCGGCCAGGCGCCCCCCGTAGGCCCCGATGGCCTGCGTCGCGTGGTCGTCGGACATGATGAACAGGATGTTCGGACGTCGCGGCTCCGCTGCGTTCCCGGACGCGGCCAGCGGCCCCGTGATGGCGAGCGCGACGGTGACAAGGAAACTGAGGCGAGTTGTTTTCATGGTGTCCACTTCGCTTGACACGACGGGGGTCAGCGTTCGCCCCACACCGCGGGGGCCTTGAATCCCGGAGGCGCCTCGTTCGGCGTGAGGATGGGCTTGACCGCGCTGGCCCGGATCGCCTTCAGTTGCTCCTGCATGCGGGCGAAGATCTCCGGTTGACGCTCGCGCTGGTCGTTCTTCTCCCCGGGATCCTCGGCGATGTTGAACAGCTCGAGGGTCTCCCGCTCCGGGGCCTGGGTGTCGTTGGCGGGATGGCCGCCGTTGTGCACGAGCTTCCAGTCGCCGACGCGGATCGCGCCGGACCACGGGGTGACGTTGTGGACGATGACATCGTGCGGGGACCTGGCGCCTTCGGCGATGGTCGGCCAGGCATCGCGACCATCGAGGGGCAGGTGCTGCTTCAGGCTTGCCCCCGCAAGGCCCAGGAGAGTCGGGTAGAGATCGACGATATGAAGGGGCGGCCGCACGGTTTTGCCCCGGGGCAGCTTGCCGGGCCAGGAGATCAGCGCGGGAGAGCGCACACCGCCCTCGTACAACCTGCCCTTGCCGGCGCGGAAGCTCCCGTTGGAGCTGTACCCCGGAATGCCGCCGTTGTCCGAAGCGAAGAAGATAAGAGTGTTCTCCTCAGTGAAGCCTCGCTGCCGAAGCGCTTCAATGATCCGGCCAACGGCGTCGTCCATGGCCGAGACCATCGCCGCGTGGATCCGCGGGTTCTTCTCCTGAATGTGAGCGTACTTCGCAAGGTAAGACTCGGGCGCCTGCGCCGGGGTGTGCGGGGCGTTGAATGGCACGTAGAGGAACATGGGTCGGGCCTTGTCGTGCCCGGCGATGAACTCGATCGCCGCTTTCGCGAGCAGATCGGTGGCGTAGCCCTCGTCGCGGTTCACCTTGTCGTCTTTGTGCCAGTCGAAGCCTCCGTCGCGTATGTGGGTGAAGTAGTCGATGGCGCCGTTGTAAAGGCCGTACTGTCGATCGAACCCCCGGCGGGTCGGCAGATAGTCGGGCCTCGCGTGACCGAGGTGCCATTTGCCGAAAATCGCCGTCGCGTAGCCGGCATCGCGCAGCGCGTTCGCCATGGTCCGTTCCTCGAGGGGCAGGCCATGATCCGACCATGGACGAACAACCCCGACCTGCATTCCGAGTCGCATCGGGTAGCGGCCGGTCAGCAGAGCCGCGCGGGTCGGGGTGCAGATGGGCTGGACGTAGAACTGCTCGAGCCGCACTCCGCTCTGAGCGAGGGAGTCGATGTTCGGGGTCTTGATGCTGCTGCCGTTGAAGCCGACGTCGCCCCACCCGAGGTCGTCGGCCAGCAGCAACACGATATGCGGCCGCGGAGGCTTCGTCGAAGCCTGGGGCGTGGGCGCGGGTTTCGGCGACGTCGGTGACGATGAAGCGGCGGTCGCGGACGACCAGGCCAGTAGCACCAGCAATGCGATCAGGTCCGCCGGGATCCGCTTCATCAATATTCTCCTCCCCACCGGGCACACCGGCCAGACCTGGCCCGTGACCCGCACGCCGAAGCGCCGTCTGTTCGCGGCGTCCGGCTAGTTGAAGTTGTAACGGACGCCGAACTGAATCGTCCGTACCCCCACCTGACTGCGAGCGCCGAGCGACGCGGGGCTGTACGTGCCCGTGGTGACATTGACGTTAGTCGGCGCCCAGGTTCCTCCCGGGTTCGCCTGGAGAAGGTCTTCCGCCTCGCCAAATGGAAGCGCAACGACAATTACGTCGAGTTCGCCGCGGCGAA
>CAYNHK010000247.1:0-6758 GCA_964396875.1 uncultured Acidobacteriota bacterium | reverse complement strand
TGTCCGGGGACGTTCGCAGGTGCATTACTATCGCGCGATGCTTGCCGCCATGGGTCTCCCCACGAGCGACGCCCTCGAGACGACCCTGACCCCGCCCCCCGCGTGGATCGAAGCGGGCCGTGGCTTGCTTGGAGCCGGGAGTTTTTTTGGAGTCGCTCCGGGCGCGGCCAAGGGTTCGGCCAAGCAGTGGCCTCCGGGACGTTTTGCCGAGGCCGCGGATCGGATCGCCGGTGAACTGGGCGCCAAAGCCGTGCTCCTGGGCTCCACGGCGGACGCGGGCGCCGCGGCGGAAGTCGGGGCGGCGATGAAGACTCCGTTCCTGAATCTGTGCGGGCGGACCGATCTGCGCGCCTTTGCCGGTGTCGTCTCGTCGCTCACGGGACTCATCGCGAACGACTCGGGCGCCATGCATCTCGGCGCGGCTCTCGGCATTCCGACCGTCGGTGTTTTTGGGCCCACGAATGCGGACGAGACCCACCCGGTCGGGCCGCGCGCGACGTTTGTCCGCGGCGTGGCCGAGTGTTCGCCCTGCCGCCACGTGACCTGCCCCATCGATCACCGTTGTATGACTTCGGTTTCGCCCGGGCAGGTCGTCGACGTGCTCCTTCGCGAGGCGCGGTCATGAGCCGTCCCGCCATCTTCTTCGATCGCGACGGAACGTTGTCGCACGAGATCGGCTACGTGAATCACGTGACCCGCTTCACGCCCTTTGCTTTCGCGGTCGACGCGATCCGCGCGGTGAACGCGGGAAACCGCCTCGCGGTTGTGGTCACGAACCAGGCGGGTGTGGCGCGCGGCTATTTTCCCGAGTCGCTCATCGCCGAGGTGAACGGCGTCTTGAAGGACCGCGCCGAATCCTCGGGAGCCCGGATCGACGGTATCTACTACTGTCCCCACCACCCCTCGGCCGGCGCACCTCCGTACCGTCAGGATTGCGACTGTCGCAAACCCAAACCGGGCATGCTCCACAAAGCGGCCAAGGATCTCGACATCGATCTCTCGAAGTCCTGGGTCGTAGGGGATCGCCACGGCGACCTCGAACTCGCCTGGAACGTGGGCGCCCGCGCGTGCCTCGTGAAAACCGGCTACGGGCTTGGCGAGATCCAGTACTGGATGTCCGGCTGGAAACGCCACCCCGACCTCATCGCCGAGAACGCCCTCGACGCCGCACTTCAGATCATCGAGTCCCACTGATGAAGCCCAGCCGAAGCCGCCTGCTCGAACTTGTCGGCGCGTTCCAGGGGCGGCGCATCGCCGTGGTCGCCGACCTCGTGATCGACGAGTTCCTGAACGGCCGCGTCGAGCGCATCTCCCGCGAAGCTCCGGTTCTGATTCTTCAGTTTGAGGGCTCCGACACCCGCCTCGGAGGCGGAGCCAACGCTGTCCACAACATCAAGACGCTGGGCGGCGAGCCTTTCCCCGTGGGTTTTGTCGGAAACGACGCGACCGGCCGCGCTCTGGTCGGCCTTCTCAAACGAAAGCGGATCAAGACCGTGGGTGTGGGCCGTGCCGCGGGCTATGGCACGCCCCTCAAGACGCGCATCCTGGGCGGTGGTTTCCACTCGACCCGGCAGCAGATCGTCAGGATGGACCGCACGAAGCCGCTCTCCGAGACGTCGCGCCGCTGGAGCGAAGGTCACGTGCGCAAAGCGCTCTCGCGCATCGGGCCAGTCGAAGGTGTCCTGGTGAGCGACTACGGTCTTGGCCTGGTGACCGAGGAAGTCCTGAAGCTCTCGACTGCGTTCGCGCGACGGCACAAGGCTCCACTCACCGCCGATTCGCGTCACGCCCTTCTCGGGCTTGCGGGTGTTACCGCAGTGACGCCGAACGAACCCGAGGTGGAGGAAGCTCTCGGAGTCGTGATCGGCCACGACATGAAGAAGCTCGAGCGGGCCGGCCGCACGCTGCAGGCCCGGCTCAGGACGCCCGCGGTGCTGGTCACCCGCGGCAGCGACGGCATGTCGCTTTTCGAAGCGGGTGAAAAGCCGCGCCACATTCCCGTGTTCGGCAGCGACGAAGTGGCCGACGTCACCGGCGCAGGCGACACCGTCATCGCCACGTTTACCCTGGCGCTCGCCGCGGGCGCCTCGGCCTTTGAAGCCGCTCACCTCGCGAACATCGCGGGCGGCCTGGTGGTGATGAAGCGGGGCACCGCGACGGTGTCGGCGAGTGAACTGCGTCGGGCGATCCGCGGATCCGACTTCGCATGAGCGCTCCCTTCCGCCGTGCCGCCTCGAAGGTGACGACCGTCGATGCCCTCAAGGAAGTGTGCGCCGAGGCTCGGCGGGCGAAGAAGACCATCGCTTTCGCGAACGGCTGCTTCGATCTGCTCCACGTCGGCCACACCCGATATCTGCAGGGCGCGCGCGCCGAGGGGGACCTGCTGATCGTGGGCATCAACGCCGATGCCTCCGTGAAAAAGCTCAAGGGTCCGAACCGCCCGCTCCAGAACGAGGAAGATCGAGCCCTGCTCGTGGCCGCGCTTCACTCGGTGGACTGGGTCGTGATCTTTCACGAAGACACCGTGGACAACCTCCTCCTGGCCCTCAAGCCCGATGTTCACTGCAAGGGAACGGACTACACGCCCGATACCGTGCCGGAACGGGAGACCGTGAAAAGTTACGGCGGGCGGGTCGCGATCGTGGGCGATCCCAAGGACCACAACACGAGCACCCTCCTCGCCAGGCTTCAAGCGCGATAGATTTACCCCCCTCATTGTGAGAATTCTGGTTGTCCGCTTGTCGTCCATCGGCGACGTCGTTCACACCACGCCCCTGGTGGCTTCGCTCATTGAAGCCGGTCACGAAGTCGCGTGGGCGGTGGAGCCGCCGGCATCGCCTCTGGTGGCCTCGATCAAGGGGCTGAGCCGGACCTTCGTCCTGCCCAAGGCCTCGGCCTACGACTGGAACGACCGGTTCCGCCTGGCGAGGACGCTCCGCGACTTCAACCCCGAAGTCGCGATCGACGCGCAGGGCCTGTGGAAGTCGGCTTTCTGGACCTGGTTGTCGGGCGCGCCGCGGCGGATCGGCTGGATTGCCGATCATCGCCGCGAAGCTTCATCGAGCGTGATGTTGACCGAGACCGTCGAGTGTCTGCCCGAGGACGTTCACGTCATCGACCAGCACCACGCGCTGCTCGTGGGTCTCGGGATTGACGACCGCGGAACGCGCGACTTTCCTTTCGTTCTTCCCGAGGACGCAGTAGCGATGGCCTCGGCGTACCGGGAGTCGATTGGCAATCCTCTCGCCCTGATTTCGCCGGGCGGAGGCTGGGAAAACAAGCTCTACGCGCCCGAGTCGTGGGGCGAGGTGGCGCAGGGACTTTCCGCCATGCAGCTGGCCCCTGTGATTTTGTGGGGACCCGGCGAGGAGGCGCTTGCGGACGCGGTGGTTCAGGCTTCCGGCGGAACCGCGAAACGCGCGCCCGAAACGTCCGTGCTCGAACTCGCGGCCCTCGCAAAGGTGTCGCGTCTCTTCCTTGGCGCCGATACCGGACCTCTCCATATCGCCGGAGCCATGGGTGCGCCGCTGGTCGCGGTTTTCGGCCCGACCGATCCTGCTCGCAACGGGCCCTGGTCGCCGGATGACGAGGTGGTGCGCAAGGTCCCCGCGTGCGCCCCGTGTCACAAGCGCAGCTGCGACACCCATCACGACATCATGAGGAAGATCCTGCCGACCGCGATCGTGGAAGCGGCGGCGAGACGCATCGCCTCATCGAGCGACCGGAACGCGGCTTGAGCCTTTCGAGAGTCCGGGTTCGGGCCGGCTACACGGCGGGCGCTCTCGCGCTCTTCTTCGCGGAGCCCACAACCGATTCCCTCATTCGCGGCGGTGTGCTCGCGGTCACAGGCGAATTGATCCGGATCTGGGCCTCCGGCCACATCGAGAAGACCCACCGACTCGCCACCGGCGGGCCCTATGCGCACACTCGCAACCCGCTCTACGTGGGCAGCGTCTTGATGGCCCTTGGGCTTCTGGTCACGGCCCGGCACCCGATCTCGATAGTCGCCGGCCTCCTGTATCTCGTTGTTTTCTATCCGGTTATCGTCCGGGAGGAGGCGACCTTCCTGCGCGCCAAGTTTCCCAACGAATACCATGACTGGGCGAAACACGTCCCGATCTTCTTTCCCCGCCTCACCCCCGGCGGGCCTCGGGAATCGAAGTTCCAGATGAGCCGGCTCCTCGCGAATCACGAATGGCGAAGTGTTCTCGGCCTCGCCGTCCTCGCCGCCTTCATGCTCTGGCGAAAGGGATAGCTACCGTCCGCAGGCCCGGGTGTTGCAACATTGGCCCGTCATGTTCACCCCCGCCCTCGAACGCATCCTTGTGATCGCAGCGCAAGGAGCCCAGGATCGACGCCACGCCCACCTCACCACCGAGCACGTCCTGCTCGCAATCGCCCATGATCCCGTGGGCCGAAGGATCCTCCATGGGTCCGGTGTCGATGTCGATCAGCTGATCAAGGGATTGACGGTCTACGTCGAGGAGCAGATCGACCGCGTTCCCGACGGCTCCCGCAAGGCCCCGCAGCAGACTATTGGTTTCCGCCGCCTGCTCCAGTCGGCCGTCCTTCACGTCCAGAGCGCCGGGAAGAACGAGGCCGATGTGGGCGACGTTCTCGCCGCCTTGATGCAGCAGCCGAAGTCGTTTGCGGCTGAGGCACTGGCGTCTCAGGGCATCACGCGTCTCGATGTCTTGAACTACATCTCGCACGGTGTTTCGAAGCGGCCCGAGAACCTCCCGGCTGGTCCCGCACCCGCGGGCGATGGCGACGAGGGGTCGGCCACACCGAGTGATCCCCTTGAATCCTTCGCACCCTCGCTCAGCGAACGCGCGCGCCAGGGGCTTCTCGATCCTCTCATCGGCCGCGAGAAGGAAGTCCGCCGCGTCCTCGAGATCCTCTGCCGTCGCCGGAAGAACAACCCGGTGCTCGTGGGCGATCCGGGCGTCGGGAAGACCGCGATCGTCGACGGTCTCGCCCAGGCCCTGCTCAAGGACGACGCACCCGAATTCCTGAAGGGCGCCGAGATCTTCGCCCTCGACACCGGCGCCATGCTCGCGGGCACCCGCTATCGCGGCGACTTCGAGGAGCGTTTCAAGCAGGTGGTCGCGGCCCTCAAGAAGCGTCCGAAGCCGATTCTCTTCATCGACGAGATCCACACCATGGTGGGCGCGGGCGCCACGAGCGGCGGCACGCTCGATCTCTCCAACATGGTGAAGCCCATCCTCCAGGAAGGCGACATCCGGATCATCGGGGCCACCACGTTTGACGAGTTCAAGGTCATCGAGAAGAACCAGGCGCTCTTCCGCAGGCTTCAGAAGATCGTGGTTGAGGAGCCGTCCATGGCCGACACGGTTCAGATCCTGTTCGGCCTCAAGGACCGGCTTGAAAAGCACCACGAGGTGTCGATCAAGGACGATGCGATCGACGGCGCGGCGAAGCTCGCCCAGCGCCATATGCGGGAACACCGCCTGCCCGACAGCGCGCTGGATCTGCTCGACGAAGCCGGCGCGTCGCTCCGTCTCGACAAGGTGGATCCCCGTGATGTTGATTTGAACCTGATCGAGCGTGTGGTGGCGCGGGTGGCGCGCATTCCCGAGAAGCAGGCCTCGCTTTCCGACAAGGAGCGGCTGCGCACCCTCGAAGAATCTCTGAACCGCGTGGTCTTCCATCAGGAGAAGGCGGTGAAGCTCGTGTCGCAGGCGATCAAGCGCTCGCGCGCCGGCCTTGGCCCCGCGGATCGTCCCGTCGGCTGCTTCCTCTTCACCGGCCCTACCGGCGTCGGCAAGACCGAGCTTGCGAAACAGACCGCGAAGCAGCTCGGCAACGAGTTCATCCGCTTCGACATGAGCGAGTACATGGAGAAGCACACGGTGTCCCGTCTGGTCGGAGCGCCTCCCGGTTACGTGGGCTTCGACCAGGGCGGCCTGCTCGTGGATGCGGTGCGCAAGAACCCGTATTGCGTGGTCCTGCTCGATGAGATCGAGAAGGCTCATCCGGATATCTTCAACATCCTGCTCCAGGTGATGGATCACGCGACCCTCACCGACAACAACGGACGCAAGGCCGACTTCCGCCAGGCCATTCTGATCATGACGAGCAACGCAGGCTCGCAGGAGATGAGCGGCCGGGCCATCGGCCTCCAACGCGACGCTTCGAAAGACACCGCGGCACGGGGCAAGGGAGCGATCGAGAAGTTGTTCGCGCCGGAGTTCCGGAACCGCCTCTCCGCGATCGTCACCTTCGACTCCCTGCCGTTCGAGGCGATGGAGCTGATCGTGTCGAAGTTCGTCCTCGAACTCGAATCTCAGCTTCGCGAGCGCAAGGTCGCGATCACTCTCGCCGAGGAGGCCCGCGCCTGGCTCGCACGCAAGGGCTACGACCCGAAGTTCGGCGCGCGCCCCGTGACCCGGGTCATCCAGGAGCACGTGCGCGATCCGCTCACCGACGAAATCCTCTTTGGAGAACTCGAGTCGGGCGGAGAAGTCACGATCAAGCTCAATTCCGCCGGGGACGGCCTGGCGTTTGAATTCAAACCGGCCATCGTGAAGGAACCGGAAGAAAAGATCGAAGCCTGACGGCTTGGTAGCGGTGGGCGGGGGTTGCTTCGTCGCGGTACCAACGGAATGGCTCCTCGCAATGACGTGAGTGGGCTGCGCGACGAAGCGCGGGCCTGGTAGTTGGTACGGGTTCGGGCGCACTGTCCGTGACGGGGGGCCGGGCCGTGCGCAGTGTGGTCCGCAGACGACGTTTCCGCC
>CAYNHK010000246.1:0-6799 GCA_964396875.1 uncultured Acidobacteriota bacterium | reverse complement strand
GGAATGTCCGTGTCGGGTGTGCGGCGGAGACTTCGAATCCTCCGTGAGGCCCTCGGGAGTCTCGGCGGCCCCAGAACCTCCGCGGGAGAGATCTCATGAATCCGACACCCCTGATTCCGGAACTGAAGCTCGAGCGGTACCTGCTCGGAGAACTGACAGAGCACGAGGCGGGCGCGATCCGGATCGCGATCGATCGCGACCCCGAGGTCCGGGCAAGGCTCGCGGCGCTCGAGACGTCAAACGTCGAACTTCTGCAGGCCCATCTCGTGGGCCCGTTCGTGGCGGCGGTGGAGCGCAAGCTCCTCGAGCGCAGTCGCGGAAGGGCGACAAGCCGCAGGGCCTGGGTTCTGGCACCGGCGGCCCTGGCGGCCGCGGCCCTGCTTTTCGTTCTTCGACCGACACCCACGTCCGACTTCGAATGGTCGACGGCGAGTGGGGAGCAGATCAGCGGAGACCGATTCAAAGGTGAGGGGCCGCAGATCGCGGTGTTTCTCAAGGACGGCGTTGGCGCGTCTCGCCTGCTGGCGCAGGGGGCCACGGCGCGGAGCGGCGATGTGGTTCAGGTGGCCTACCGGGGCGTCGGGGAGAACTTTGGCGTGATCATTTCTCTCGACGGCCGGGGCCACGTCACGCGGCACTTCCCATTGAATGGGGAAACGGCCTCGCGGCTTCGGTCCGGGGGACTCGTGCCCCTGGAGTCGGCCTACCGGCTTGACGACGCACCGCGGGCAGAGCGGTTCTTTCTCGTGACTTCCAATGATGAGTTCCCGGTGGCCGGCGTAGTCGCCGCCGCAAGCCGTCCCGGGTTGGACCCTCTTCGGGATGACCGCCTGCCGATTGGCCCGCATCTTGCTCAAGCCAGCTTCTTACTGAAAAAGGACTAAGTCCCCGATGAGCCTCCTTCTGTCTCTTGCACTAATCGTCGCCAGCCCGTCCGCGCCCGACCTCGGCGCCGCCGCCACTCGCCCTCCCTCGCTGAGGCGGCTTGCTCTGGTGGCGGGAGCGAACCGGGCGGCCGAACGCCCGTCTCTTCGATACGCGGTGCGCGATGCCGAGCGCTTCACGCGCGTGATGACCGCCATGGGCGGCGTCGCACCTTCGGACGCCACCCTCCTCAAGGAGCCCAACCCGAAAGCCTTCATGGACGCGCTCGCGGCACTCTCTTCGAAGGCCGCCGAGGCGCGGCGCTCGGCCGCGCGCGTCGAAGTCCTCGTCTACTACTCGGGACATGCCGATGAACAGGGCCTGATGCTCGGCGCCGAACGCCTCGGCTATGCGGACCTGAGGGCCGCGATCCGCGCGATGCCGGTGGATGTCGGCATCGCCGTCCTCGATGCCTGCGCCTCCGGCGCGATCACTCGACTCAAGGGCGGCCAGGCCTATCCCGCTTTCATGAGCGATGTGTCGATGGATGTCCAGGGTTACGCGTTTCTCGCCTCGAGTTCGGAGGGCGAAGCGGCGCAGGAGTCGGATCGTCTTGGTGGTTCTTATTTCACCGGAGCCCTCATCACAGGAATGCGCGGGGCGGCCGATGTGTCGGGCGACGGCCGGGTCACCCTCGGCGAGGCCTATCAGTTCGCGTTCAACGAAACGCTCGCGCAGACCACGACGAGCCAGGGCGGCGCGCAGCATCCCTCATACGACATCAAGATGGCGGGCACCGGTGACGTGGTGATGACCGATGTGCGGAAGATCTCCGCGAGCCTCATCCTGGGTTCGGAATACGACGGCCGCTTTTACGTGCTCGACGCCTCCCAGCATCTAGTGGCCGAGTTGCAGAAGTCCGAGGGACGCGCCATCGAGCTGGGCCTCGAGCCGGGTGAGTACCGCGTCTATTACGAACAGGCCGAGAAGCTCATGTCCGCGCCGCTCAAGCTCACCGAAGGACAACGGCAGGGGCTCGTGCGCGGCGGACTTCGGCCGGCCAAACGGCTGCCGACCCTGCGGCGTGGCGGAGAGGATTCGGCCAGCTCGTTCCTGCAACGAAACAGAGTGGAAGGCGGCGGGAGCATGCTTGGAGGCGACGTCGAAGCCACGCTGGGCCAGTCGAAGATCGGCGGGGGCGCCTGGACCTGGTCGGCGCTCCACTTCATCCGGCCCGAAATCGCCATCGAACTGTCCGTGCTGGATCGAGGAATCGTCCTCGACCGGCCGGGCCAGGGCGCGTTCATCGGCTCGACGCGCGCGGGTCTCCTTGGCGCCCGGTACTATCCGCCGGCGGGGGGTTCCCTCCGGCCCTTCGCCCTCGCGGGAGCGGGGCTGTTCGATGACGTAGGCGTGAAAGTGGGAACCGTGGCCAAGGGCCTCGGCGCGGGCGGGCAGATTGGTTTTGGAGCCGACCTCAAACTCTGGCGGCGCATCACGGTTTCCGGGCAGGGCGTCTTCGTGGCCGCGGTGGGTCGCGAGAGCCACTTCGACCTGCGTTTCGCAAGCGGGTGGAACTTCGGAGGCCGTCCCCGGCGATGATCGCGCGCGCGGGCCTTGCCGGTCTCGTTGTCCTGGGACTTGTCGCCTGCGGAGGCGCTGCCGCCGGTCCCGCAAGCCCCACGCCAGCGACCGCCTCAACGCCCACCTGCCCGGCCGCCAGTGCCTGGAACGGAACACAGTGTCAGGTGTACGCCGAACGGATTGCCGCCCGCGCGCCCACTCCCTTCGTCGAAAACGGACGGCCCGTCACACTCGAGGTGATCATCTACAGGCCGATCGGCACGGGACCCTTTCCGACCGTGATGTTCCACCACGGTTCCACCGGGGACGGCACGGACCGGTCTCTTTTCACCCAGACTTTCACGAACGAGAACATCGCGCAGTTCTTCACGTCGAGAGGATGGCTCGTGGTCTTCGCTCAGAGACGCGGCCGGGGCGCGTCGGATGGCCTCTACGACGAGGGCTTCACGCCTGACCGGTCTCGATACTCATGCGTTCACTCGATCACCCTGGCAGGCTTCGAACGCGCGCTGTCCGACATCGACGCCGCGGTGGCCTACGTTTCGGGCCGGCCGGACGTCAACCCCACCCGGCTTCTGAGCGCGGGAGCATCGCGGGGAGGGGTTCTCGCCCTGACCCACGCGGCCGAAAGGCCCGGCGTGTTCCTGGGTGCGGTGAACTTCGTCGGGGGCTGGCTGGGCGAGGGGTGCCCGGCGCCATCGGTCAATCCTCTGCTGTTCGAAAGGGCCGCCCGTTTTCCTTCCGACACGATCTGGATGTACGGCGAGAACGACACCTTCTACAGCATGGCCCACAGCCGGGGGAATTTCGCGGTGTTCACCAACGCCGGCGGCAGAGGTACTTTCAACGCGTACACTCGGGCGCCCGGGCTGAACGGGCACAACATCTTGAACGACCCCCATCTGTGGACCGGGCACCTGCAGACCTACATGGATTCGCTGCCTCGGTAGAGGTACGCATAGATCGCCATCGCCTCGTATCGTCTCGTCCACACCTCATTCAAGGAGACGAGACATCATGCGTTTGACCTCTGCCTTTGCCGCCGTCGCACTCGCCCTCGCCCTCACCGCCACTCAGGCCTTCGCCCAGACCGCTCCGGCGGACGACGAAGCCGGCGTGCGCGCGGCCCTTCAGCATTACCTCAACGGCCACGCCACCGGCGATCCCGAGGAGTTCAGGAAGGCGTTCCATCCCGACGCCCGCATGACCTTCGTCCGCGAGGGCAAGATCACCATTACGCCCATCAGCGAGTACATCGCCCGCGCGCCGGGCAAGCCTCCGGCCGACGAGGAGAAGCGCGTACGCAGAATCACGAGCGTCGAGGTCGTCGGCAATGCCGCGTTCGGCCGAATCGAACTCGACTACCCCACAACGTTCTTCGTGGACTACATGTCTCTGCTCAAGGAGAACGGGCGCTGGGTCATCATCGGCAAGAGCTTCCACGCCGAGCCAAAGAAGAAATAGCCCCCGGACCCCTTTCGAGGGGGGTCCGGAGGCCAGGCGGTGCGGGCGGCCTACTGAATACCGAGTTCGCGGAGGAGGTGCTGCGCGCCCTCCACCTCGCTCATGACCCACAGCATGTAACGCGCGTCGACGTGGATCGAACGAGTGAGAATGGGATCGAAAACGTAGTTCGAAGCCACGGTTTCGTAGGTGCCGTCGAACAGCAGACCCACCAGGTCGCCCTTGGCGTTGAGGGTGGGCGATCCGGAGTTGCCGCCGGTGGTGTCCACGGTTGAGAGGAAGTCCACGGGAACATCCCTGAGGTTCGGGTCGATGAACGCGCTGCTCTTGCCCGCGCGCAGGGCCCGGATGGCCTCACGCTGGCGTTCGGGCACGTTGAACTCGCCCGATCCGGTGTGCTTCGCGGCCACGCCGGCCACGGTGGTGAAGGGCTTCCACACCATTCCGTCCCGCGGCTCGACGCTCTTCACCTGACCGTAGGTCACGCGCAGTGTGCTGTTGGCGTCGGGAGCGGCAAGACCACCGGCCTGAGCCAGGATCGCTTCCATGTAGCGGGGCCGCAGGCGCAGGTAAGCGCCCTGCCGGGTCTTGCCCGCCTCGCGGACCGCTTCGGCCATGGGGTGGAGGGCAACGGCGAGTTTCACGAAGGCGTCACCGGTGGCTTCGATGTCTGCTTTCGACTTCTCGAAGAGACTCATGCGGAAAGCCAGGTCGCCCATCTTCGTGCCGGCATACAGAGAGTCAAGGTAGGCATCGATCGCCCTGGCTGATTCGTCCTTGCTCATCCCCGGCTTCAATCCGGCAAGGGCATCAAGGGGTTCGATCCGCTGCTCAGCGGGAAGGGCGGCGGCCCGGGCCATGGCCCAGCGGAACAGGCCGCGGTCGAGGGTGGCGTCGAGCGACCGCTGAGCCCGCTCCTGGCCTTCCTTGATCCGGATCCAGTCGCGTTCCTGGAAGCCCGAGTCGCGCTCCATGTCGGGCTTGGGGCGCTCGCCGGCGAGGCGATAAAGGGACTGGGCCGAAGCGAGGTAGGTGGATGCGCCGGCCAGACCATTGAGGACGTTCCCGCGTTCGCGGGTCTTCTCCGCCTCGGCCTGCAGGGCGTGGAGAGCGGGGAGGATCTCGCCGTACTTCGCCTTGCGCGATGGATCGGCGTCGATCCAGGCGACGAATCCGCGTTCCTTCTTTTCCTTCACTCCGAGGGCGCCACCCTTGAGCAGGCCTTCGAGCATCCCCTTCTGATTGGTGAGACCGTTGTTCAGTCCGCGGACACGCGCCGCCGCCTTGATGGCGAGTTCACGGTTGTTCCTGGTGATGGTCTCGAGCAGGGCGATCTGCTCCTCCGCCAGGCGGATGGAGAGCGGCATCCCCCAGTCGGTCATCTCCTTCACTTCGGCAAAGGTCTGATAACGCTGGGTCCGGCCCGGATAACCGACGACGAAAACGAGATCGTTCTCCTTGAGACCCTCGGCCGAAACCTTCAGCCAGCGCTTCGGCTTGTAGGGCACGTTGTCCTTTGAGTAGGACGCGGGCTTGCCATCGGGTCCCACGTACGCGCGCAGATAGCTCCAGTCGCCGGTGTGACGCGGCCAGCGCCAGTTGTCCGTCTCGCCGCCGAAGTTGCCGATATCCGCGGTGGGAGCGTAGACGAGCCGCGCATCGCGGATCTCGAGCTGGGCGATCTCGAAATACTTGTGGCCCTCGAAGAAGGAGGCCACGGTGCAGCGCTGCCCGCCCTTCTCGCAAGCGGCGACCTTCTCCTTGACCCGGCGTTCGATGAGATCGAAGCGTTGACGGTCCGAGAGCTTCGCATCGATGCCACCGGTGATCTGGCCGGTCACATCGGTGACCGATGTGGTCACGAACACGCGCGCGGTCGGGCCGCCGGAGAGTTCCTCATCGCGTGTCTTCGCGAGATACCCGTCCTGCAGGAGGTTCCTTTGGGGAGTGGAGTTGAATTGAAGCGGACCGGTGACGCAATGATGGTTGGTCACGATGAGACCATCGGGGGAAACAAAAGACGCGGTGCAACCCCCGAGCGACACAATCGCCCCCATGGGCTGTCCGGTGAGATCGGCGAACGACTTGGGATCGCCGGTGAATCCCATGGCCTTGAGGCGGGCGGCGAGTTCGGGAATCTGCTGGGGCATCCACATGCCCTCGTCGGCGCGGGCGAACGTCGGAACGGCGAGCAGGAATTGGGCAGCGAGGAAGACGACGGGAATACGGGTGAGTTTCAAAGGGAATCTCCTTCCTGGAGAACGGCTTCGGCCTCGTGAAGCTTCGAGGAGACCGGTGAAATAAAAAGGACCGGCACTCGTGGTGCCGGTCCCAGGTACGACGGGCCGATCGCTGACATGAGCCGTCAGCCTCTGACTCCCCTAGAAGCGGTAGGAGAGCTTGCCGTAAACGACGTTCGCCTTGTAGTTGCCGTCGTTCGACTTCAAGACGAGGATGATGGACTGCGGCATCAAATTGCTGCCCGCCTGGTACGCATCCTTGAACTCGTACTTCTCGTACCAGTAGCCGGCCGAAACCGTCCAGGCTTCGGTCACGTTGTAGTCGAGTTGCGCGTTCACGGTGGTGAGGGCGGTGTCGTCCCAATCGCTGATGTCCGCGGCCCCACCGGTGCCCGGCGCGATCAGGCCCGTGCGGCCCGGGGTGTAGAACGAGCCCGCTTCGCGAGCCGTGATGTCCATCAGGCCATCCACCTTCTGACGCATGGCGTTGAGCGAGAGCTTCCACACCTCGGGCTTGAGCTGGAACATCGCATTGAGGCCGAACGTGTCCGTCTCATCCGTGCCCTTGTAGTTGAGCAGGTTGTTCAGGTTCAGCCCCGTGGTCGTCGACCACTGGTTCGTGGTGCGGTCCTTCTCGTAGGTGTAGT
>CAYNHK010000245.1:0-6878 GCA_964396875.1 uncultured Acidobacteriota bacterium | reverse complement strand
CGTGGTCCTGGCCGACGAGATCAATCGCACGCCGCCCAAGACCCAGGCGGCCCTTCTGGAAGCCATGCAGGAGAGGCGCGTCACCGTCCAGGGAAAGACGTTCACACTGACCCCGCCGTTCTTCGTCTTCGCCACCCAGAACCCGATCGAGCTCGAGGGCACCTATCCCCTGCCCGAGGCGCAACTCGACCGCTTCATGTTCGACATCGTGATCGACCATCTGCCCGAGGATCAGGAAATGGAAGTCATCCGCCGAACCACGGTGACAGACACCGTGACCTTCACACCGAGCCTCGGCGCCGCCGACATCATCGAGTTCCAGAAACTTGTGCGTCGGGTGCCCGTAGCCGACGATGTGATCCGCTATGCGGTGCGGCTCGTCCGCATGACGCGGCCCGGCGAGCCCGCCGCCCTCGACTTCGTGAAGAACTGGGTGGAGTACGGCGCGTCCGTTCGAGCCGCCCAGTACCTCATCCTCGGCGGCAAGGCCCGCGCCCTGATGCTCGGCCACGCCCACGTGGGCTTCGACGACATCAAGGCCCTCGCGAAACCGGTGCTGCGGCACCGACTGCTGCGGACGTTCGCCGCCGAGTCGGGTCGCATCACCACCGACGCCATCGTCGACCGGGTTCTGGAAAAAGTCGCTCCCCCTCCGTCCAACCTCAGATGATGTCGCGCTAGCACTCCTTTGCAGACCCGCCCGCTGCTCGATCCCAAGGTCGTCCTGCAACTGCGGGACCTGAGCTTTGTCGCGCGCAGCGTTGTCAATGGTTTCGTGGCGGGCCAGCACAAGTCGCGGCACCGCGGCGCATCGGTGGACTTCGCCGAACATCGACCCTACAGCCTGGGCGACGACATCCGTCGGATCGACTGGCGTCTTTTCGCCCGGACCGACCGGTACTTCGTGAAACAGTTCGAGGCGGACTCGAACGCGAGCTTTCTGATCGCCCTCGATATCTCGAAGTCGATGCGCTACGGCTCGACCGGCATCACGAAGCTCGACTACGCGCGTGGTCTCGCCGCCTGCCTCGCCTATCTCGCCACCTCTCAGAAGGACCGGGTTGGCCTGATGACATTCGACCGTGAGGTTCGGGAGTTCATACCCCCGCGCGGCGGCCGACTCGACGATGTCCTGCGAGCGCTGAGTGACCTCCCTGAGCCGCTCGGCGCGGGATTGCTCGGCCCGCCGCTTGGCCGCGCCGCCGAAGCCTCGCGGCGAGCGGGAATCGTTGTCCTCCTCTCGGACCTCTACGAGGAGCCGGACGCGGCGGTCGAGGCGATCCGCGCGCTTCAGTACCGCGGCTCGGAAGTGGTGGTCCTCCACATCCTCGACCCTGCGGAGAGGGCCTTCCCCTTCGACGACGTCGCTACGTTCGAAGATCTCGAAACCGGGGACCTTGTCCCCGCCGACCCCGACAAGATCCGCGCCGAGTACCAGGCCCTGATCGAGAAACACATCGAAACCCTCCGCGACAAGCTCGGCCGCGACCGGGTGCAGCACGTCCTGATGGAGACCACGACCCCTCTCGAGATCGCGCTGCGTCACTTCCTGCGCGACCGCGGCGGGGCCGCGCGTTCCTGATTCCCGTGCCCTCCCTGCTCTCCCCGATCTTTCTCGCCGGCCTGCTCGCGGTGGCCGTACCGATCCTCGTGCATTTGAGGATGCGCGAGCGCAAGACGTCGCAACCGTTCCCTTCCCTGATGTTCATCAGCCGCGTACCCCACAAGTCGTACCGGCGGCGTACCCTGCAGGATCTCGCCCTCTTCGCCGCTCGCGCCGTGGCCATCGTCCTACTGTGTCTGGCCTTCGCGCGGCCCTTCTTCCCCGTCCGTGCGGGAGAGGGCACGGCCCTCGCCGGACCGATGGGCCGCGTCGTAGCCCTCGATGTCTCCGCGAGCATGGGCTACGACGGCGTCTTCGCCCGAGCGCGCGCCGCCGCTGAACAGGCCGTGCGCGAAGCCGGCGATTCGGACGCGGTGGGGCTTCTCCTCTTCTCGGATCAGGCGCTGGGTGTAGCACCACCTTCGACCGATCATGCAAAAGCGCTCGCCGCGGTGGAAGGCGCCAGCCCCGGCGCGCGCGCCACCCGGTTCGCCCCGGCGCTGCGTCTTGCCTCCGACTGGCTCGCCGCCTTGAAGGTGGACCGGCGCGAGATCGTCCTCATCACCGATGGCCAGACGCGCGCGCTTCCAGGCGTCGCCGATGTCACCCTCCCGCCGGGGACCACGGTCGCGATCCGCCCCGTGGCGGCGCCCATGCCCGACAACGCCGCGGTTACCGATGTCTCCGTCGAACACATCAACGAGGACAGCCGCGCCTTCGGCATCGTGACCGCGCGGTTCATCCATCAGGGGCCGGCCGCACGATCGGTGAAAGCGACTCTAGAAGTCTCGGGTCGGTTGATCGAAGAGAAGGCCATCGCCCTGCCCGAGAGTGGTTCTCTGAGCGTGACCTTCGCGAGAGCGCCCCTGCCCGCTGGGGTGTCGAGGGCGCGCATCCTCCTCACAGGCGATGGCCTCGCCGTCGATGACAGCTTCCACTTCGTCCTTGGCGCGAGTGACGACATCAAGACGCTCATTGTGGATCCCTCCCCTTTCACCGCGCGCGCTCTCGAGATCGGCGACCAGCCTTCGTTCGACATCCTGCGCCGCTCGATCCTGACGGCCGCCGACCTTAAGGGCCAATCCCTCGTGGTCCTCGGCGGTTCGGGCTCCGAGGCGTTGAGCGGCTCGGCGTCCTCTGCACTCATGCGGTTCGTGAACGAGGGCGGTGGGCTGCTCGCCACGGCACCCCTCGCCGGGCTTCGCGGTGACGCGGCGGGCCTGCTGCCCGGCGCGTGGGGCGAGAACATCAGCCGTCTCGGCGACCGGGGGGCCTCCCTCGGCTTTGTCGATGTCGATCACCCCGCGCTCTTCGCCTTCAAGCAGGCGCGCGGTTCCGATTTCTCCCGTGCGCGTTTTCTCCAGTACCGCCAATTCAAACCCAGGGGAGGCCCGGAGCCTGCGACGCTGAGGGTGCTCGCTCGTTTCGACGATGGGCGCGAGGCCCTGGTTGAATCCGCTTTCGGCCAGGGTCGCGTGCTCGCCTTTACGACACCGCTCGATGGCCTCATGAGCGACCTCCCGGTGCAGCCTCTTTTCCTTCCCCTAATCCATGAGCTGGCACGGTACGCCTCGGCCCACGAGGACACGCCGCTCTTTCACCGGGTTGGCGCAGCGGTGACGATGGCCGGCGGGAGCAAGGGCAAGAACTCCGACCCGGCCCGCTCGGTCACCTCCCCGCTCGGACGCAAGGAGAATCTCGCAGCCGGAACGAGCGGAATCGAACTTCAGCTCCCGGGTTTCTACGAGGCCGAACGAGTCTCGGGTGCGCGTTACGTAGTCGCCGCCAATGTCGACTCCGGCGAGTCCGATCTCAGCGGTCTCGATCCCGAGGAACTCCTGGCGGCGGTCCGCCCCGGCGGTCGCCCCGCCGAGTCCCCCATCACGGTCACACCCGCCGAGGCAGGGGCGCGGCAGACCTGGTGGCGCCTGGCTCTTCTTGCCGTGCTGCTGCTGATGGCGGCCGAAACGATCTTCGGTAACGCCAGGGGACAGAAGGCGGCATCTTGATACATTTCACGCAAGCCCCATGGTGATGTTCACCCCCGGCGCACACGGCCCTGACCCGAGGCTCGGTCAGGCGCTGCGGCGTGTGCGCTCGCGTTACGCGCTCCGCGTTCTCTTCCGCGGTCTTGCGGTCGTCGCCGTTGGCGCCTTGCTGGGAGTCGCGTTCTCGGCCTATGCCCTCGACGCTTTCCGGTATTCGCGGAACGCCGTCTGGGCCGTCACCGCCCTGTTCTACGTCTGGGCCCTTTTCCTCGCGGTTCGCTTCGTCATCCATCCATTGTGGACGAGCCGCAAGCAGGCGTCCGACGCGGCCATCGCCCGCTACATCGAGGAACACGAACCGTCACTCGACGCCGCGTTGCGCAGTGCGGTGGACGCTGCCGCGGCCCCTCGCGGCCCCGGAGAAACGAACGCTCTCGAAGCCCGCCTGGTTGACGATGTCGTCACCCGCCTCGAAGCCTTCGACCTGCCCCGTGAGGTCGAGCGCGCCGAGATGCGTCACGCGGCGCTGGCCCTCGGCGCCGCGGCCACCGCCGCGGTCGCGTTCTACTTCCTCGCCCCCGCCTTCATCCAGCAGGCTTTCCCCTACCTCTTCAATCCCTTCGCGCGCTCGGGCCGCGCGACCACGCCCTACGCGGTTTCGGTGACGCCCGGGAATCACACGATCGCCCGCGGCGGCGATCAGGAGATCGTGGGGACGCTGACGGGCTTTGACGGGCCTGCTGCGCTCGTAAGCCGGACCGGCGGCGGCGAGTGGGCGCGCTCGCCGATGATCCGCGACGACTCGGCGGATTCTGCAACGCATCGTTACATGCTGCTCTCGGTTCAGACTGAAACGGAGTACTTCGTCGAGTCCGAAGGGACACGCTCGGATGTCTTCCGCCTGTCCGTGGTGGACCGGCCCTACGTCAAACAGATCGATCTCGAGTACCAGCTCCCCGCCTATGCGCGGATGGAGCCGGAGCGGGTCGAAGGAACCGGCGACATCACGACACTCACCGGAACCCGCGTGGTCTTTGCAGTCACGCCCACGGTGGCGGTCAAGGCCGCGCGGCTCGTGGTCCAGGGCGCGGAGTCCAGCCCGCTGCCTCTGGACGTTGCTCCAAACGGTCTCACCCTGAGTGGGCAGATGAGCGTCGCCGCGGATGGGTTCTACAGAATCGAGATGCAGGGCGCGGACGGCGTGTTCGTTGTCGCGTCGCCGGACTACGTGATTGAGGTGATCCCCGATCTTCCGCCGCGTCTCGCCTTCGACCGCCCCGGCCGCGACACCCAGGCGACACCGATCGAAGAGGTCTTCACCCAGGTCAAGGCCGAGGACGACTTCGGCGTGGCGAAGGTGGATCTCGTCTACTCCGTGAACGGCGGCGAGGAGAAGGTCGTGCCGCTCCATCTCTCCCCGGTCCTCAAGGAGGTTGTCGCGGGCCACACGTTCTTCCTCGAGGAATTCTCCCTCAAGCCGGGTGACTTCATCTCGTACTACGCGCGCGCGCGGGATGTTGGCGCGCCGTCTCGAGAAGCGACCAGCGACATCTACTTCCTGGAGGCCCGCCCCTACCGTCGTGACTTCCGCCAGGCCGAACAGGGCGGAGGGGGTGGCGGGGGCGGGGGCGGAGAGGATGGCGGTTCGCTCTCTCAGCAGCAGCGCCAGGTCATCGCCGCGACCTTTCGGCTTATCCGCGAGCAGGCGACCAGCGCGCGCGATCCCAAGAGCCTGGCCCAGGATGCTCAGACCGTCGCACTCATCCAGGGCCGGTTGAAGACCCAGGTCGAGGGTCTCGTCACGCGCATGTTGTCGCGCGGCGCCCTCCCCGATGGTTCGCCGATGCACGGCACCGCGGACGAGCTGCGTCAAGCCATCGAGAAGATGACTCTCGCCGAAACCGAGCTCAAGGCGCCGCGGCCGAAGGCGGCATTGCCCATCGAGCAGTCGGCCCTCGCGCATCTTCAGCGCGCCGAGGCTTCGTTCCGCGACGTTCAAGTCGCGATGGGCGGTGGTGGGGGCGGAGGCGGCGGAGGTTCGAACTCATCCGCCGAGGAACTCGCCGACCTCTACGAACTCGACCTCGACAAGCTCCGCAACCAGTATGAGACGCTCCAAAGCGGCGCCCAGGAGCAGCGCGACGACCAGGTCGACGAGGCGCTCTCGCGGCTCCAGGAGCTCGCTCGCCGCCAGGAGCAGGAGAACGAAAGGGCGAGGCAGCGGGCCTCGCGCGCGCCCAATCAAGGCGGAGGAGGCGGGGGCGCCTCTCAGCGTCAGCTCGCGGATGAGGCGGAGGAACTCGGAAGGAAGCTCGAGCGTCTCACCCGCGAAAACCCCTCGGCCGGACTCGAGGAGTCTGCGCGGCGTCTGCGCGAAGCGGCGGCGGCTATGCGCCAGCAGGCGAGCGCGCCACCCCGTTCATCCCAGGGCACAACGCCCCAAGGCCAGTCCCCCCTCGATCGTCTACGCGAGGCCCGGCGTCTTCTCGATCAGGAAAAGTCGACGCGACTCGATCGCGACCTTTCCGGCTTCACGGAGAAGGCAGAGGCATTGAAACGTGCTCAGGAGCAGATCGCAGGCGAAATGCGGGATCTGGCCGAGGCCAGCAAGTCGGGAAATCCAGGCGGTTCTCCGGCGGGAGGGTCAGTTCGGGCCGACCGGGTGCGCGAACGTAAGGACTCCCTTGCGTCCGAAGTCGCCGAGCTCGAATCGCGCCTTGACAAGGTCGCGCGCGAGGCGCGGCGTGAACAGAAAGAGGCCTCCCGGAAGCTCCAGGAGGCGGCGAACGGTATTCGCGACACGAAACTCAAGGAGAAGATCCGCTACACCAAGGGCCTCGTGGATCGCGCAGGCGAGAACACGGCCGAAGCCTTCGAGAACGACATCGGCCAGTCCATCGACGACCTCGCGAGCCAGATCCGTGGCGCGCAGCAGGCGATGGGCGTGGCCCCCGAACGAAAACGCGCCGACGCGCTCGACCGGGCCCGCGAACTCGCACGCGGGCTGGATTCGATGCGGGAAAGGCTCCGTGCGCGGGCCGAGAGTCCGCAGCCTCGGCCGGGCGGCCAGAAGGGGGGGGATCAGGCCCCCGGTGACCAGACGGGCTCGCAAGAGGGGTCGGGCCAAACCGGACAGGGCCAGGGAGGTCAGGAGGGGGCCGGTGAGAACGCGGGTGGCGGTGCGCAAGGGGGTATGGGAGGCTCGTCGGTAAACGGAGGCCGGCCGGGCGGCGGCGGTGGCGGCGGCCGCGGGCGTCTGAGCGCCGAAGAGGACCGGCAACTGCGCC
>CAYNHK010000244.1:0-6953 GCA_964396875.1 uncultured Acidobacteriota bacterium | reverse complement strand
TTTGCCCAGCGAGAGGGGACCCTCCGTCCCCACCCGCCGGGGCTTCTTAGCCACGTCAGCCAAGAGGCCGATTGGCGAATTGTCTGATCCTTATAACAAGTTGCGTGCCACACGGCAACGGCCGATTCAACAAGACCGGAAGGGTCTAAGTCGTGTTTTTCCAACATTCGTCCGTGTGCCGACGCCCCGGGCGGATTGGATTCGGCTCGGAAAACTTGGATCCTTGGAAAGACGAAAGGCGCGGGATTTCCCCCGCGCCTTCGTTTTCAACGCCCGAGTCGCCCCGGGCCGCTTAACAACCTAAAAATCCAGACGCACGCCGAAACGGACGATCCGCGGATCGAGCAGAGCGATCAATTCGCGATAGCGATTCGTCGACGCCGAGATCGTGCTGATCGTGCGGAAGTTCGTCACCACATCGCTGTTGAGCGCGTTGAAAACATCCACCATCGCGGTGATCCTGCGCGAGCCGCCGAATTTGATCGCCTTCTCCGCACGGATGTCGAGGATTCCGACGTTGGGCGCCCGGTTCGCGCTCACCGGCTCCATGGCGATGTTCTGCGCGCCCGCGTTGGGCAATGCGACGGAAGCGTAACGGCCGTACTGGAAACCGCTCTGGAGCTTGTAGGAGCCCGCGACCGCCAGGTCCCACGGCAGCTCGTAGCGGCCCAGCACCTTGAAGTTCCAGAAGGTCGACTGCTCGCGGCCGAAGCGGCGCTGGTTCGGCTGCCACAGGAACGCCGTGGCCTGTCGCACGGTGCCGAGGTTCGCGGTGGACGCCTGCACCGGGCTGCGGAAGTCCTCGGCCCAGGTGTGCTCGAAGGATGCGAGCAGCATCCACTTGTCCTTCAGCCGACGGTTGATCGCGAACTCGACGGTGTGGTAGTCGCCGTCGTAGGACGGGAGACCGTGGTCCGCCGGGTTTCCGTAGATGCGGTTCGACCCCACCGTGGCCGGGGCCGCGCGCAGGTCGTTGAGCACGATGGTCTGATCGTCCGCATCGCCGCGGGTTCCGTTGGGACCCGCGTCCACGTACGAGAAGGAGTTGGTATAAGCACCCACCTGGGTGGTGTCGATCTCAGCCCACTCGTTCCGGGTTCCCTTGAAGACGTAAGAGGCCCGACCGGAGACCGCGGGGATGAGCTCGTGCTCCAGATGGGCCGAGAACTCGAGGCCGTAGGGATGGTCGATGTTCGGATCGATCTTGACCGATCCCGCGCCGCCCGTCGCGGTCAGGAACCCGCCCAACTCGTTCGGTCCATCGAGGAGCCGGTTGTTGTTGACGTCGCAACCGCTGGTCTGCCCGGCCGTGCAGGAGAGGAAGCGATAGCGGCGCTGGGCGCGGCCCACCGAGTTCTCGCGGTCGGTCACGTCGGCGCTCGGGTTGTAGTAGTACTTGCCCGCAAACGCCTTGAGGACCGTCTTGCCCCTGCCGGTGATGTCCCACGCGAAGCCCACGCGAGGGCTGAACGAGTTGAACGTGATGAGGTCGGCCGCGGCCACGGTGCGTTCCGAGAGGAACGTCTTGAGAGTGGTGTCGGTGGAGCTTGCGAAGGCGGGGCCGAGTTCGGGCTTGATGGTCTGCTCGGGCCAGCCGAGGACGTACTTGTCGAAACGGAGGCCCAGGTTGACGGATAGCCGGTTGTTGATAGCCCAGGTGTCGTTCAGGTACGCCGCGGTGCTGGTCGCGTCGTTCACCGAGTTGTTGGGCGTATTCCAGATGTCGACGGCCTCGAGCGCGCCGCTGCGGTCGCGGTAGAACACATTCCCGGGCTGGAAGGAGAGGAATTCCTTCCGGTCCCGCTGCCACTCAAAGCCGAGCTTGAAGTTGTGATTTCCCGGGCCGAAGCTGTCGACGAAGTACGCGAGGCTCCCGGTGATCTGCGGTTTGTTGCGAAGCTGGTCCTGATAGGCGTTGTTGCCGCCCGAAAGCTGCGCCGTGGCGCTGTCGATCCGCGCCGGTCCCACGCCCTCGGTGCTCGAGGACTGGGTGGCGGTCGGGAAGAGCGGGAACGCGTTGCGCCAGTGGGAGAGTTGAATGTCGAGGAAGGCCCGGTCGGAGAGGACAGAGGTCCATTCGAGTTTCACCGGCCGGTTCTTGGAGGCCTGCCAGTAAGCCGCTTCGACCGGAGTGGTGAGGGACAGTTCGCGCAGCGGCTGGAGCTTCGTGCGCTCGTTGAAGAAGCCGATCAGCTGGTTCTTGGGGTTGATCTGATAGGTCAGCTTCGCGGTCATGTTCTCGAGCTGGCTTTGCGCCTCTTCCCCCGGCAGGCCGAGGATGGTGCGGTACTGGTTGTTGTCGCGGTAGCTCGCGAAGAACCAGAGTTTGCTCTTGATGATGGGCCCGCCGATGCCCACGTTGAAGTCGTACTGTTTGGAGATGGGGTTGCCGGACTGAAGGCCGAGCCGCTGGCCGGTCGCGGGGTCGACGATGGTCGGCGCGGTGAAGCCATTGAGGCGGCCGCCCGGAACCTTGTATTCGTTCGCGATGTTGTCGCCGATGGTGTTCTTGTCTTCGTAGTCGAAATAGAGCTGGCCGGAGAACTTGTCTCCGCCGGACTTGATGGAGATGTTCATCAGCGCGCCCGGGCCGGACTGCTCGCCCAGGTTGCCAGCGCCGCCGAGCTGGAATTCCTCGAAGCTGCCGAAATCGAAGTACCCAGCGTTCGCGTTCGTCGATTCGGTGACATTGATGCCCTCGAGCAGCGTCTTGTTCTGGTCGCCGACTCCGTAAGTGAGGTAGCCCGTCTGGGTGCCGGTGTGCGAGCCGCCCACGTCGTAGCCCTGCATCTGGAAGCCGGGGGCTTGCGACATCGCCGCCCACACGTCGCGCGCATTCGGGATGTCGGTGAGGAGTTCCTTGGTGAAGGACGTTCCGATCGACGTGGTCTTGGTGTCCACCGTCGGCGTTTCCGCGGTGATGGTGAGCGTCTCCGCGAGGGAGGCGGGCTTCAGCTTCGCGTCGATGGTGAAGGTCTGGTTCAGCGTGACCCGCACGCCTTCACGCTTCACGGTCTGGAAGCCCTGAAGCTCGAACGTGAGCGTGTAGAGCCCCGAAGGCAGCGCGGGAAAGCGATAGTGGCCGTCGGTGCCCGAGGTCGTGGTTTGTGGCTGGATGAGCGCGGGTGACGTTGCCGTCACGGTCACGCCGGGAACGACCGCGCCGCTGTCGTCGCTGACGACGCCGGCGATTCGGCCGCGGAGTTCCTGCGCCACAGCGCCCGTCGACAGTGTGGCGAGCGCCAGGAAGGCGACCGCCAGTGTCCTGATTGAACGCATCGAAGTTTCTCCTTCAGAGTGTTGTTTTTGGGGGGGTTGGAACCTGGACGCGCAAGCGTTTCGGTTCTAGTTGGAACCACGCGGAGCACAAAGCGCGCCAGCCGTCGAGGTTGCCCGAAGGATCGACCCGAAGTGTTTCACCGTAAAGACGATCCAGACGCTTGTACCCCCTCGCCCGCCTGAAGAATCCAAGCCTGACCAGATCCGATCCAAAACCCCGCAGTTTCCGGCGGTAAGGCTGCCGGTCGTACGATGCCTTTGGAAGCTTCCACCGCCATGGCCCTGAACCCGCAATCCCGCGCCGTGTGGTCGACCGCCAAAGTGAAGATCTGGCCGGATCTCGTGGTGCTCGCCACCTTCCCACGCTTCGCGGGCGACCGCGTGGCCGCCTTCGCGGGCCGGGTCGGGGTTCGCGACGCCTCGGCTTTCGTTGCGTTCGTGACCGAGGGCGAAGAGTGTTCGCTGACCGCGCCCGCGGCCGCCTTTGGCGCCTGGCGTCTTCGCGATCGCGCGACCGAGGTCACAACCGGCCTTCGCGCTCTGACCATCGAGGCCTCGATGCCGGTGGACCTCGTGGGTTTCCTCGCGCCGCTCGCCGAGAGGCTCGCCGCCGCGCAGATTCCCATCATTCCCCAGTGCGGTTTCCGCACCGACCACGTTCTGGTTCCAAACGCCCGGCTCGATGATGCGGTGAAGATCGTCGAAGGGCTCATCGCCGATGCCCGCAAGGAGGGGCCTTAACCCATGTCCACTGTCCTGACCCCCGAACAAAGAGAAGCCCTGATCGTCGAGTACGAGAAGGGAGCGGTGATGCTCCGCACGGCGTGGGAGGATGTTCCCGAAGATGCGGAGAAATGGCGTCCGGCCCCCGACAAGTGGTCGGCTCACGAAGTGGTGATCCACTGCGCCGACTCCGAGACCTACGCGGCCACCCGACTGCGTCTGCTCGTCGCTGAGGCGGAGCCGGTCATCGTCGGCTACAACCAGGATGCATGGGCGAAGATCTTCAACTACCACGCCCAGTCCACCGATCGCGCGTTGCGGACGATCGATGCGGTGCGCACCGCCACTCTGCCCATCCTGAGGTCTCTCACCGAAGCGGACTGGGCGAAAGAGGGACGCCACACCGAGTCCGGTCCCTACAACATGGGCGACTGGCTCAAGAGCTACGGTCCGCACCTCACGAATCACGCCAAGCAGATCGGCCGCAACCTCGCCGCCTACGCGGCGTCCCGGAAGTAGAACGGAGCAGCATGTATTTCGAAGATCAGGTGAAGGCGGACATCCAGGAGCGTTTTACCGAGATGGTCCACCCGGTGAAGCTCGTGGTCTTTTCGCAGGCCCTTCAGCACCCGGAGTCTGAAGAGGTGAAGCGGCTCATCGAGGAACTCGCGACCCTCGACCCTCGCCTGATCGTGGAATCGAAGAACTTCGTGATCGACAAGGAGGCCGCTGAGGCCCTCAAGGTGCACCACATCCCCGGCGTCGCCATCCTGCGCGCGGGAGCGGATGGAGCGGCCGACATCGACTACGGTGTTCGCTTCTTCGGCCTGCCGATGCAGTACGACTTCGGCGTCCTGATCGACGGCATCGTGGATGTCTCGAAAGGCGAGGCGGGTCTCGATGCCGCGACCCAGGACGCCCTGAACGCGCTGGACAAGCCGGTTCATCTTCAGGTCTTCACCACCCCCACCTGACCGTTTTGTCCCCGGGCCGTGCGCCTGGCCTACCGTTTCGCGATTCAGAGCGACAAGATCACCGCCGATGGCGTCGAGGTCACGGGCTTCCCGGACCTCGCGCGCCGCTACCGCGTTTCTTCGGTTCCGAAGACCGTGGTTGGGGACGTGGGAGAGTTCGTGGGCGCCCAGCCCGAGGCCGCCTTGCTCCAGCACATCCTCAAGGCGGCGGAACCGACCACGGTTTCCTGAGGGTCCTTCCGAAAGCGCGTCCGGAGCGCCTTCTCCCTGCGTGCTATATTCGAAAGACTCCCCTATGGTTCAGTTCAACTTTGCAGAAAAGACGATCAAGGCCAAGGTTGTTTTTTATGGCCCCGCGAAGTCGGGCAAGACGACGAACCTCGAGCAGATCCACCGCCTCACCGATCCCACCGGTCACAACAGCCTCGTTTCGCTGAACACCGCGCAGGACCGCACACTCTTCTTCGACCTCCTCCCGATTTCGCTCGGCCAGGTGTCGGGCTACGAGTTCAAGATCCAGGTGTACACGGTTCCCGGGCAGGTGCAATACAACGCCACCCGTCGCGTGGTGCTCGCGGGCGCTGACGCCATCGTCTTCGTGGCCGACTCTCGAAAGTCGATGGCGAAGGAAAACATCGCCGCTTTCGAGAACATGAAGGTGAACCTGCTCGCAAACCGCCTGGTTCCCGAAAAAGTGCCCCTCGTGCTTCAGTACAACAAGCGCGATGTGCCTGACATCGACACCGAGGCCGAACTCAATCGCCAGTTGAACGCATGGGGCCGCAAGGCCTTTCCGGCGGTCGCCGCCAACGGTGACGGCGTCCTCGAGACGTTCGGCGCGGCGGCGCAGGAGATGCTGCAGTCGATCGCGATCAAGTACAACCTGAAGGACAAGGGTCTTGACCCGGCCGCCGTCCCCGAACTCGTGGCCGCCGCGCTCAAGAACCTCGCCGGCAAAGCCGAAGATGTAACGGGCCGGACCGCGCCCAAGGGGCCGGGTAAACCGGGCGGCATTTCGCCCTCGAAGATCACGGTCACCCAGGCGCAGACCGCGGATCAGAACGCCTCGTTGCAGGGCGGCGGCGACGGCGGCGGTCTCGTCATCGAAGAGCTGCTCGGCAAGGCGATCAAGTCGAACGTCGACATGGCCGAGGTTCTCTCGAGCGTCGTTCAGGCCGTGAACAGCGGTCTTTCCGCCATCCTCTCCCACGCGGATCTGGCTCTCCTCTACAAGGAAGACATCAAGCGCAACGCCGCGATCGCCGCCATCAAACGCGAGGCCGATCTCACGCAGCGCAGGGTGCAGGCGATCTCGACCGGCGGCGCGCTTCCCGCGTCGACCGTGCCCAGCGCGGGCCCCGCCACACGATTGGCGCAGCAGGTGAGCGCGCAGCGTCAGGCCGCGGGTTCACCCCTGCCTCCGCCGAAGTCGGTGGCGCCCGCAGCTCCGGGCGCTGCGCCTGCTCCCGGTTCTCCCGCGGTGTCGCCTCAGCTCGAGGCGGCGCTCAAGGAAGGCGTCCGCCTGGCTCAAAACGGCCTGTCCGCCGCCGGGGGCACGGTCGAGTTCGCGCAGATCGCGGGCGATCTCCCGCTCTGCCCGCCCGCGCACGTCTCGAAACTCGTGAAGGCCGCGGTAGAAGGTGCGGCCGCCCTTGCCCCGTCCGCGAAGATCAGCGTTCGTTCGGAGAAGAAGCCGGTTCTTCTCAAGAGCCGCGACGGGTCGGAGACCAAGCGTGATTTCCTGATGCTGATGGTGGCGCAGCCCGCCATGATCCCGATCGAGGAACAGCAGAAGATTCCGACGGGCGCTGGAGCCGGCGCCCTGGGCGAGGCCGGCAAGCTGGTGCGTGAGGTTGGCGGGTTCACCCGCTTCGCTCCCACCTCCGCCGGTGGCACCGAGGCGCGCTTCTTCCTGCCGATGTAGAAGTTGGGGGGCCGCAGGTCGCCTCCTGACTCCGTGCTCAGCCCCCCAAACCC
>CAYNHK010000243.1:0-6955 GCA_964396875.1 uncultured Acidobacteriota bacterium | reverse complement strand
GGCGCCGAGGCCCTGAGCTGAATCCTCCAGAACCGGAATGCCGAGCACGCAGGCGATCTCGTTGATCGCGTCCATCGCGCAGGGATGACCGTAGAGATGGACGGGAATGATGACTTTCGTCTTCTTCGTGATGGCCGCCGCGAGCTTGCCGGGATCCAGGGTGTAGGTGAGGTCGTCCACGTCCACGAAAACCGGGGTTGCGCCATTGAGCAGGATCGCCTCGCCGGTGGCGATGAAGGTGTTGGCCACCGTCACCACTTCGTCTCCCGGTCCTACTCCGTAGGCGCGGAGCGCGTAGATGAGAGCGTCCGTTCCGTTGGCCACGCCCACGCATTCGACGGCTTCGCAGAAGGCCGCAAACTCCTTCTCGAAGGCCGCGCAGTCGGGGCCCTTGATGAAGGCCGTCGTCTCCACGACACGGGCCATGGCCGCGTCGATCTCGTCCTTGATCCGCAGGTACTGGGCCCGCAGATCGACCATCGGTATCTGATTGTTCATGTCTGGAGCGCGCAGTTTACCGCCCGGATGAAGCGAGTGTCTTATGCTCGATGGGATGGAAGCGCCTTTCCCTCTCCCCCTCAGCGCATATCCGGAAACTCCGCCGGGAGCGGGCCTGCTGGAGATCCTTCGTTCGCGTGCGGAGGCCGACCCGTTCAACCTGGTGGCCACCCTCATCTTCGGCCTGGCCATACTTCACACGTTCGCGGCGAAGCGTGTGACCGTGATCGCGCATCACGTCCAGGAAGCCCATGAGAAGAGAGAAAGGGAGCAGGGTCTGGCGCCCACTCCCAGCATCAAGGCGGAGTTCCTGCACTTCCTCGGCGAGATCGAGGTCATCTTCGGCCTGTGGGTCGTGGTGCTCGGCGGGGCGATTGTCTGGGCCCGCGGTTACGACACGGTCAAGCACTACCTGAACGGCTCCGTGAACTTCACCGAGCCCCTGTTCGTGTTCGTGATCATGGCCCTCGCTTCGACTCAACCCATCCTCGACCTTGCCGAGGGCGTCCTTCGCAGAATCGCGGCGATCGGAAACGGATCGCCCACCGCCTGGTGGCTCACCATCCTGACCGTGGCCCCGCTGATGGGGTCGTTCGTCACCGAGCCCGCGGCCATGACCATCGCGGCCCTCCTGTTGTCGAAGCAGGTTTTCGCTCTCGGCCCCTCGCTCCGCCTTTGTTACGCCACCCTTGGCCTTCTCTTCGTGAACATCTCGGTCGGGGGCACTTTGACCCACTTCGCCGCGCCCCCCGTCCTCATGGTGGCCCGGCCCTGGAACTGGGACTTCTCCTTCATGATTTCCAACTTCGGCTACAAGGCGTTCCTGGGAATCCTGGCCGCGAACGCGGTGTATCTGATGATTTTCAGGAAGGACCTCAAAGCCCTGCCGCCCCCGGAGCGGGTCGCGGCCAAGCCCAGCGTGCCCTGGGTCGTGACTGCCGTCCACGTGGCCTTCATGGCGTGGACGGTGGCGAACGCGCACTACCCCGCCCTGTTCATCGGCAGCTTCCTGTTCTTCCTGGGTTTCGCCAAGGCCACGTCCGCGCATCAAAGCACGATCGACCTCAAGCCGCCTCTCCTTGTCGCTTTCTTTCTCGGCGGGCTCGTCGTGCACGGAGGCCTGCAGGGATGGTGGATTCAGCCGGTGCTCGCGAGCCTTTCCACCACGCCGCTCTTCTTCGGTTCGCTCGTGCTGACCGCGTTCAACGACAACGCCCTGATCACCTTTCTCGCCACCCTGGTGCCCGATCTCAGCGACACCGCGAAGTACGCGGTGGTGGCGGGTGCGGTGACCGGCGGCGGGCTCACCGTGATCGCGAATGCTCCAAACCCGGCGGGCCAGGCCATTCTGGGCCGGCATTTCGAGAACGGCGTTTCGCCGCTGCTGCTCGCCGCGGGAGCCCTGCTGCCCACGGTGATCCTGTCCGCGGCGATGCTTCTCCTTTAGTCAGCAACACGCGCGGCGTGCCCCTACGCTTGAACAATACTTGACACGTCAACTATTGTCCGGTTAGGCTTCAGCCGTGCCTCAGGGTTCCATTCTTCGCGAGCTTCGACAGAGCAAGCCCTTCCCGTCGAACCGGGAGGAGGCGTTCGTGGGCCTGCTGCGCACCGCCGATGTGCTGCGCTGGCGGCTTTCCGAAGTGCTCGAGCCTGAAGGCATCAGCCTCGCGCAGTTCAACGTCCTCAGAATCCTGCGCGGCGCGCGGGAGACCGGGCTCCCCACCCTCGAAATCGGGGCTCGCCTCATCGAACAGTCGCCGGGCATCACCCGCATGATCGACCGCCTCGAATCCGCCGGTCTGGTTCGGCGGGAACGTCCCAGCAAGGATCGCCGCCAGGTGATCTGCCACATCGAGAAGCGCGGTCTCGAGATCCTCGCCCGGCTCGACACGCGAGTGCCCGAGGCGAGCGAGGTCCTCTTCTCGGGCCTCAGCAGCGCCGACATCGACCGCCTCATCGTGTCCCTCGACGCGATCCGGCGCGCCTGCGCCGCCCGGTGCAGCTCGCTTCGCAAGCAATAGTTCCCTCCCCCACCCCCCAAAAACAAAACCACAGGAATGCCATCATGAAAACAACCCTCGCCCTCGCCTTCACCCTCGCGGCTTCGGCCGCGTTCTCCCAGGACGTCTACACCGTCGACCGGGTTCACTCCGAAGTGAGCTTCCGGGTCCGCCACTTCGTGGCCAAGACCCCCGGCCGTTTCGACGACTTCTCGGGGACCATCACCGTCGTCCCCGGCAAGCCCGCCGAGTCGTCGGTCGAGTTCACGATCAAGGCTGCCTCGGTCAACACCGCCAACGCCAGCCGCGACACCCACCTCAAGAGCGCCGACTTCTTCGACGTCGAGAAGTACCCGGAGATCACGTTCAAGAGCACGAAGATCGCGCCCGTCGATGCGGACACCTTCAACGTCACCGGCATCTTCACCATGCACGGCACGGCGCGAGAGCTCACCATCCCCGTCGACTTCGGCGGAACCGTCACCGACGCGCGCGGCACAGTGAAGGCGGGCTTCAGCCTCACGACAAAGATCAACCGCAAGGACTACGGGATCCTCTGGAATCAGACCCTCGACACCGGCGGCATGGTTCTGGGCGAAGAGGTCGAGATCACGATCAACATCGAGGCCAACAAGCGCAAGCCCGAAGCCGCGACCCCGCCGGCCGCGAAATAGGCTTCGACAGGCCGCCTTCCGATGGGCTCAGCCACCGGGCTTCGACGGGACGCCTTTCGACGGGCTCAGCCACCGGGCTTCGACAGGCTCAGCCACCGGTCGCTGAGGAGGTCCGTACTGCGAGCAGTCGAAGCGACCGCTCCTATTTAAGAAACGCGGCGAGGGGCGAGTTCATGTCCCTCAGGCCCTTCGCCGCGCGCTGAGCCAGCACCTGAGCGCCTTTGGGCGAAAGGTGGATGTTGTCGGCGAGGCCTCCCGGGTAGTTCGGATGCTGGCCGGGAGCCAGGTGCTGGAACAGTTCCTTCGACCCCTCCGGCCCGTACTCCGTAACCGCAGCGGCGCTCAAGACCTGCATATCGAGCAGAGGGGCGCCTTCGGCCCTCGCCACCGACCGAACGATCTCGGGATACTGTCCATGGGTGTCCTGAAGCGACCCGTTGGGGTTGAAGCGCCGCACCACGACCGGTGTGGCGAGGATCGGAGAGGCGCGGCGCGCGCGCACGTCGGTGACGAACCGCGTGAAGTTGGCGCGATATTCCGCGGGCGGCGTCTGCTCTTCGTCGGCCGAGCCGTCGTTGTGCCCGAACTGGATGATCACGTGGTCGCCGTCCCGCACGTTTGCGATCAGTCCGGCCCAGTGCCCCTCGCTCAGGAACGTGCGGCTGCTGCGCCCACGCTTCGAATAGTTCCGGACGACCAGGCGATCCTCATGAAAAAGAGGCTGGAGTTCCTCGCCCCAGCCCGTTTCCGGATCTCGATCGGGAATCTGTTCCCCCATGGTGGAATCTCCGGCCAGGTGAAAGGTCACCCGGTTCGGCGCAGTCGTGGGCGCGGGCGTGCTCGGGACGGTAGTGGTGGGCGTGGCCCCGCTCCCCCCGCCACAGGCGACGAGAACCGCAAGCAGGACAGGCGAGACGGTGACGTGCAGAAAGCGCATCTATCGAAGATAACCCGCCAGGGCAAGTCCCCCCGCGCGCAGCGCCTTCGCTACCTCGGCGGCCATGAGTTCTGCGCCCCGCGGCGAGAAATGCGTGTTATCCGCGATGCCGTTTGGATAGTTGGGGTTCTCGCCGGCCTTCAACTGGAGGAAGAGAGCGATCGATCCGTCGGGCCCGTGTTCGCGAAGGACCCGCGCGCTTTCGCGATGGTGGTCGATGAGCGGAGCTTTGGTCTCCTGCGCCACCGCGCGTACCAGGTCGGGATATTCGCCGTGACTGTCCTGCAGGACGCCCGCCGCATCAAAGCGGCGGCGCATCACGGGCGTCATCAGAATGGGAGTCGCCTTGAGGGCCCGGACATCCGCCACGAACCGCGCGAGGTTGCGTTTGAAATCCTCCGGCGGCGTATACCGCTCACCCTTTTCCTTCGCCTGGTCGTTATGGCCGAACTGCACGAAGACGTAGTCGCCTTCCTTCACCTCCGCAAGCAGCCGGTCCCACAGCCCCTCGCCAATGAACGTTCGGGTGCTGCGCCCGTTCTTAGCGAGGTTCCGTACGCGGACGTCGTCCTTGAAAAGCGCCTGGAGCTTCTCGCCCCAGCCGGTTTCGGGCCGTTTCGCGAAAAGCTTCTCCGCCATGGTCGAGTCGCCGGCGAGATGAACCGTGACCTTCGCGGTCTCGCGACCGGGCCCATGAAGGGCGCGGCCCGGCATGGCGCCCATGTGTTCGCCGTCCACGAGGACGGGACGGCCGTTGACCAGAACGTGTTTCATTCCCACCGAATACTGGTGCGGGTCGGCGAAGGTCGCGCGATCCGCCACCGTGAGCGGATCGAAGACAGCGACGTCCGCGAACATGCCCACCTCGAGCCGGCCGCGGCGATCGAGGCCGAGGTTCTCGGCGGGAAGGCCCGACAGACGCCGGATCGCTTCCTCAAGCGTGATCAGCTTCTCGTCGCGAACATAGCGGCCAAGAAGGCGCGCGAAGTTCCCGTAGGCGCGCGGGTGCGTCTTCGACTTCAAGAAAACGCCCTCCGTCGCCATCGAGGCCGCGTCCGATCCAAACGACATCCACGGCAACTGAACCTGCCTGCGCACGTTGTCCTCGGACATCAGGGTGAAGGCGACGCCGACCCGGGTCCGGTCTTCATAAACCAGATCCATGGCGACCTCCGTCCAGTCCTTCCCGCGCTGCTTCGCGACCTCGGCCAGAGTCTTGCCCTGAAGGGGCCTGAGCGCCTCGTTCTTGAACTCGAGAAGGAGGAGGCGCTCCGGCGAGCCCGCGGCCGCGCACAGGTTCTCCCAGTCCTTCCCCGCCACTTTCATCTCCGCGCCGATCCGCCGGCGCAGGGCCGCGTCCTCGAGCCGCTTGAAGGTGGCCTCCCATCCGCCCTCGCGCGCCCAGGGCGGCAGGCAGGCGTCGAAGCCGGTCGCGCCGGCGGTGTAGGTGTACATGTCCGCGGTGATCTTCAAGCCCTCGCGCCTTGCCGCCTCCACCCGCGCGACGACCGCGTCGAGCTTGTTCCAATTCGACTCCCCCGCCGCCTTGAGGTGGTAGATCTCCGCGGGGATCTTCGCTTCGCGGGCGATTCGGATCAGTTCGTCCACCGACTCGACCAGACGGTCGCCTTCGCTCCGCATGTGCGAGATGTACTTGCCCTGATACTGCGCCGCGACCTTCGAGAGTTCGATCAGCTCCTCGGTGTCGGCGTAGACGGCGGGAGCGTAGATGAGCGATGTCCCGATGCCGAGAGCGCCGGCCTTCATCTCCGCGCGCACCAGCTCGCGCATTTTCTCCATCTGCTCCGGTGTGGCCTTCTTGTTGTCGAGGCCGATCACGAGTTCGCGCAGCGTGGCTGCGCCGATGTAGGACGCGACGTTGGTCGAGACGCCCTTTCTCTCCAGGAACTGGAGGTACTCGGCGAGTGTCGTCCACTCGATCGCGTACTTGATGTCTCCCATGTCTGCTTCGACCTGGCGTTTCATCTCGGGGCTCCACGGGCCCATCGACTGGCCTTCGCCGAAGATCTCGGTGGTGACGCCCTGGCGGATGTCGCCCTGCGACTTCCCGTCGTGAATCAGGGAGTCCACCGACCACGAGAGCATGTTGATGAAACCCGGCGCGACGGCCAGCCCCTTCGCGTCGAGTGTGCGATCGGCGGTGGCCTTCGACAAGTCGCCTATGGCCGCGATCTTGTCGCCGCGGATGCCGACATCGGCGAGGCGGGGTTTGCTTCCCGTGCCGTCGTAGACCGTCCCGCCCCGGACGATGAGGTCGTAGTCCGCCGCGGGCAGAGCGCTCGCGGAAAGGATCAGAGCCAGCCCGGCGACGAATCTCATCGCGCGTGATCGGGGCGTCATCGGTCTCCCTCCGGCGTGCCGGCGGCGCCACCCCGCCTCTTGCCGTTCTGCGGAGCCTCGCGGGCCAGTTCGATAAGGTCGACGCTCTCGGACGAGCGGCCGAGCAGGTGTTTCGAGAAGTAGTCCGCGCGCAGCCAGAAGAAGTAGTCGGTCATCGGCCCGTAGCCGTGGCGCTGGCCGGTCATGATGAAGAAGTCGAAACGCTTGTGGGCCTTGATGAGGGCGTCGGCCATGCGCAGCGTTCCCGCCGGATGCACGTTGTCGTCCTGATCGCCGGTGACGAGGAACAGGTGGCCCTTGAGGTTCTTGGCGAGCTCCGAGTTTCGATCGATGCTGTACTCGAACTTCACCTTGCCATCCTTGTCCGTCACTTCCTTGACCCCATGGTGCTTCTCGCTCCAGGCCCGGTTGTAGACGTTGTTCTCGTGATTGCCCGACGAGGACACCGCGACCTTGAAGAAGTCGGGATAGACGAGCATGGC
>CAYNHK010000242.1:0-7085 GCA_964396875.1 uncultured Acidobacteriota bacterium | reverse complement strand
CTACTCCCTCCACCGACGGCTCTCAACGGACTCCACGGTCAGGAACAGTCCGAAGCCGATGAAGGAAAGGTAGAAGACGATGTCCTTGGTGTCGAGGACCCCTTTGACCATGTCGTCCATATGGGTCGTGACTCCGAGATAGGCGAGGACCTTGACCGGAGCCGAGGCCATGGGGTTGTCGAGCCACGAGAGCGTCCAGATCGCGAGGAACAGACAGAACGAGAGGATTCCGGCCACGATCTGGTTCTTCGTGAGGGTCGAGAGAAACCCACCGAGTGCTATGAAACACGACCCCATCAGCAGGAGGGCGAGCGCGCCGGTGAGGACCGGTTTCCACTCGGGCTTCGGGTCGGCGTAGACAAAGACGACCGCGAAGTTCAGAAGGGACGTGCCAATCATCAGCGCGTAGACGCTCACCGCGCCGAAGAACTTGCCGAGCACGATTTGCCAGTCGGTGATCGCGGAGGTGGCAAGCAGTTCCCAGGTCCCCTGCCGTTGCTCTTCCGCGAAGAGGCGCATGGTCAGCATGGGTGTGACGAAGAGCGCCACCACCGCCATGTTCATGAGGGTGGGCCGGAAGATCCATTCATTGATGTTGGGTTTGGGCGGCCCGCCCATCCCTCCGCCGGGGTTCAGCGAGGCTTCGAGGAAGTAGGTGAGGGCGAAAAGGAAGAACACCGAGAACAGGAGGTTCCAGGTGAAGAGCGCCGCATAGGCGATGGGCGAACCGAAGTAGTGCTGCCACTCCTTGCGGACGATCGCGCCGATGTTGGTGAACGTCGACATCAGTTGGACTCCTTGGTTTCGGCGGTTTCCGGGCGAGGCGGTTCCGGCGGTGCGGCCGGAGCGCTCGGCTCGATCGCCGAGATGGGGGTGAAGATCTCGGGCCTGGCCGGAGCCACTTCCGACACCCCGGCCGAGTCCTTGGTGGTGAGCTCGAGGAACACGTCCTCGAGGCTCAGCGAGACCTGGGAGAGGGAGAGGAGGTCAATGTTGGCGGCCACCACGGCGCGCGCGGCCGCGGCCCGGATGTCGACGCCGTCTTCCGCCTGGAGTTCGAGAATGGTATTGCCCGAGGCGCTGCCTCGCGGATTCACGGTGACGATTCCCTCCACGTCGCGCAGTGCATCGAACGCGTCGCGGATCTCGGCCCGCACCTCGAGTCTCACCGCGCCCTTGCTCGAAAGGCGCGCGGTCAGATTCTCGGGTGTGTCCTCGGCCACCACCTTGCCCTTGCTGATGATGACCACGCGGCTGCAGGTCATCGAGACTTCGGGAAGGATGTGGGTGGAGAGGATGATGGTGTGGTCCCCGCCGAGGCTCTTGATCAGGTCGCGTGTTTCGATGATCTGCTGGGGGTCGAGACCGGCGGTGGGTTCGTCGAGGATCAGCACCGGCGGATCCGCGAGAATGGCCTGGGCGATGCCCACGCGCTGCCGGTAGCCCTTCGAGAGCCGGCCGATCAGCTTGTGTCGCACGTCGCCGAGCCGGGCCTTTTCGATCGCACGGTCGATGCGGGCCTTGCGGTCGGCGGGTTTGACGCCCTTGATGCGCGCGCAGAAATCGAGGTACGAGGTGACGTCGAGGTCGGGGTAAACAGGAGGCATCTCGGGGAGATAGCCGACGTTCCTTTTCGCCTCGAGTGGTGAAGCGAACACATCGAAACCGGCTACGGTGGCCTTGCCCGACGTGGCGGGCATGTAGCCGGTGAGGATGCGCATCGTCGTCGTCTTGCCGGCGCCGTTGGGGCCAAGGAATCCGAGGATCTCGCCCTTTCCGACCGTGAACGAAACCCCGGACACGGCATCGAAACGACCGTAGCTCTTCCTGAGGTCCGCGACTTCAATCATGCGTGGGAGTCCCTTATCTTGTGAAAGTTCGTGCAGGGGTGGCCTTTTGCGGAGGCGCCACCGGAGCCAGTCTCAAAGGCCCCGGCCCGCCCTCACGCTACGCACAGCCTGCGGGGAGCCGGTATGGTAACAAACTAAGGACATGACACATCAGCAGCGCATTGGACGCGCGTTCGCGGCCTTCGGTCGGCGCCTTGCCGCCTGGCCAGCCCTCGCCCTGCTCGTTTCCCTGGGCAGTTCTTCGTGCACCGCTCCGGACCCGACCGCCCTCCTCAAGGTCACCGAGGTCGAGACGTACTGGGTGCTGGACCCTTCGCGAACGGAAAAGAGATTTCTGGCCCCGGCGGTTCGATTCCGCGTCGAGAACGTTTCGCAGGAGACGCTCATCAGTGTCGACGCCACCGCCGCGTTCCTCCGGGATGGATCCAATGAGTCGTGGGGCTCGGGATTCTTTCGCCTGACCGAAGGGCGGAAACGTCTGGAGCCGGGGGAGAAGGTTCTGGTCACCATGAGTTCGGACGCGCGCTATACGCTCGAAGGCGCGCCCGAGGCTGCCTTCACGCACCCGACTTTCAAGTCGGTGAATACGAAGTTCTTTCTTCGCGTGGGCTCGTCGGTCTGGGTTGAATTCGGCAAGTCCCCGGTGGAGAACGTGATCGGATCGAAGGACGCACGGGCGCTGCTGAATCAGCCGAAGTAAAAAAGACCGATCGTGCTAATATCCCCGCCATGTCGAAAGGGGAGACCACCCGCACCGCCATCCTCGACGTCGCCCTCGCGCGCGCGAGTCGGGTGGGTCTTGGGGCTTTGAGCATCGGCGAACTCGCGAAAGAGGTCGGTCTTTCGAAGAGCGGTCTCTTTGCTCACTTCTCGTCGAAGGAAGACCTTCAGATCGATGTCGTCCACAAGGCGATCGCGCGTTTCATAGAGCTGGTGATCAGTCCGGCCCTCAAGGAGCCGCGCGGGGAGCCCCGGGTGAGAGCCCTCTTCGAAAACTGGTTCGAGTGGTCGCGCGCGAGCGAGCTTCCCGGCGGCTGCCTCTTCATCGCCGCGGCCAGTGAGCTCGACGATCAGCCCGGGCCCCTGCGCGACCTGCTGCTCGCGTCGCAGAAAGACTGGCTCGGGGTCATCGCCCAGGCCGCGCGCGTCGCGATCGAAGAGGGCCACTTCCGGAAGGATGTCGATCCCGAACAGTTCGCGTGGCAGGTCGACTCGTTCATCCTCGGCTATCACCACTCGGCCCGCCTGCTGCGCTCCAAGGACGCCGACAAACGCGCGCGCCTCGCTTTCGAATCCCTGATTCGCGCATCCCGCGCTTGAGGAAACCCCGCCATGACTTCGCACCAAACTGCGTCGGCAAAAAAGAGCACGACCGGTCGGTCTAATGTCGATCAGGCTCACCGGAAGACCTCGTCCATGGCGATGATGGGCGCCGTCATCCGGGGTGTCGATCGAATCTCGTCGAGGCTCGGAGCCCGGGTCGCGGCACGCGTGTTTCTCACCCCGAGGCGAACTCGCCTCCCCGAGCGGGAACGCGCGTGGCTCGCTCACGCGAAAGCCGAGGTCTTCGCGGTGGGTCGTTTCCGCCTTTCCGGACATCGGTGGAGCCCATCGGGAGAGCCCGTGCTTCTAATCCACGGCTGGGAAGGGCGCGGATCGCAATTGGGCGGCCTTGCTCTTGCGCTGGCGGAGCGCGGTCTTCAGCCCATCACCATTGACCTGCCGGCCCACGGTTCCTCGGCGGGGGCGCAGACGAATCTCGTGGAGATCTCGCAGGCGATCGCGGCCCTGGTGCGACATCTGGGCGGTGTTGCGGGAATCGTCGCGCACTCGTTTGGCGCGGCGGGTACGACGGTGGCCCTTCGTGAACCTCTCGAAGTGGCCCGGCTCGTGTACCTCGCTCCCGCCGAAGACTTCGCGCACTACCCGCGTGTGTTCTCAAACTGGCTCGGCCTGCCGCATCATCTCAGCGAGCGCATGAAGCACTCGATCGAAGGTCGCCTCGGAATCACCATGGCCGAACTGCGCGGACGCCTCCTCGCGCCGCGCATGAGCCAGCCCCTGCTCGTGGTTCACGACGAAGACGACGTTGACGTGCCGTGGCAGGACGGCAAGACCTACGCCGAGGCGTGGCCGGACTCGACGCTTCTGACCACGCGCGGCATGGGCCATCGAAGGATCCTGCGCGAAGAAGAAGTGCTGCGCGCGGTTGCCGAGTTCATGGCTCCGCGCGCCTGAACGACACTCACCACGGGAGCGATTCATGAAGGTCCGATTCGACGTGAACGACCTCGAGGGCAGGAACCGGTTTCTGGCCACGACTCTGTGCGAGGCGCTCTCAGCACTCCCCCCCGACGGCAAGCCGGCATGGGGAGGTTTGAGCGCAGCGCAGATGGTGGAGCACCTGCTTTCGGTATTCGAGCTATCGACCGGAAAAGCCACGAGCGGGAGTTCGCTGCCCGAGGAGTTCCAGGTGAAGGCGCGTGCGTTCCTCCAGGACAATCGACCCATGCCGCGGGGATTCGAGAGCCCTTTACACAAGAACGGCGTGCCGCCGCTCCGGTTTGAATCGATTTCGAGCGCGGTCGAGGCTCTTCGCCTCGAGTCGAAGATGTTCCTGGAACTCTCCGCCACGGACCCCGGCTCCCTCCGAGTTCACCCGGCTTTCGGTCCCTGTACCCCGGAGGAGTGGTCCCGCATGCACTTCAAGCACGGGGTGCACCATCTCCTCCAGTTTGGCCTCATCGAAATTGAGGTCGCAGCGGCCGTCTAGTTTAGAAGCTGAACTTCGCGACGAGTTCGATCGTGCGCGGAGAACTGACCGTGCTCGTGATCTGGCCGAAGGTGTTTGGCACCGAGAGGTCGCGAGCGGGCGGACCGAAACTCGGATGGTTGAATGCGTTGAAGGCCTCGATCCGGAACTCCAGCGCGCGCGTTCCGCCCATCTCGAAACGCTTGGACAGGGTCAGGTCGACGTTTTGATACCCGGGCATCCGGGCCACGCCCACCGGGCAGTTGCCGAAGGTGCCGAGTGCGGCGGCCGAGAACGCATTGATGTCGAGCCATTTCGTGATCGACTGGTCGGAAGGAACCGGATTGCCGACACAGTTGGGACGCTCGGAACCGCGCTCGCCCTGAAGCGAACGGGCCCGTCCGTCGATCACCGTGATCGGGAAACCGCTGCGGCCCTGATAGATGCCCGCGACCTTCCAGCCGCCGAGAATCGCGTTTGCGGCGCCCGACCAGTTCGATCCCCACTTGCGGCCTTTGCCAAACGGCAGTTCATACGCGCCCGAAAGAACGAAGTTGTGGCGAAGGTCGTAGAACATCGGTCCCCAGTCTGCGTCGGGATCGTAGGTGTTCTGCCAGTAGGCGCCCTCAGTGGCGAGTGAGCCGCCCGAGGAAGGTCCGCCGAACTGTCCGTAGAAGCCTCGGTTGTTGCTCATGCCCTTGGCCCACGTGTAGGAGGCCATGAACTCGAGGCCCTTGTCGAACCGCTGACGGACGCTCGCCTGCAGTGCGTTGTACTCGCTCCGCCCGCGGGATGCGGTGGTGGCGATGGTGGTGACGAGGGGCAGGGCGCCGAAGAGGGGGCGGCGCGTGTTCTTGGCCGCCCAGGTCGACGGGTCGCCGATGCCGGGGAGGGCCTGGTTGCCTTCGACCGGAGTCACGAGGTTTGAAGCCTTGTGTCCCACATAGCCCAGTTGCGCGGACATGCTCGACGTGAGGCGACGCTCGATGAAGAGGTTCCACTGCTGAGAGAACTGAGGCCGGAGATTCGGGTCGAAAGCGCGCACATTGCCAGAGGGCGTGGTGCCGGCCACGAGTCCGGCGAAGCCCTGCGACAACGAACCGGCGCCCGTCGTGCGGTCGTAGGTCACCGCCGATTCGAAGAAGAACGGCGGGTTCATGGGCAGGCGAAGGTTGGCGCCCGTACCCTCCATGAACTGGGAAATGCCGTAGCCGGCGCGGAACACCGTCCGGTCGTTGATGCTCCAGGCGAGGCCGAGTCGGGGTTCGAAGCCCTTGTAGTAGGGCTTGTAAAGGGCGCGGTCATCCTCGCTCGCGAAGATCTGCTTTCCCGTCTTGAGGTCGAAGTTCGTCTGGAGGTTATTCTTCTCCACCAGCGGCGAGGTGTAGGCCCAGCGAAGCCCCAGGTTCAACGTCAGGTTGGGTCGCACCTTGAAATCGTCCTGGACGAACAGGCCGATGCGGTCCTGCAAATGGGTCCAGGGCTTGGTGGGATCGCCGCCTCCACGACCCTTGGATGAGACAAGGTCCAGGAGGAAATCGGAGAACGCGAAGCCGGTAAAGGCGCCGTTGAAGTTCAGGAAACCGAGAAGGCCATTGTTGCCGGCGTAGAAGCGCTGCTGGTCGTAGTGCAGGAACTGACCGCCGAATTTGAAAGCATGCCGGCCGCGGAGCCAGGTGAACTTCTCGTTCAACTGGTAGGTCTTCGCGACCGTATCCGAGTCCGGGGCTATCGCGCCGGGCGCGGTGAGGCCGCTGCCCCAGCCGATGGAGCTGAGGCCGGGAATGGGCTGGCCGCCAGTGATGCCGTAAGCCGAATTGCCGTTGCCGAAGCCCGCCCAATCCAGTGTCTGAGCGACCACGGTGGTGACGCTGTATCCAGCCTGCAACTCGTTGATCGTGCTCGGACCCAGGACACGCGTCCAGTTGACGCCCACGTTGTGGAAGGGCTGATCGTTCCGGCTGCCCATGAAGAGGGCGAACGGCTGTTTGTTGCGCTCATCGACGTACGTGGCGAAGGAGTAGCGGGCCCAGACCTTGTCTTTCTCGGATGCGTTCCAATCGAGGCGCGCATCGCCCTGATGAGCGCGGACCGACAGGAGCGTCTCGCCAACGAAGTTCCCGGTGACTCCGCCCGGTACGGTGCGATTCGGGAGCGGATACTTCGCGAGGTCGTTGAGAATGGCCCGCGCGGTCGGGCTGATCCGGTTCGCGGGGATCTGATTATTGGGGAAGGGAAGGTTGGTCAGAGGATCGCGGATGACCGTGCTGACGCTCGAGAGATCGCCGCGCCGCCAGGCCTCCGGCGCGACCGAGGCCGTGGTGGAGCCGGGAGCGTCCTGCCGCGAGCCCTGATAGTCCGCGAAGAAGAAGAGCTTGTCCTTGCGGATGGGTCCGCCCAGGGTCGCTCCGTAGATGTGCTGCTTCCTCTCCTGCTTGGGCGCGTTCGAGCGGTTGTTCTCCCAGGTGTTCGCGTCGAACTTC
>CAYNHK010000241.1:0-7243 GCA_964396875.1 uncultured Acidobacteriota bacterium | reverse complement strand
TGAAGGCAACCGTGGGATCCACCGTGGGCGCGCGGGTGGTCGCGGAAGTGCTCGCCGAGAAGAAGGGTCTGCCGATCGAGATCGTCACCGACGGCGCCGGCGAGGGCGCGCGTCTGCTCAAACTCGAAGGGCACCTCAAGTCGAAGATCATCGGTCAGGATGAGGCGGTGGCGAGGGTCGCGGCGCGCGTCAAGCTCGCGCATGCGGGACTGTCCGAACGCCGCGGTCCACTCGCGGTGTTCATGCTCCTCGGCCCGACCGGCGTAGGGAAGACCGAGATGGCGCGGACGCTCGCGAAGTTCCTCTTCGGAGGACCGGACGATCTCGCGCGTTTCGACATGTCAGAGTACATGGAGGAACACTCGGTGTCGCGCCTCATTGGCGCCCCCCCCGGGTACGTCGGCCATGACGAGCCGGGGCAGCTGACCGAGGCGATCCGCCGGAAGCCCTATTCCGTGCTCCTCTTCGACGAGGTGGAGAAGGCGCACCCCAAGGTGTTCGATCTCTTCCTGCAGCTCTTCGACGCCGGCCGGCTGACCGATTCGCAGGGCCGCGTGGCCGACGCGCGCAACGCCATCGTGGTCATGACGAGCAACCTCGGGAGCAGCGCCATCTCCTCGAAGGCGGGTTTCGCCGCCGCAGGGAACGAGACGGTGCCGCTCACCAAGGCGGGCCGGGCGAAGGCGGATCTGCGCCGCTTCTTCCGACCCGAGTTCCTGAACCGCGTGGACGACATCATCACGTTCCGCGCTCTCGACGAAGCTGATGTCCGGCGTATCGCGCGGCCACTGCTGGCGGCCCTCATCACCAAGGTTCGGAAGACCCACGGCGTTCTCGTGCGTTTCGAGCCCGAGGCGGAGGCGTTCGTCATCCGCTCGGGATTCGACGCGGAGAAAGGCGTCCGCGAACTGAAGCGCGTCATCGAACGCCTGGTCGAGATGCCGCTGTCCGGCCTTGCGCTGTCGGGGAAACTCGCCCAGCATCCGGCGTGGAAGGCGGTCTACGACGAGGGCGGCATCTACTTCCTGCCCGAGTAGACCGCGGCCAAAAGAATCCTCGGTAGAGTTGCCCATGCCTTTCATGAATCCTTTCGTGATCCTGATCGGGATCCTCTTTCTGGTCGTGATCGCGAAGGCCGTCGTGATCATTCCGGAGAACCATCGCGGCGGGGTGGTGAGGCTTGGAAGGTACTTCAAGACGCTCGCTCCCGGCTTCAATATCAGCATTCCGTTCATCGATCTGGTGACGAAGGTGAATCTGGATGCGAGCATCCCCGGCTGGCAGGGAATGACCGACGCGGACCTTTCAGCAGCAGTTGAACACTTCGTGACCGTGGGTTCGGTGACTGGAGAGAAGTTCTCGCGCAATCGTCCCGCGACCCCGAACCCGTCCGTGACCGCTGGTTCATCCACGGCAGGCACGCGTGAGGAGAAGGCGCTGGCAGCCTGGCTGGTGAAGACCGCCAGCGACCAGATCGGAGTCGACCTCTCCAACGACCCGATGGCGAAGGACCGAATCGCCGCGAGTGCTCGAGGCGGTATCGAGGAACTGCGTTCCGCCGGTTCGTGTGAGATCAACCTGCCCTTCATCACCGCCGATAAAACCGGTCCGAAGCACTTCTCCTGCACCGTGACCATGACACAGCTGGAGGAGATCGTCGGTTCCGCCCGCGGGGTATGACTCCTCCTCCGCGTTTCGAACTTCAGCCCACCACGCGATTCGCCGACCGCGCGTCCGACTACGCCCTTTTCCGCCCCTCGTATCCGAAGGAAGCGATCGACGCCGTCCTCGGCGGACTTTCCGGGTACGACTCGCTCGTCGCCGCTGATATCGGGGCCGGGACCGGGATCTCTTCCCGTCTGCTTGCGGACCGTGGCCTTCGCGTGTTCGCGGTCGAGCCGAATGCCGCGATGCGCGAGAGCGGCGAGCCCCACCCCCTTGTCACTTTCGTCGATGGAACCGCTGAAGCGACCGGCCTCGGGGACGCGAGCGTCGACCTGGTCCTGTGCGCGCAGGCCTTTCACTGGTTCAAGCCGCTCGCGGCGCTGGCCGAGTTCCGGCGCATTCTCAAGCCGGGCGGCCGTCTCGCATTCCTCGTCAACGAGCGGGACAACGCGGACGCGGCCATGCAGGCTTACAACGCCGCCATCCGCGCCGCCGCGGAGCGGGAGCTCTCGGAAGGCATGAGGGGGGCCATCGATGAGGCGCTGCGCGCCGCCCGGGTGAAGGCGCCGCCCGTGTCCTTCCCCTATCGCCAGGCCCTGTCGCGTGACGGGCTCATCGGCCGTGCCCGAAGCGCCTCGTACATCCCCAAGGAGGGGCCACGTTACGATCGCCTGCTCGAGGACCTCGAAGCGCTCTGGTGCGAGCACAAGAGTTCCGAGGGTTTCGTCACCCTGGGCTACCGAACCTGGGTGTGGGCGACGTCCTTTGACGCCGTCGATTGAAACCTTTGGACGGCAACGACCGTCTTCATAAGCACATGGAACGATTTCGTGCCGCGGCCCGGCATCTCTGGGTCGAGTGGCTGCGGCCGCTCGCGGTGGTGGCCCTCGTCCTCGGCTCCTTCCGCTCGGCGGTGGCGGACTGGAACGACGTCCCCACAGGATCGATGCGGCCAACCGTGCTCGAGGGCGAGCGCGTCTTCGTGAACCGCGTGGCCTACGACCTCAAGGTGCCCTTCACGACCTTGAGGCTCGCCCAGTGGTCGGATCCGTCCCGCGGCGACATCGTGGTCCTCTACTCGCCTCACGACGGCGTCCGTCTGCTCAAGCGGGTGGTCGGAGTGCCCGGCGACCGCATCGAGCTCAAGGACAACCAGCTCATCGTGAATGGAACCACCGCGCTTTACGACGACACCGCCACCCGGGATCGCGACGCCACCGTGCTTCGTGAAACCGTGGGCCGGCGCGCTCACCTCGTCGCGGTGTCGGAAGGCCCGACATCCTCGTCCACGTTCGGCCCGGTCACAGTCCCGCCGGGCCAGTACGTCGTCATGGGCGACAACCGCGACAACAGTTTCGACTCGCGCTTCTTCGGCTTCGTTCCCCGGTCGGAGATTCTGGGCCGCGCCACCCGGATCGTGGCGTCGGTCGATCCCGAGCGCAGCTTCCGCCCGCGCTTCGAAAGGTTCTTGAAGGCCCTCGAATAAGCGGACTGCTAGGCGGTCGCGGTCCGCCGTTCCACGCCGGCGCGTTCGATCGCCGCGGCCTGTTCTCCGAGGAGAACGCGGGCCCGACGGAACGCCGACTCCCGGTCAGGCAGCAGATTCTCATTGCCGAGAACCGGCAGAAGGCTCTGGAGGACACGGGCCGGCTGTTCCGGCGCGCCGTAGAGGATGAGGCAATGCCGCCGTTTCTCGAGGCGGTCGTGGAGGGTCTCTAGGGCGGTGAACGCGGTGGTGTCCATGTAGATCACATGCGACAGATCGAGCATGACCACGGTCTCGTCGGGCTCCTTCTCGAGCAGCGCCTCGAGTTTCTCGGCGGCTCCGAAGAAGAGCGAACCGAACGCGTGGAAGTGAGCGATGCCCGGCTCGCGCGTGCCCACTCTCTTGACCTCCGTAACCTCCGCGATGTGGGCGATCAGGATGAGGGCCGAGATAAGCATGCCCAGTTCGACCGCGATGGTCAGATCGAAGATCACGGTCACGAAGAAGACCGAGAAGAGTTTCAGGTTGCGGGTGAACGAATGCTGATGGAAGGTGCGGAAGACCTGCCACTCGCCCATGTCGATGGCTACCGACATCAGGATGGCCGACAGGGCGGCGAGCGGCACACTCTTCGCGAGCGGCGCCGCAATCAGGATGATCAGGAGCAGGACGACCGCGTGGATCATTCCCGCGATCGGGGTCAGGGCGCCGCTCTTGATGTTCGCAGTGGTGCGCGCGATGGCGCCCGTGGCCGGGATGCCGCCGAAAAGGCCGCTCGCGACGTTCGCGATGCCCTGGGCCATGAGTTCCTGGTTCGCGTCGTGTTTGTCGTGCGTCATCTTGTCGGCCACCACCGCGCACAGCAGCGACTCGATGGCGGCGAGAAGAGCGATGGTGAACGCGGGCACGATCAGGTCGCGGAGCTGCTCGATCGTGAACTCCGGCAGGGACGGCATGGGCAGCGCGCGCGGTATGCCGCCGAAACGCGATCCGATGGTTTCGACCGGGATGGCGAAGAGCGCGGTCACCGCGGTGGTGGCGATGAGCAGAATCACGGTTGGCGGGGCGGTGCGTCTCCATGCGGCCGGCCAGGTGCGGAGGAGCACGAGGCCCCCGACCGACATCACGATCGCCGGCCAGTGGGCGGTCTCGATGTGTCCCGCGAGTGTTTTCACCATCGCGAAGAACTCCGCCGGCACCTTCTCGACGGTGAGGCCGAGAAAATCGCGGATCTGGGCGAGGAAGATGAGAACCGCGATGCCGTTGGTGAAGCCGACGATCACGGGCTGGGGCACGAACTTGATCAAGCCGCCGAGGCGGAAGAAGCCCATGGCCATGAGCATCGCGCCCGCCATCAGGGTGCAGATCACCAGGTTCGCGACCCCGTACCGGTCGACGATGCCGTAGACGATGACGATGAACGCTCCGGTGGGGCCGCCCACCGCCACTTTGGTGCCCCCGAGGGCGGAGATCAGGAAACCGGCGATGATCGCGGTGACGATCCCCGCTTCGGGCTTCACGCCCGAGCCAATGGCGAAGGCCATGGCGAGGGGGAGGGCGATGATGCCCACGGTGAGACCCGCGGAGAGGTCGGCGAAGAACGACTCGCGATTGAGGCTCTTGATCGCCTCGACGAGCCGTGGCCGGAAGATCAAGCGGATCATGCGAGGGTCGTCAGGCCGCCGATTACAGGTCTCGTAGCGCGGCTCCTACGGGCATCCGCGCGGCGCGAACCGCGGGCGGCAGGCCCCCGAGGATTCCCATCGCGAGGGCGAAGGCGAAACCGGAGGCGAGGAGTTCCGGGGTGATCCGGAACGCGAACGACATGTGCGAGAAGGTTTGGAAGTTCATGGTGCCTGTGGTGAGCCCGTTCACCGGCAGCACGATGATACAACCGAGGATTCCGCCGACCGCCGAGATCAGCAGCGCCTCCATGGTGAAAGATGCGATCACGTTGCCCGAACCGAAGCCGATGGCGCGCAGCGTGGCGATCTCGCGGCCGCGCTCGGCCACCGCGGTGTACATGGTGTTGAGCGCGCCGAACACCGAGCCCACCGCCATGATGACGACCACGGGCACGCCGATGCCGAGGATGAGGAGCGTGAGCTGCTGCGACGACTTCTCGTAATACGTCGTCTCGCGGTCGACCTGCGACGTCATCCGCGGATCGCCGTTGATGGTCGAGGCGAACGCTTCGAGCCGGGTCTTGTCGATGAGGCGCGCGGTGACCGACTGGAATACCCCGACCGGTCTCTGGAAGGCCTGGCTGAGCAGGGTGGCGTCGCACCAGATCTCGGAATCGAGGGCGCTGCCGCCCGCGTCGAGAATCCCCACGATCAGCCAGTCACGGCCACCGATCCTCACGGTCGCGCCGACATCGAGGCCGACGTAGGCGTTGGCGGCGTTCTTGCCCACGACCACCTCGTTCGTTCCGAGATTCAAAAATCGCCCCGCGGAGACCGTGACGCCTTTGCGGACATCGAGCACGCGTGGTCCCACGCCGCGAACCTGGACATTGCTGTCGTTCCCATCCGCCCGCGCCGGGAAGACGGCGAGGGTCACGACCTCGGGGCTTACGATCGGTCCGCGGTCGTCGCGTTCGACGAGCGGATGGTCTTCGATCACCCGGGTCTGCGCGAGGCTCACCACGCTGTCCATTTCGGCGGTAGCACCCGCCCGGCGGATTACCGCGTTCTCCTCGAGACCCGAGGCGACCAGCGTCGCCCGAAAACCGTTGGCGAGGGACAGGGTGGCGATGAAGACCGCCACGGTGCCCGCGATGCCGAGGACCGCCACAAGAGCACCCGTCCAGCGCTCGCGCAGGCTTTCGAGGTTGTAGACGACGGGGATCACAGGCGGCGCAGGGCCTCGATGACGCTCAAGCGTCGCGCGCCGAAGGCAGGGATGAGGGCGGCGGCTATTCCGGTGGCGACGATGAGGATCGCGCCGAGGATGAAACCGGGAACGGGGATGTAGAAGGCTGGGAAGAAGCCGGTGGGGTCGCCCCGGAGCGTGAACAGGTGGCCGGCCAGAAGTCCGAGGCCGCCGCCAATCGCCGCGACGAGCACGCTCTCGAGGAAGACGAGGCGCAGCACGAAGTCGTCCGAGAAGCCCACGGCCTTCAAGACCGCTAGTTCGCCGGTGCGTTCGCGCACGCTCGCCGCGATGGTGTTGCCGGTCACGAGGAGGAGAGTGAAGAAGACCACCGCGCCGATGGTGACGAGGAGGAACTTCACGTTGCCCATGGCCTTGATGAACGACTGGTTGAGCGCGCGCTCGGTGAGGGTGCGGGTTTCGTAAGGCGAGTTCGCGAACATGTCGTCGATCTCCTTTGAGACCTTGACGGTGTCGTCGATGTCCTCGAGCTTCACGATGTACCAGCCGACCATGTTGGCGATGTCGCCGCCCGCCTTGTCCTTGAGGTAGTCGTAGCGGAACCAGAACTGGGTGAGATCGTCGAACTCACGGGTTCCCGTGTAGATGCCCACCAGGTCGAACTCCCAGAGCCCGGGATAGATCCCGCCCTGCATGGGGATCCGGTCCCCGACCTTCCAGCCGAAACGCCGTGCGGTGGACTGGCCTGCGATGGCGCCGGACTTGGTCTTCAGGAAGGCTTCCCACTGTTCGGGCGGCACCACGAACTCCGGATAGAGGTCCCGCCACGTCTCAGGATCGAGGGCGAACTGCGCGAAGAAGTTCTTGGGGTCCTGATAGACGCCGCCGAACCAGACGCCGAGGCCGGTCGTGACGAGCCCGGGGACCTTCGCGATGCGGTCGCGGTAGGCGTAGGGCAGGGGAACGACAAACGAGGTCCGGTTCATCACGACCAGCCGGTCGGCTCCGCCGGCGGCCACGGCGGAGTCGAAACTCGCCTGCACCGCGGTGAGAATGGCATAGAGGAAGAGGGCCACCGCGAACGACCCGATGGTGAGAATGGTGCGCGTCTTCTTGCGGCCGAGACTGGAGAAGAGGAGGGGAAGGAACTTGATCATCGTGGATGGATTCAGGGATGCGACGCGAGGGCCTCCGCCTCGACCAGCACACCCTTGTCGAGGTGCAGGATGAGGTCCGCGCGTTCCGCGGCCTTGGGAT
>CAYNHK010000240.1:0-7256 GCA_964396875.1 uncultured Acidobacteriota bacterium | reverse complement strand
GCGGTGGGCGAGCGGCAGGCGGAGCGATGCGTCAGCGATGCCGGCGGCGGTCGAGCTTCGAGGAGCGCGTTCGGTCCGCGCTATGTCGTCGAACCGATGGCGGGCCTTGACGCTTCGGGACTCACGGATCGTTTCAAGTCCATGCCCGAGGTGGACTTCGCGGAGATCGACGCCCCGGTTCGCGCCCACTTCACGCCCAACGACCAGCAATTCGCGCTCCAGTGGCACCTCAAGATGCTCGGCGCCGAAAGGACGTGGGACATCCAGAAAGGCGACCCTTCTGTGGCCGTGGCCGTGCTCGACACCGGCGTCGCCTATGAGGATTTCGGTCCCTACCGCAAGGCGCCCGACTTCGGCGGCACGGTCTTCCTGCCCGGATTCAATGTCTTCACCCGCGACTCTCACGCCAACGACGACAACTTCCACGGCACCCACGTGGCCTCGGTGATCGCGCAGGCGACGAACAACGCCATCGGAGGTTCCGGCCTCGCGCACCTGAGCGCGATCATGCCGGTGAAGGTGCTCGACCGGAACGGCGAGGGCTTCAACGCCCAGGTGGCGGACGGCATCGACTACGTGGTGAATTTCCGCCAGGGCGGCGTCAATCCGGTCCGCGTCATCAACCTGAGCCTCGGGGGTTCGGTGCGCACGCAGGCCCTCGAGGAGGCCATCAACCGCGCGGTCGCGGCCGGGATCACCGTGGTGGCTTCGTCCGGCAACGACAACATTGGAATCGTGGACTACCCGGCCGCGTTCGATAACGTCATCGCGGTCGGCGCCACGGATGGGCGGAAAGCGAAAGCGCCCTACTCGAGTTTCGGCTCCGCCCTCGACCTCATGGCTCCCGGCGGGAACCTGAGTCGAGACGACAATGCCGATGGGTGGCCCGACGGCATCCTGCAGCAGACCTTCGACCGGGACGCGGCCGCTCTCGGCCGCTACGACGACTTCGCCTACTACTTCGTGGTCGGAACATCGCAGGCCGCCCCGCAGGTCTCGGCGGTCGCGGCCTTGCTCGCCCGACAGGGCATCAAGGATCCGAAGGCGATCAAGGCCATCCTGGAGAAGACCGCCGAGGATCTGGGCGATAGCGGCCGCGACGATCGTTTCGGTTGGGGTCTCATTCGTCCCGCGGAGGCCCTAAAAGGCCTGGGGCTCAGCAAGTGAAGCGCCTGGTTCCCGGTCTCGTCCTCGCGCTGGCCCTCCTGGCGACCCCTTCCGCCCAGGCGGGCTCCTTCGCGTTCCTCCTCGACGCCGGGCTTCGCACGATGTCCAACTCGCCCGACACGGAGAAAGCGATCTTCGGTTCGAAACAGGGATTCGGGGCAGGCATCGGCCTCTCCTACGATCGGGGCGAGAGGTGGCGCTTTGGCGTCGATGTGCGGCGTGTGGCCCGAGAGGGTGAACGCGCCTTCGCGATGGACCGCACGTCTGAAGCGTTTCGCCTCGGCCATCCGCTGACCCTCACGCTGACCGAGGGCATCGCGTCGGTCTCGTATCGTTTCGGCGAGGTGGGCCCGGTGTCTCCGTATCTGACCGTCGGCGGAGGCGTCGCGTCGTGGAAGGAGTCGAGCGACATCGCCGGTCTCGTCGAGAGGTCGAGCGGCACGGCCGGTTTGTTCGAAGCGCGGCTTGGTTTCGAACGCCAGGCCGGTGTCCTCCGCATCGCTCTCGAGGGTGGGATCACCATGATTCCGAACGCGGTTGGCGTCGGCGGGATTTCGAGGGTCTATGAAGAGAAGGACCTCGGGGGTCTCTTTGTCGTCGCCCGGGTCGGGTTCTCGCGAAGGTAGAGTCCATGCATCGATATCACCGCCTGGGATTGCTCCCGGCCAAGCGGCACACCGTCCTCAAGCGCTCCGACGGGTCTCTCCACTATGAGGAGCTGATCGGGAATCGCGGTTTCAGCGGCCCATCGTCGCTGCTGTATCACCTTCACATGCCCACCGCGGTTCAGGCGAGTGAGCTGATCGGACCGGTGAAGCTCGAGGCCGAGCCGAACCGGGATCTGCGCAACCGCCACTTCAACACCTCCAAGCTGGCCTGCGGTCCGAGCCTCACCCTCGACCGAGCGCCCCTTCTCTTCAATTCCGACGTGACGTTGTCGCTCGCGAAGCCCACTGCGACCGACGCCGCGTTCTCCCGCAATGGCCAGGCCGACGAGATGATCTACGTCGCCGAGGGCCAGGGAACGCTCGAGAGCGCCTTCGGTGACATCGCGTACCGCCAGGGCGACTATGTTGTCGTGCCGCGCGGCATCGTCCATCGTTTCGTCCTCGGCGAAGGGCCGCACCGCTATCTCGTGTTCGAAAGCCCGGACTACGTGCGCTCACCTCGACGCTATCGCGGGGAGCACGGGCAACTGCTCGAGGGCGCGCCCTACTCCGAGCGCGATTTCCGCGTGCCCGAGAATCTGCGCCCACGGGACGAGAAGGGGAACTTCGACATCATCGTCAAGGCCCACGACGCGCTGACCCGGATCACCCTCGACCACCATCCCTTCGACGTCGTCGGCTGGGATGGTTCGTACTATCCCTTCGCTTTCTCGATCCACGACTTCGAACCCAAAGTCGGCCGCACACACCTGCCCCCGCCGGTGCATCAGACCTTCGAGGCGAACGGCTTCGTCATCTGCTCGTTCTGCCCGCGGCCCTACGACTTCGACAAGGACGCGATCCCCGCCCCTTACGCGCACACGAACGCGATGTCGGATGAGGTGATCTTCTACGCGAGCGCTGAGTTCATGAGCCGCAAGGGAGTCTCGTTCGGTTCGATCACCCTGCATCCGGACGGCCTGCCCCACGGCCCGCAGCCGGGGCGCACCGAAGCCTCGATCGGCGCCAAATGGACGGACGAACTCGCAGTGATGCTCGATACCTTCAAGCCCCTCAATGTCGCGAAGGGCCTCCTCGAAGCTGAGGACCCGACGTACTGGAAGTCCTGGGTCTGAACGCAAACCGGAGACCCCACCCAGTCCGGAGACACCCACGTCACCCCGGCGAAAGCCGGGGCCTAGGAGTCTGCGCGGCAGAAAGGATCCCGGCGGTCCCTTGTTGGGCCTCCGCGGGCAGTTTCGGACCTGCTGGCTGCTGAGTTCCTGACCGAGAGGATCAGCGCGGAAATGTCTCGCACTTGTGGTGCGAGATAGATAGGCTTCGACATGCCCCCGAGCTACCAGCCATACGAGCCTCGCCAGCAGCAGTTGTTGCCACAAGCACTGCAGGATTGGCTTCCCGAGGAGCATCTGGCGAACTACATCAGCGACACCGTGGATGGCTTCGATCTGAGCGCTTTCCACGCACGCTATTCCGACGGTGGCCCGCGGAATCAGCCCTTCCATCCCGCGATGATGGTGAAGGTGCTGATCTATGGCTACGCGACGGGCGTCTTCAGTTCACGCAAGATTGCAAGGAAGCTGTACGAGGATGTGGCGTTCCGCGTTTTGGGAGCAGGCAACTTTCCAGCGCATCGCACGATTTGTGACTTTCGGTCGCTACACCTGAAGGAGCTGGCGGCCCTGTTTGTCCAGGTGGTGCGGCTGGCGAGCGAGTGCGGCCTTGTGAAACTCGGCACGATCGCGATCGATGGGACGAAGATCAAAGCGAATGCGTCGCGGCACAAGGCGATGAGCTACAAGTTCATGCTGAGGGCGGAAGCCGAACTCAAGGCCGAGATCGATGCGCTGTTGGAGAGGGCGAGGGTCGTGGATGAAGCCGAGCGGAACCAGCCCGATCTTGACCTTCCTGCAGAACTCAAGCGGCGCAAGGATCGCCTGGCTGTGATTTCCGCAGCACGGGCCCGCCTGGAGGAGCGTCAACGCGAGATGGACGAAGCCCGCGGGCGGAGTGAAGGTGACGAACGGAGACCTCGCCATCCAAACGGCAATCCCAAGGGTGGAGCGCCCTACAAACGCGACTTCGGAACGCCTGAGGACACTTCGCAAGAGAACTTCACCGACTGCGACAGTCGGATCATGAAGCGCAGTGGTGGTGGCTTCGATCCAGCCTTCAACGCACAGGCGGCGGTTGATGAGACCGCGCAGATTGTGGTCGCGGCGGAGCTCACCAACAGTTCAAACGACAACGATCGGCTGCCCGCACTCCTCGAGGCGGTGAAGACGAACTTGAAGGCCTTGCCTAAGCAGGTTCTTGCGGACGCCGGCTTCCGAGGAGAAGAGGTGTTTGAGCAGTTGAGCGATTCTCCCGTTGAGCTCATCGTCGCGCTCGGTCGCGAAGGAAGACAGCAAGTCGTCATCGATGCGAGCAAGCATCCGCGGTCTGCAGCAATCGCGGCCAAGCTCCGAAGCGACGATGGGAAGAAGGCCTATCGCAAACGCAAGTGGATCTCTGAGGCTCCTCACGGTTGGATCAAAAACGTCCTCGGCTTCAGACAATTCAGCTTCCGAGGCCTCGACAAGGTGACCTCGGAATGGAAGCTTGTGTGCGCGGCGTTGAATCTGCGCCGAATGTTCGCCCGGCCGCGGTTCGCTTGAGTGAGGGAGCGCTCTTCCGCACAAGGGCCGCACTTACCGGCCGCAGACCACTCCGCCCAGCTCTGCAAAGTGGTAGCACGGCCATCCGCCGCCGCTAAATCGCTTACAGCGCTCGCTCCTCATGCCAAAACTCAATCGCGTCTGCCGCGCAGACTCCTAGCGCGAACTCCCGTTTCCAGCCGCGACGTTCCGCGAGGTTCGTACCCGTGAGCGTAGATCCCACTCGTTGGCTTTCGTGAACGTCGGCGGCCTCGGATGCCCGTCACTGTTGAGAGAAATCCCACATCGTCAGCGCGAGCGACCCGACGGTTTGCGTGGAGCGAAGCGATCCTCGTCAGGCTTGGTAGTGGTGGCCCGCGGGGCCGAACGCTGGTGTGGGCTCGCCCCGTCGGGGACGGCGGGTGCGTCGCACTTGGAACCGCAACGATGGAATCGTGTGCTCCTTACCCGCCTCGCGAACCGCGAACCCGCAGACGGACAGTTGTGACTCGCTCTCGAGCGCGAAGCCTGCCCTCGGGGCACGCCCCGTCGGGCGCGACCCACATCAGCGACCGGCCCCGCTCCATTCTCGGGTCAAACCGCAACCCCCGCCCGTCGGTCCCGAAGTCACTACCTTGGAGATACCCACGTCACCCCGGCGAAAGCCGGGGCCTAGCGGTGCGCCCAGCACGAGTATCAACTAGGAGGTGCAAGTCCTCTCGTAAGCAGGCCATTGTGAACGAAGAGAAACGCAACTGCGGGAGGGCGACCGACCGTGGGGAGGAAGCGTGGATCGAAACTGCGCGCTGACGTACAGAAACCGGATATGAGGCGACAGAGGGTGAGGCGAGCGAGCCGCTAATCGCGAAGCTTCAATGGCCAAGACCCTGTGGCGTAGATCCGACAGCGGTGCAGCGAAGGTTGATACCCCTACCTGGGGAGACCTCGCCTCACGCCTGAAAGGGCGACACCTCGAGGGAGGTGGAGCGAGGAGTCAGCAGAGGCCGTAGTAGCCGAGGATGAAACCGAGGTGAAGGGCCGAACATGGAGGAAAGTGAAGCGCGCTTTAGTCTCGGACGGAGCCACGCCGCAGATGTCCAGGCAACTGGAGCTACCCTTCGAGGGTTGGGGTGAAGCCCCGACTCGAGAGGGGAGTGTGGAAGCCCCGACGGCGACTCAAGGGAGCGGACACTTAGGAAGTGCCGACCTGATGGAGACGGTGGTTTCCCGCCCGAACCTCCTGTCGGCGTTGAAGCGAGTTAGGAAGAACAAAGGGAGTGCCGGCATCGACGGTATGACGGTGGGGGCCTTGCCCGCCTTCTTGATTGCGCAGTGGGCGCGGATCCGCGAGGAACTTCTCGCGGGGACGTACCAACCGGCAGCCATCAGGCGAGTAGAGATTCCCAAGAGCGGCGGAGGGGTGCGCGAGCTTGGCATCCCCACGGTGCTCGACCGATTCATTCAGCAAGCGCTCTTACAGGTACTGCAGCCCGAATTCGACCCGAGCTTCTCGACGCACAGCTACGGCTTTCGCCCTGGACGTAGCGCCCACGCCGCGGTCAAGGCGGCGCAGGGCTACGTCCAATCAGGCCGTCGCTACGTGGTGGATATGGACTTGGAAAAGTTCTTCGACCGTGTCAATCACGATGTGCTGATGAGCAGGCTCGTTCGCCGGATTAGGGATCGTCGTGTGTTGGGGCTGATCCGTCGATATCTCGGGGCTGGTGTGATGGCTCAGGGGGTACTGACGGAGCGATACGAGGGTACACCGCAAGGTGGCCCTCTTTCGCCTTTGCTCGCCAACGTGCTTTTGGATGAAGTGGACAAGGAACTGGAGAGGCGTGGTCACGCCTTCGTCCGATATGCGGACGACTGCAACGTATACGTACGCAGCCGTCGTGCGGGGGAAAGAGCGATGAAGCTGCTGCGACGGCTCATCGCCCGACTCCGGCTCCGAATCAACGAAACCAAGAGTGCTATCGACTTGGCGCGGAACCGGAAGATCCTCGGGTACTCGTTCTGGTACACGCAGGGTGGAACGGTAACGCGGCTCGCCGTGGCGAGAAAAGCCCTTGAAACGATGAAGGAACGTGTTCGCCAGATCACTCGGCGGACACGTGGGCGTAGCGTGAAACAGGTCGTTGCAGATCTGCGGGACTACCTCCCGGGCTGGAAAGCGTACTTTTCCCTCTCGGAAGCCCAAGGCGTCTTCGGCGAACTCGATCAATGGATACGCCACCGCCTCCGAGCGATCCACATGAAGCAGTGGAAACACGGACCGACCGTGTTCAAGGAGATGCGTCGCCGCGGCGCCTCTCCCCAGTTGGCCGCCACCGTGGCTGCCAACACCACGCGCTGGTGGAGACACTCGGCGGGCTCTCTTCACGTCGCTCTCCCCACTCGATACTTTGACCAGCTTGGAGTCCCACGACTCCGATCCGCTACCTCAACTCCATGAACCGCCTGGTGCGGACCCGCATGCCAGGTGGTGTGGCAGGGGTCTCCGGGGAACTGCCCGGAGCCCCTATGCCGATCGAACTCCCGTTTCCAGCCGCGACGTTCCGCGAAGTTCACGACATCACATCCGGAAGACGCCAAAGCGTGTCTCGGGGATCTGCGTGTTGAGCGCCGCCGAGATGCCCAGTCCGAGAACCATTCTCGTGTCGCGGGGCCGGATCACGCCGTCGTCCCAAAGCCGCGCGGTGGAGAAGTAGGGGCTGCCTTCCTCCTCGTATTTGGCGAGGGTGGGCCCCTTGATCGCGTCGATCTCCTCGGCGGTCATGGT
>CAYNHK010000239.1:0-7320 GCA_964396875.1 uncultured Acidobacteriota bacterium | reverse complement strand
GAGGAGATGCAGATCTCCACGGGCGGCGCGGATGTCACGATGCAGAGCCCGGGCGTGGGCGTCAACCTCGTGACGAAGAGCGGCACCGACAAGTTCAAAGGCTCGGCCCGCTACTACGTCACGGATGAGAAGTTCCAGTCCACCAACGTCACCACCGACCTCCGCCTGCGCGGCGCGACTTCGGGCAACCCGATCCAGAACATCAAGGATTACGGCGGCGAGATGGGCGGACCCCTCGTCAAAGGCAAGCTGTGGGCCTGGGGCAGCTACGGCACCCAGGATATCAACGTCGGGGTCAACAACTTCTTCCTGCGCAACAGCGCCTGTGATGCGGCCGTGCGGGTGCCCCCCGCCCCCAACGCTCCTGCGTCCGTCGTGCCCGCGGTCAAGCCCGCCAGTGAGCTGGCCCTGGTTCCCTTCGACACGATCAAGGACTGTCTCGCCACCGACCTCACCAAGCTCGTGACCTACAACGCGAAGGTGAACTACCGGGTCGCGAAGAACACCCAGCTTTCGCTGTTCTTCAACGCCGCGAAGAAGGATCGCAACGCGCGTGACGCCTCCGACCTCCGGCCGATCGAGACCGCGGTCCGGCAGGGCGCGGTGAACGACGAGAGCCTCGGCTCCAAGCTGTGGAAGACCGGCATCCCCAAGACCTACAAGGCGTCGCTCCGCCACATCTTCTCCGACCGCTTCATGATGGAGTTCCAGTACGCCCACGTCGGCAACAACTTCACGCTCGACTTCCAGGAGCCGGCCCTTGCGAACGTCCAGTCGACCTTCGAGATCGGGAGCAGCCTGTGGGGCCGCTCGTTCAACGCGAGCAACTTTGTCCGCCCGACCAACAGCTTCGATCTCACGGGCACGCGCTCGTCCTCCGGTTTCCTGGGCGGCGACCACGCGATCAAGTTCGGCGTGCGCTACCGCCAGGACCGGGCGATCAGCAGGAACCACCGCGGCGGCAACGTCGAAGCCCGCTGGCGCGACGCCAACGGCGATCGCACGTTCCAGTCGTCGGAGGCCGCCGAGGCGAACCTGTATCGCGACAGCTACACTGACTACAACGTGTTCGACACGTCCGCGTATCTTCAGGACACCTTCACCCGGGGGCGCTTCACCCTGATGGCCGGCCTGCGCTACGACCGCCAGTGGGACCGCACCAACGAGAGCCGCGTCGACGCGCATCCCTTCTTCGGCCAGACCACCCGCACCGGCCTCGCGTTCAATCACCTCCCCGCGATCAACTTCGCGGGCGCCGACCCCGGCGTCACCTTCAACGACATCGCGCCCCGCGTGGGCATGAACTTCGACCTGAACGGCGACGGCCGCAGCGTGGTGAAGGCGAACTACGCGCGCTACTACTCGCAGCTCGGCGATGGCGACCTCGCGGGCACGCTCAACCCCGTGCAGGCGTCGTTCGTGCGCTATCCGTGGACCGACCTCAACGGCGACCTCACGGTCCAGCCGGGCGAGGTGAACATCTCGGGCACGGCCCTCACTCAGGGCGGCAACTACAACCCGCTCAATCCAACCGCGCTCGCTTCCCCCGGCACCGTGGACCCCAACCTGAGCAACGAGAGGGTCGACGAATTGATCCTCGCGTACGACCGGCAGTTCGGAAACTCGTTCGCGGTCGGCGTGGCCGCGATCTACCGGAAGTACGGCAACTTCCGCAAGAACGACCTGCTCAACTGGACCTCCGCCAACTACCGCCCGGTGTCGTTCACGCCGAACTGCTCGGCGGTGCCCGCGGCGCAGAATCCGCAGTGCCCCACCGTCACCTACTATGAGCCCACGTCGACCGTGCCCACGGCGTACCTCTACACCAACGTGGCGGACGGCGAATACTCGCGCGAGTACCGCGGCCTCGAGCTGACCTTCCGCAAACGCACCTCGGGCGGCCTGATGCTGAACGGCAGCTTCTCGTACAACGACAATCCGCTCGACACCACTCTCGGCCTCAACAACGGCCAGAACCCCTCGGCCCTGAACCCGTCGGCCCTCCTCCAGACCGAAGATCCCACGAACGTGGTCAACTTCGATCAAGGACAGTACGCCCCGGTTTCCGCGGGCAGCGGTCTCGACAACGTGTTCATCAGCTCGCGCTGGCTGGCGCGCCTGTCCGCGTCCTACACCATCCCGTGGCAGAAGATCGGGGTGGCGATGTTCTTCAACGCGCGCGACGGGTATCCAAACCCGATCGCCATCCAGACGCCTTCCCGGCCCAACGGCGGCGGCATCAGCACCGTGTATCTGGCGCCTCTGGGCAGCAACCGGCTGGAGTCCTTCCACAACCTCGACCTCCGTATCGACAAGACCGTGTCGGTCCAGGGTCGCGCGAACATCGTGATCTCCGCGGACGTGTTCAACGCGCTCAACAACGACACCGTCCAGTCGATCCGCCGCATTCAGACCGCGAACAACGCCAACCTGATCTCCGCGATCGTGGCGCCCCGCGTCGTCCGCTTCGGTGCGCGGCTGACGTGGTAGTCCGCTAACCAGTCGTCACGGCTGATTCAAGGGCGGGATCCTTCGGGGTTCCGCCCTTTTTTTGTGCGCGGCCGCGTTCAACGTGGCCGAGCGGGCGGAACGCCTCTCATCGGCTCGGCGCCTCGGCGACGCGGCTCGCGAGCCATTCCCACACTTCCCGCTCGGCGGGCGAACGCAGGACGCGGCTCTCGGAAATCACGAGTTCCGCTTCGGCCCGCCGATTTGCGAGGGCGAGAGCCAGGACGCGCAGGGGCCGAAGGTCCGCGGCCCCGCCTTGCTCCGCCCGGAGAAGAAGGTCGGCGGCGCGGCTGAAGTCGCGGTCGCCCAGGGCATCGATCCCAAGGAGCGCGTCGAGACGGGAGCCGCTCACGCCCCGCGCCGTGGCCCGGCGCGCGACGCCGATCTCGGCGTCGGAGGTTCGCATCATGGTCAGAGCGGGAAAACGCAGTCGAGTGCCTGTCAGTACCTCCTCCACCTGGGCGAGTGTGACCGGCGGCTCTCCAAAACCCGGGCTGCCCAGATTGATCAGGCGCTGGATGGGGAACGCCGAAAGGGTGCGCTCGCGCAACCCCGCGGGCCAGACTCGTCGAATCCACTCGCTCGATTCAAAGGCGCTCCGGGCGCGCGTCACCTCCATCATCTGGAAGTAGAACGGATCAGAGGATCGAAGAATCCGCGGCGAAAGCCGGAGGGGATGATCATCGTCGAGGGGGACGGATCCGGCGGTGAGCTGACGCAGCACCGAAGAGTCGCCCAGGAACGTGGTTCCGAAGAACTCCGGGCTTTCGAAGCCCAGGGTCCGCAGCTCGGAACCGATAACCGGGTCTCGCCATTGCCGGGAGAACGTCTCTTCGCTCACCGGCCGGCCTCCGTCGGCGGTCCCCACCAGGATCCACTCGAGGCCGACACCCGCCCACAGGGTGCAGTCCGCGAATGCGTCGCAGAAGCCCCGGATGACCGAATTCGTTTCACTCGGGGTCGTCTGATAGACGGGCAGCCAGTAGGACGCGAGGCCTCCAGGCGCGAGACGCTTCCGCACAAGGTCGAAGTACTCCCGTGAATACAGATTGACCACGCCCGCTCCCTTCGGAGGAGGGGGCTCGGCGGTGATGAGGTCGAAACGCTGATCCGTGGTCAGGAGGAAGAAGCGACCGTCCTCCACGTGCACGCGGACCCGGGGATCGTCGAGGGGGAAGGCGCCTGACTTGGGGAACACGACGCGGCCGAGTTCGAGAATGTCCTTCGAGATGTCCACCACGTCGATCGATTCGAGTTCCGGATCGTCGGCGAGTGCGCGGGCGGTGAGCCCGACCCCGTAGCTGATGAGCAGGGCTTTCCGGGGCGCGGGATGCAGGGCCACGGGCAGGTACACGAAGTAGCGCATGTAGCGCGCGGATGTGGAGTTCGAGCCCGACATCGAGTGGGAGTTGGTCAGCAGGCGATGCTCGAATGTCTCGCCCCAGCTGTCGCGAGCCATATAGGTGATGGTCTCGGTCAGGCCTTCGCGGTAGGCCTCGACGCGCTGACCCTCGCGAAGGTACGTGAGGGTGGGACGCTTTGCGAGATCGTTCCGCATCAGTCCGAACGGGAAGAGGACAATGAGGGCCGTGTACGCGGTGGCGGCCATCCAGAAACCGGCCTTCGCCCGCTGCGTCGTCTCCGCCTTGAGGCGGGCGGGGCAGGCGGTGAGAAGCGCCACGAGTCCATAACCCGCGGCGAGCAGGAAGAGAGTGCTTTCGATGCCAAGACCGGGGAGCAACAGGAAGGTTCCGATGAGCGGCCCGGACATCGCCCCGGTGGTGTTCGAGAAGGCGACCGCTCCCGCGGCTCTTGCCGCTCCGCGGCCTTGCGCCTTCACCGCCGTGCCCATGAGCGTGAAGAGCGCACCGGAAAGCAGCGCGGTCGGAAGCATCAGGGACATCGCGAGCCTCAGAACCGTTCCCGGGTCCACGATGGTCGCCCCGATCGCGAATCGGCCCAGCGTGTCAGGAAGAGCCGCGTAGGTCCATGCTGTGAGAGCGCCGGCCGCGAGGGCAAGGCCGGAGAGCCAACGCCACGCGTCGTCATCTCTGCGTGCCAGGAAGCCGGCGAGAAGACCGCCGGTGCCTATGCCGAAGAGCACGACCGCCAGCATGACCGCGAAAGCGAGACTGGTTCCGAATACGAAGAGGAGGAGCAGGCGGAACCACACCACCTCGAGGGCGAGAAGGAGAGAGCCGGCCAGAAACGCGGCCACCAGAAGGCGCCGGGAGGCGGCGTCGCCTTTGGGTTCGGCCTCCGCCTCCACGGCGACGCTGGCCGGAGCGGTCTGTCGGGACACGAGCAGCACGCAGACGATGGCGGCCGCGTTGAGCGCCACCGCGCACAGGGCCGTGCCCCGGATGCCGAACCTCTCGATGAGGAACGCCTCGCCGGCCAGCGCTCCGGCGACCGCACCCAGCGTGTTCCAGCCGTAGAGCATGCCGAGCACCCTGGCGAAACGAGGCTCGCGGGCGGAGAGCGCCCCCGCCAACACGGGCAGCGTGGCGCCCATGGCGGTCGCGGGTATCAAGAGCAGGGCGAAGGCGAGCACGAATCGGACGGCGTTCAGGAGCACCGGCGAATCGAGGAGCGGCGTGAACGCGGGCGAGAGGGCGGAGGTCAGGCTGGGAAGCAGGATCACCAGCGCGAGCCCGGTGGCGCCAATCGCGGCCTCAAGCGAAGCGTAGACGACCAGCGGGCGTCGGAGCGCCGCCCGCCTCCGCCCCGCGAGCGCATTGCCGATGGCCAGGCCTCCCATGAAGCTGGAGGCGACGAGTGTGGTGGCCCAGATGCTGTTGCCAAGCATCAGGCCGGCCTGACGGAACCACAACGTCTCGAAGATCAGCGCGGCCGCGCCCGAGAGGAAGAAGACGAGGCTGAGAAGCGCGGTCAAACCGCCGCGATGCTAGCCGATTCCTCCAGGGTTTCTACCGGCTCCTCGCCTCCCACAACTGCGTCTCGATGAGGCGTCGCGTCTGGTCGGTGTGGGTCAGCATCTGAGACAGGTACCCCTCGGTCGCGGTCACGCGCGCGCCCGGAACATCGAAGGGTTCGCGAAGAGCGACGGACCGCAGGATCGCGTCCCACTGCGCGACCTCCCGGCGGCCAAGCACGCCGAGTTCCTGAAGGTCCTTCTCCTTCGCGAGCCGCCTTGTGCTCTTCACCGCGCGCCCGAAGGCTCGCGCCTCCACCGCGTCCTCCCACACGAGTCGCTGATGGTCGAGAAAGCCGAAGCCGAGTTCGACCTTCACCCGGTCGAGTTCGGGACCCACCAGCGGGTCGAGGCGATCGAGCAGCGCGTTCACACGGGCGAGGCCGAGACCGCTGAGCGGCTGGGTCCTTGTCGCGACACGGGCCATGAAGTCCACGAGCCACCGGCGGTCTGCAGGCGGGAGGCGATTGAGCGGGCTCGCGGCTACCTTCGGCAGCGTGCCGTCTGGAAGTGCGAGCAGGTCCTTCACGTGCCGGACCGGAACCGCGAGACTGAGCGAGTCCCCCGCCCGGGTCGATGCCACGATGCCGATCAGCGTGCCTGTGGAATCGAGAAGTGCGCCGCCGGTGAAGCCTGAGGGGGCGTCCGCGGTGAACGCGATGTGCTCCACGCCGGGCGACTTCGTTTCGCGGAGGCCCGTGGTCATCCCGCCGACGACGGTGAGGTCCATCCCCTGCGCGGCGCCCACCGCGAACACGGTTGCGCCCGCGAGCGGAGGCGTATCGCGACCGACGTCGATCGGCGCGTCAGCCCGAACACGCAGTCGCGCGATGCCCTGCGTTTCCAGTACGGCGGCGATTACGGCGTTGCGGGTTCGCTCGTGATCGCTCACACGCACCGAGTGCGCGCGGCTGATCAGTGGCCAGGCCGTGACGATCGTGTCATCACCCACCACCACGCCACTGCCCTGGGCCACCAGGTTCCGGCGCCGGTCGAGCGACTCAACGACAACAACCGACGGTCGCGCGAAGTCGAGGGCGGCGGCCGCGTCGAGTGTCGGCCGGATCAGGGGTGCGACGACTCGCGGTCCGCGGGGGCGCGTGTCGGGGGACCGCCGCGGTTCCGGCTCGCGGTCGCACGCGGGCAGGAGGAGGGCGCACACGGCGGCGGCGATCGAGGAACGGACCGGCGGCATGCGCCCTATTCTGCACCGCAAATCACGCACTCAATCCGCGCGATGCCGGGTCCGACAATTGCAAAAGGGCAGGGGATCCCTCGGGCAGGGACAGAAACTCCGTGCCCTCGGGATGACCCGGCTGCGTCAGGCGGGCCGGGTCAGTTCGCAGCTTGCGGGATGAAGGCGATCGGGACGATGGGCTTGTCGATGGGGTCGCGCGGGCCGATGGTGATCTGCAGCGCGTCTTCGATCGAGCCCACCAGGTGGAACGTGAGGTCTTTCCGCACGTTCTCCGGCAGCTCTTCCTTGACCTGCTTCTCGTTCCGCTTGGGCAGGAGGATTTCCTTCATGCCGAGACGGTGGGCGGCGAGGACCTTCTCCTTGATGCCGCCCACGGGCAGGATGCGGCCGGAGAGCGTGATCTCGCCGGTCATGGCGAGACCCTTCTTCACCGGACGTCCGAGCAGTAGGGAGACGATCGCGGTTACGAGCGTGATCCCGGCCGAGGGACCGTCTTTCGGGATAGCTCCCTCGGGCACGTGCAGATGGATATCGACGCGCTCGAAGAACGAGTCTTCGATGCCAAGGCGACGCGCGTTCGAACGCACCCACGACAGCGCCGCGGTGGCGCTTTCCTTCATGACATCGCCGAGCTGGCCGGTGATGGTGAGGCCCTTCTCGCCCCACATCTGCGAGGCTT
>CAYNHK010000238.1:0-7378 GCA_964396875.1 uncultured Acidobacteriota bacterium | reverse complement strand
TGGGCTTGCCTTCCTCATCGAAGTCGCTCTTGTGGCACGGGCACGCGAAACCGTTTGAGATCCGCTGCACCAGGCAGCCCGTGTGCGTGCAGATCGCGGAAACCGCCTCGATGGCTTCGCCGCGCCGTCTGAGGTAGATGCTCTCGTCCACCACCGTCTTCTTCCAGCGGTCCTCGATCTCCCGGCGAAACCGTCTCGCTTTCCAGGGGCCGTCGGTGACCTCGGCCGCGAGACCGAGATCGATCCACTCGGCCTCGGGACCGGCCGTCCCCGCCTTCGAGCGGGCGCCAAACGCGAAGAAGAGGCCCGCCGGAATGGCCGAAAGCGCAGCGACGGCCGCGGCGACCGCCTGCCACGACCGAAGGAGGGTTCGGCGGTCGATCAACATGGATGGCGAGGATATCTCCAAGGGGCGAACAAATCGCCCCCTGGAGTTCAGCCTGTGAGGGAGGCGATTTTTACTGGTTTCCGCCCGCCGACGCGGACGCGGGTCCCATGTACTTGACGTTCTTGAAGCGCATCTCGATATCGACCTTGGAGACCGTCCGGTCCATGTTGGGCATCTCGCCCTTCACGGTGCGGTGCACGGGCATCCACCACTTCCCGTTCTTCTGGAAGAGGTCGTCGTACACCATGGTGCCGAGGGGGATCTTCTTCTCGCCCATCATCATGTAGAACTCAACCGGGTAGTAGTTCGCGATGTAGCGGCCGTCCTCGGTGCGGATGTTCCGCTCCTGGTTGATCATGAACTCGATCGGTCCGCCAAGCTTACGGGTGAGCTTCTTCACTTCCTTCTTCTTGGGGTCGACGAGGTACCACGAGCCCATCGCGGTGTCGCCATCCACCTTCACTTCGACCATGCCGTCGGGCCGCTTGTTGTTGACCATCTTGAACCCGGCCTTGCCGACGCCGTACTTCTCGTCGAAGGGCTCGGGGGCGCGGTGGGTGATGAACTGAGACATGTAGGCCTTGGCCTCGGACCGAAGCTGGCCGTCGCACTTCTCGCATTCGAAGTCGAGCACCAGGTTCTTGTCGACCGACACCTTCGCGACAACCATCGGCTTGCCGAGGTTCACGATCTCGAGATCGGCCGTGAGGCCCGGGAAACCGTTGTCCCAGATGTAGCGATTCTCGGAAGCAGCGCGGAAGATGGCGCGGGCCTCCGGGTCGTCGGCGAGTTCGGCGGCTTTCCGCGTGGCTCGGTTGGCGAGGTGCGGCTCGACGTCCGCCACCTTCTGGATGAGGTCGCCCTGGAGCTTCGCCTTCTTGAGCCGGGCGTTGAGGGCGATGCCGCGTTTGCCGTCGATGGTGTCCACGTGGCTGTAGTCCATGCCCACGATGCCGACGCCCTTGGCGAAGTAGTACGTCTGGGTCGAGAGCGATTTGCTCGTCTCCCACGACAGGGTGGTCTTCAAGACCTCGAATGTCCCCATCGCGGTCTCGAGGGTCTCGTAGCCGTCGATGCGCGAAGTCCACTTCTGAAGGCGTCGAGTGCGCTCGGTGACGCCCGCGGGCTGATCCACCATCGGCTCGCTCCACTTGTAGTCCCTGCCGAAGACCTGGTTGGGACGAACGATGGTCACCGCCGGCTGATACGAGAGGATCTGTCCGCCCGCGCGATTTTCGAAGCTCGAATGCATCTGGATCCCGTTGGCCGGATCGTAGGTGTAGAGCTGGTAGCTGCCCTTGTTGTCGATCAGCTTGTAGGCGGCGGTGCGGCCGGCGAAGTCGGTGCCCGCGAACGACCGCGTGCGCTCTTCGGTCCGCTTGGTGCCGTCGGCCATGTAGTAGGTCCAGTCATAGGTCCACTCATCGGCCTGGAAGAACGGGAAGTAGGCGCCGATGTCGGTCATCATGGCCCCGCCCACTGCCTTGCCGCCGATGTTCGCGGAGATCAGTTCGCGATCGAAGCGCAGGGTCTGGCCCGCCTTCGGCGAATAGATCATGAACTCCTTCTTAACCGGTCCCACACCCTTGGCGAGCCAGGTGATCGAGGTGAAGGTGGAACCGCCGGGGTTGATGTACTTGAAGGTCGACTTCAGGCAGTCCTTGAACTCCCCGGCCGGTGTCGACACCGACTCGTAGCCGTCGAAGATCACCTCGGTGCCGCGCGCGCTGCCGTCGGAGATCTTGTGCACGTTCTGGTAGACCTTTCCGAAGGTGTTCCGGGCGTTGTAGAACTCGAAGGGCGGATCGTTGGTGATGAGGCCCTTGTCCTCCTCCTCGCCGTAGTGGAGGTACTTGTCCCCCTCGATGCGAAGGATGTAGTACCAGCCGCGCTGATCGATCAGGCGCTTCGCCTTGGTGCCGTCGGGCATCTCGAGTTCACCCTTGATGGTGAACGTCTTGGTCGTGTAGTTGACCTGACCATCGGGCTGGTAGGTGTGGAACTGATAGGTCCACGAATCCCCTTCCCCGGTCGGGTAATACTCCTGAAGGTTGAGCTGCTGCGCCGATGCGGAGGCGGCAGCGCCGGTGAGCGCGAGGGTTAAGAGCAGTGAACGCATGGGTGTGTCTCCTTCAAGTCTGTTTTTCACGAGTTCGTCGTCTATGAGTTTTTCTTGGCGATCTCGACGATGAGCAGGTAAAGCTCGACCGCCTGGGCTTCGTTGATCTTCCCCGCGTGTCCGATCATCTTTTCCTTGCCCTTCAAGATGATGTCCACCAGCTCGGCCTTCTGCGCCGAGCGGGTTTCGAGCCACTTCTTCGTGGCCCACGCGGGCACGCCCTGCAGCGGATCGCCGTCGCCGAGTTTGCCGTGGCAGTTCTGGCACTCCGCGCGGAAGTAGGCGGCGGCGGTCCAGGCGGGTGCGGGGGGGGCAGCCTCCGCGTTGGTTTCCGAAGGCGGGCCCGGATTCCCCGAGGTCGAGGCGCCCGCGGAGGACTCGGAGGAACCGCTGTTCACATCGAAGAGGTTCGGATACTCCTTCACCAGCGCCGCGGTGAATTCGAGGCCGGTCTGCTCGTACTTGTGACCGAACGCGGTGAGCTTGCCGGAGCCGTCCTGATTCGTGTGGCAGATCACGCACTTCTCGCGGTTCTGCGCGAGTGCTCTTGGATGAGAGTTGTACAGGTCCATCAGCCGCGGCATCGACGAGGCCGGGAGAGCCAGGGCCACGACGATGGCCAGCGTGGCGGCGCTCAGGGTCAGGCGGGTGGATTTTGAACTCAAGGTCTCTCTCCGGGAACAGGGCGGGCGTTTTTGGGATGTCGAAGTTCGATGTGCTGGAAAAGGGTCTTCTGCTGGGCCTCGCTTAGCAGAGGTCGAAGTTCGATGAGATTCTTCGCGACCTCACGGTCCAGCTCCGACTCGAGTCGGGCCACCTCAAGAAGAGACCCCTCCACCGCGGACTCGTCGAGCGGACCGGGGGCGGCGAGGAGCGCGGCCAGCTTCTGCCGCGCGGAATCCACCGCGTCCTGCCGGGCCAGAAGGTTCGGATGGTGAGCCATCGCGACCTCGTGGATCTTCGCCTTCTGCTCGGCGGTGAGGTCGAGGACGTCGAAGGGATCGTCGGATGTGGCGGCCACCGGCGTGCGCCAGGAGTGAACGCCCCAGGTCACCGCGAGAGAAACCGCTCCGGCAAGGAGGACGGTGCCGAGCGCCGAGAACAAACGCATCAGCGAACGACCCCGGAAGAAGAGGAATCGCGGGGCGCCACTCTCTCGTAGAACGTGGCGAGTGTGTCCGAGGGCGCTGCGGAGAGGGTCAGGGATACCGGAGGTGCGACACTCTTGGCGGGTGCAAAGAGGACGTTGCCGGCGACGCTCATCACGATAGCCGCAGCGACCGAGACGAACGCAGCCACGCGGCCGGACCGAACGCTGCTCGCCCGAACCCGGGAGAGCAGGCCGTCGGCCAGACGAAACTGACTCAGGCGCAAGTCACAGGCGGCACAGGTCTTGAGATGAGCGACGACACCGGCCATCTCCGCGGGCGGCAGTTCGCCGTCAAGAAAACGGGACAGGACTTCACCGTCCACCGGGCAGAGGAACTCCATGGGTCTTGAAGGCGAAACACCGGGTACGGCGAAAACTCTCAGCCGCCGAGCAATTTCGACAAAGTTTCGCGGCCCCGGAAGATCGCGTTCGCGACATCCGCCTCGGAACAGTCGAGGGCGTCCGCAATCTCGCGGTAGGAAAGGCCCTCCGCGGCCTTGAGCCACAACGCCTTGCCCTGACGCTTCGGGAGGAGGGCGAGGGCTCTTCGGACTTCCTTCAGCTCGAGTCCCTTTTCAGGGTTCACCCGGGAAGGCGCATCGAAGGCGGCTTCAAGCGAAACCTCGGGCCGGCGTTGCCTCGTGCGGATGACGTTGAGCGAGAGCCTTCGCGCGATGGTGTGAAGCCAGGCTCTGAACTGTCCGCGGCCCTCGTAACGGGGGGCGTGATCGACGAGGCGGATGAACGTCTCCTGCGCGATGTCCTCGGCCTGGCCGTGGTCGCTGGTGAGCCGCGCGCTGAGCCGGACCAGCCGATCGCGATGCCTTAAAACGAGGGCCTCGAGAGCGGTCTCGGACCCACGCGCCACCTGCGCCATGAGGTCGTCATCGAGATTCCGCTCCTCGATCATGGGGCCGCCAGCCTGAAGCAATGTGCTCAAGTGTTCGTGTCTACTCCTGCCGCCTACGAAGAGTCAAGCCCGAGGAGCGGCGCGCGCCTTCAGCCACTCGGCGATCCAGACGCACACCTGTTCCCCGTCGGGTTCGGGTTCGATGGGCAGGGCGTGAAAGGCGCCCGGGATCTCCCGGTAGGTCTTGTCGGCCGAACCGAAACGCGGGAACACGGACCTGGTTCCCATGATTGGAACCACGCGGTCGGCCGTGCCGTGCAGCACGAGCAGGGGCGTGCTCAGACGCTCGGCGCACGCGCGCACATTCTCGATGGCGTGAAGGGCCAGAAGTGCGAAGGCGGGCGTTGTGCGGGCCTGCCACAACGGGTCGTTGCGATACTCGCGGCAAACCACGGGATCGCGGGTGAGCGCTGAGTCGTCGAGGCCGGGATCGACGCTGACTCCCGGGAACCAGCGGGCCAGCCAGGGCAGGATTCGCCTGAGCCAGGGCGATGTGCCCGTGGCGTCGAGAGCAGGGGCCATCACCACGCACGAATGGACGCTCTCGGGCGAGGTCAGCGCGAAATCGAGCGCCTGCAATCCACCGAACGAGAGGCCGACGAGCGCGGGCAGGCGACCGCAACGATCCTCGACGAGGTCGACGAATCGGGCAAGGTCGTCGCGCAATTCCTCCCAGGTCTCCGCGTAGTTGGCGCGTCCCGCCGAGCGGCCGGAGCCACGGCGATCGAAGGCGAAGACCTCGAAACCGCGGTCGGCGAGGAATCTCCCGAGCCTCAGGTACGGGAGAGATCGGGAGTGATCGCCGAGGCCATGAATCAGAATGACCGGCTCGAGACGGCTCTCCTCGACGTGAAGACGCCAGTTCGAAAGCGTCAGGCCGTCCCGGGTGATGAACGACCCGTCGATCACCTCGAGCACGGCGACTTAGTGCTTCTTGTCGCCGCCGGGTGGCATGAACACCGGGAAGGCCGAAACCGTCCCGCCGCTCGCGGCGCCGAGGACCTTGGGTGTCCCTTCATGATCGACCTCGTCGATGCGGATCACCGAGTGCATGGGCACGAAGAAGCGCTTCACGCCCGCGAACTCATGCTTGAGGCTGTCCTCGGAGGGGTCGATCACAACCGAGGACTTCTGGCTCCAGAGCAGGTTCGAGACCTCGATGAAGCCGAACAGGTCCGACGAGCCCACGCTCTTCGCGTACAACTCGAGCACGCGGCCCTGATTCATGAAGGTGATGCGGTAGACGCGGGGCGAGGCCATGGGGTGCTCGTACGTTACCAACGCGCCTTGCTGTTTGTGCGATCGCTTTCGCTCAAACCCGGCCGAGCACGTGACGCAGCGCTCCTTCGAGGGACGGATACGCGAACTCGAAACCGGTGTCGAGAGCCTTTTCGGGATTGACCCGCGCGCTCGCCATCAGCAGGGGCCCGGTCATGTCGCCAAGCGCGAGCTTCAAGGCGAACTCGGGTGCGGGGATGACCGCCGGCCGGTTCAACACGCGTCCGAGGATCTTCGTGAACTCGGCGTTGGTCACCGGTTCGGGCGAGGTGGCGTTCACGGGTCCGCGCACCGCGTCGTTCATGAGGATGTGGTGGATCAGGTAGAGCAGATCGTCGAGCGCTATGAAACTCCACCACTGCCGTCCGTGTCCCAGGGGGCCGCCGAGGCCGAGACTGAAGGGCAGGAGCATGGGCTGAAGCGCGCCGCCCGCGGGGGTCAGCACGAGGCCGCTCCGCAGATGGACAACACGGATTCCCGCTTGAGTCGCGGGTTCCGCGGCGCCTTCCCACTCCAGGCAGACCTCGGGAAGGAAGCCCACACCGGGAGGATCCGACTCCCGCAGGATGCGATCGCCGCGATCCCCGTAGTAGCCCGTGGCCGAGGCGCAGATGAACACCGCGGGCGGTTTCTCGAGCGCGCCGAGGGTTTCGGCGAGCCTCCTGGTGAAGGGAACACGGGAGTCCCTGATGAGCCGCCTCTTCTCATCGGTCCATCGGCCCTTGGCGATCGGATCGCCGGCGAGATGGATGACCGCGTCGAAGCCCTCCATATCGGATGGATGGGCGGCGCCCTTCTCGGGATGGAACTCGATCTCCCGATCGTTCCGCGCCTCGTGTCGGGTCAGACGATGGACCGTGTGCCCGCCGCTTTCGAGGAAGGACACGAGCGAGCGGCCGACGAGTCCGGTGGCGCCGGTGACGAGGACCCGCAGCCCCCGCTTGGCGGCGCGTCCGTGGACCGACAGATCCTTCGCGAGCACGCGATGCCGGTACGCGAACGTCGCCGCGAGTTTTTTCCGCACGAGTCCGGAGCCAAGGAGATCACCGAGGCGACCTCCCGGCAGCACGTAACGGATCCGATCCTCCATCACGCTCGTGGAGTCGTCCTTCGGTTCGAAGCGGTGGGTGTGATCGAAAAGGTCAAAGGGTCCGGTCCGCTGAACGTCGCGAAACATCTCTCCCTCCCGGACTTCCGCGAAGTCGGCGACCCAGACGATGCTGGCGCCGGGTGCGATGGGAACGTGCATCTCGACCGATCCTCCGGCCGTGGGTGGAGCGAAGGGCGAGATCACGCGCGGCTCTTCCCAGGGCGGGGCCAGGCGCTCGAAGGCGCCGCGTCTCATGTGCCAGGCGTAGACCGCAGGGGCACTTGCCGGAACTTCCGATCGAAGGAGGAACTCGTGGGGGGTCAAGAGGGTAAGTGTGAGAGTATCGCGGGCTGGCTGATCGTTGCGATCAGCCCCTTCCCAACCCTTTCGAGGAGTATCCGTGGCCGCCCAGTACATGTTCACAATGAAGGACCTGCGCAAGG
>CAYNHK010000237.1:0-7379 GCA_964396875.1 uncultured Acidobacteriota bacterium | reverse complement strand
TGTCGCGGAAGTAGTAGTGCGCCGAAACCTCACCGCCGTACACCGCGTTCAGTTCGCGCATCTTCACCTTCATGAACGCGTGGCCGACCCGGTGCATGACCGGGTTTCCGCCGGCGGCCTTCACGCTATCCGCTACCGCCCGGGATGCGCGAACGTCGTAGACGATGGTGGCGCCCGGCTCACGCTGCGCGAACATCGTGCCGAGCAGGGCGGTCACGAAGTCGCCGGGAATGAACTCGCCGGTGTCGTCGATGAAGAAGCAGCGGTCGGCGTCGCCGTCCCACGCGATGCCCATGTCGGCGCCCTTCGCCTTGACCGCGGCGATGATGTCGCGGCGATTTTCCTCGACGAGAGGATCGGCCGGGTGGTTAGGGAAGTTGCCGTCGGGCGTGAAGTAGAGATCGGTTCGGTCGAACGGAAGCTCGGCGAAAACGCGTTCGGCGGCGGGTCCGCCCATGCCGTTGCCGGCGTCGAGCACCAGACGCAGCGGGCGCAGTTTCGAGGTGTCGATGAAGCCGAGGCAGTGGGCGACGAAAGCGTCGGTCACGTCTCTTTGCGCGAGCGAGCCCACAGGCCCCGAAAAGGGCGCAGGTTCGGGACCGAGGGCGCTCTCTTTGACCTCCTTGATGCCCGCGTCTCCGGAGAGGGCCACCGCACCCGCGCGCACCAGCTTGATGCCGTTGTACTGCTTCGGATTGTGCGAGGCGGTCAGCATGGCGCCGCCATCGAGCGAGTGGCTCGCCACCGCGAAGTACAGCATGTCCGTCGAAACCATGCCGATGTCGATGACGCTGGCGCCGCGGGAGCGGGCGCCCTCGATGAAGGCTGCGGCCAGGTCGGGGGAGGTGTCTCTCATGTCCCGGCCGATCGCGATGTTCTGCGCCTTGAGGTAATCGACGAAGGCCATGCCGATGCGTCGCGCGAGGGGCGGATTCAGCTCGCTCGGGCTCAGGCCACGGATGTCATAGGCCTTGAAGATGTGCGAGAGGTCGGGGTTCATGTATTTGTGGTCCTGTACTTTCACGGGTTTGGCTAAGAGGTTCGCGAATGGTCGGAGACGACGGTTCCGTCCCCGAGTGCTGCCCCGGGGAGGACATGACAGTGCCTTCCGACGCGCACTCGGTTCGAAAGCAGCGCGCCCGAGACCACCGATCCTTCGCCGATCTCGGTGTCGCCCCAGATCACACTTTGACGGACGGTAGCGCCTACAACCCGGACGTTCGAGATCAAAGCGGCGCCGTCTTCGATCCGGGAACCGGGGCCGATGTGGCAGCCCGGGCCGACGTAGAAATTCCCTTCGAGCACGGCCGAAGGATCGATGGTGGCGCTCTCGTGGACGAAGCCCGAACCGCGGACCGCCGCGCGGGTTTCGTGCGGGAACCGGCGCGACAGGAGGTCGAGGTGGACCTGGAGGTATTTCTGATGGGTTCCGATGTCGATCCAATAGCCTTCGTGAACGAACGCCTGCACCCGCTCGCCGCTTGCGATCAGCGTGGGGAAATAGCCTCGCTCGATCGAATACGGGATGCCCTTCGGCATCAGAGAGAGGGTTCGAGTTTCGAGGACGTAGAGGCCGGCGTTGATCCGATTGGTCGTGATCTCTTCCGGCTTCGGCTTCTCGATGAAGCGCTCCACCCGGCCGGTCGCGTCCGTTTCGACCAGGCCGTAGGCGGAAGGGTTGTCCACCGGATGCAGGACGATGGTGGCGGCCGCCTTCGTCTCCTCATGGAGTCGAAGGATCGCGCCGAGGTCCATGTCGGCCAGGACGTCGCCGTTCATCACCACGACCCGGTCGCCGAGGACGGACTCGGCGTTCTTCACCGCGCCGCCCGTGCCGAGGGGCGTCTCTTCGAGGACGTAGGTGAGTCTCACCCCGTCCATGGCGCCGTCACCGAGGACCGCGCGTATGCGCTCGGGACGAAAGGCGACGCACAAGACGATGTCCTCGATGCCGGCCTTGCGCAGGAGGTCCAGCTGGAACTTGAGAAAAGGCCGGTCGAGGACCGGAACAACAGGCTTTGGCAGCTCCAGGGTGAGGGGACGGAGCCGCGTGCCCTCGCCTCCCACCAGGATGATCGCGCTTGTCTTCATGAGGGGACCGCGAACTTATCACCGCATGCGCCCCGACCTCTGATACAATCACGCCGTCGACTCGACGCGGGGTAGAGCAGTCCGGTAGCTCGTTGGGCTCATAACCCAAAGGTCGCAGGTTCAAATCCTGCCCCCGCTACCAGTCGGATCTTGGGATCAGGCGCAGGTTTCCGCCGCCGGTCCTGTAAAGGGAGCAATTGCGTGGGGTTCGACAGCGTTGTGTTCACCGACAGCGCGTCTCTCGCCGCCCTCTCCTGTTTCTCGCGGCTCAATGCCGAGCGCGACGCCGGGCGTCGCAGTCTCATTCTGGCCCTCGTGGATACGGACGGCGCCGAAGCCATTACAAGTCGCGGTCTGGCGGAAGTACGCGCCCTTTCAGACCTGTCCGGCTCACCCCAGGCCCTGAGAGAAAGGGTCGCGGTGGAGATCCGGCGCCACGATCCCAAACACGTGGCGGCGCCGCTTGGTCTTCTCGGAGCCCAGCCGTCGGTCGACTACTTCGCGACACTGCGCGCGGTCATGAACGTGGACAAGGGCCGGGATCTTCTCTTCTTCGAGGAGCGGCCGAACTGTCTTGTTCCCGAGGCCGTGCCCTTGCGGCTTGCCGCACTTGGGGTACGGCTCCCTCCCGCCAGCGATCTTCGCTCCCCGCGACGCTACGGACCCTTCAGGCTGAGACTGGTCCTCGGCCTCGTGCCCCCGATCTTCGGGACCCTGGGTCAGCGAGGGCGGTTGTCGCGATCCCTCAAGCCCGCGTTCCGCGACGCCTCCGACTGGGATCAACACAAAGCTCTCGGACCGAAGCTGCAGCCCGTAGTGGAACCGTGGCGTGAGCGCGACAGCGCCGACCTTTTCGAACTCGCGGCCGCGCTCGGGCTCGCCGCGCGGCTTGGCTCACCCAAGGTTTTTGAGCGGCGCATGGTCCGGCACGCGGCGAGCGGAGGCGGCCGGACGCCGATGGAGCGCTACTGGTTATCTCTGCCGGGTGCGCAGGGACCCGACCCGATCAGCGACGCCTATTGAAGATCAGGCGGCGAAGACTTCGCGGGCGTGGGCCCATCGGTCGGGGTCCTGGAGCCAGAGCGTGTTGAGATAGATCCGCACCGCGGAGGGTGGCTCGGACGAGAGAGCCGCACACGCCTTCTTGAGGTCTTCGAGGCCGATCGGCGTGGTGGAGTCGTCCTTGAGGACGCCATCCTCGTGAGGCAGGCCGAGGGCGTCGAGAAACGCTACGAGCATGGGCTTGCGAGGACCGAGGTGGAGGGCCACCAGCAGGGACGATGCGAGGACTTCACCCGGATCGCGTACCGTGGCCACGATCCTCGCCTGGACTTCCGGAGGCAGCTTCCGCGCCGCGATGGGCCGCATCTTGCGCGCGTCCGCCACCACCGCGGTGACACTCGCGCGGATCAGCGGCGTGGGATCCTTGACCATCTCGGCCGCGGCGAGGTTCTTCTCTTCGGGCGAAAGGGTTTTCCACAAGCGGTTCGAGGTGGTCTGCCAGAGGTCGTTCGAGGGTGAAGAAGTCGTCATGTGGCCCAAGCATATAGTCCGCTGCCATGTCCCCTCCGGTAACCCTCGATGCCTTCGTGCGCCGCGCGCCGCGGCTCTTCGTGCTCACCGGCGCCGGCTGCAGCACCGCCGCGGGGATCCCCGACTATCGCGACGAAACGGGCGCCTGGAAGCACAAACCTCCGGTCCAGTTCCAGGACTTCGTCGGATCCCACGCGACGAGGCAAAGGTACTGGGCACGAAGCCTCGTCGGCTGGGCGCGCGTTGCCGCCGCGAAGCCCGCGCCCGCCCACACCGCGCTCGCCGCCCTCGAGAGGGCGGGAGCGGTGGCGGCTCTGGTCACTCAGAACGTCGACGGCCTTCACCAGAAAGCGGGAAGTGAGACGGTGATCGACCTGCACGGGCGTCTCGACGCCGTGAAGTGCCTCGAGTGCGCGGCGACCGTGTCGCGCGGGACGATTCAGCGGGAACTGGTGGAGCGAAATCCGAGGTGGGCGAGGATGGACGCGGTGGACGCCCCCGACGGCGACGCGCAATTGAACGGCCCTTTCGACGATGTGGCGGTGCCCGCGTGCGCGGCCTGTGGGGGAATGCTCAAGCCCGACGTGGTCTTCTTCGGAGAGAACGTGCCGAAGGCACGCGTCGCGGATTGCTACGCGGCGTTGGCGCAAGCCGACGGTGTCCTTGTGGTCGGCTCGTCGCTGATGGTCTTCTCGGGCTATCGCTTCTGCCTCGCTGCGGCCGAACTCGGAAAGCCCGTGGCCCTCGTGAACCGGGGAAAGACGCGCGCGGACGACCTCGCGCACGTCAAAGTCGAGGGCGATTGTGGGGACGTCCTCCACGAACTCGTCCGCCGCCTCGGCTGACCGCGTTCCGTTTCGCTACGGCCAGAGCGCGAAACCGCTGAGGATCACCAGGGCGGAGAGGATCCGCCGCCTGCCGAAGGGCTCTTTGAGGACGAGTGTGCCGAGGATCGCCGCGAAGAGGACGGACGTTTCGCGCAGGACCGCGACGCGTCCCATCGAGCCGTTCGAGAGAGCCCAGATCGCGATGCCGTAACTGATGAAGGCCAGGGTCGCAGCGCCAAGGCGGGATCGCAGGGCCGGGCCGCCGCCCGTGAAGGCGGATCTGCCGCGACGCAGAAGAACATAGATCGGCAAAAACGGGGCCGCGCACAGATTCATCCACATCACGTACTCGAACGTGTTGCCCGCGGTCCTCGCCCCCATGCCGTCGACGATGGAGTACCCCGCGGTGAAAGCGCCGCTCAGGAGGGGATAGCCGATCGATCGGCGCAGCAACGCGCCCGCACCCGCGGCCGCGAACGCGAGGCTCGCGATCCCGAGGGACGAGATACAGATGCCAAGCCACTCCCGGGCGACCAGGGTGTCGATGCCGAGGGCCGACGATGCGATCGCGGCGAGCAGGGCCGCGGTTCCCCGCGCGATGGGGTAGGCCTGCGACAGATCCCCGTGGCGGTACGAGAGGATCACGAAGACGAAATAGACGTTTTGCAGGATCGTGGTCACGATGAGGTAGGGCCACACCGCTGGCTTCGGGAAGGGGAGGAAAGGAAGAACCACCACGCTCGCCAGACCGCCGAGCCCCATGATCCACGCCATCGACAAGGTCCGGTCCGAATCGTTCTTGACGAAGGCGTTCCACGAGGCGTGGAGGAGTGCTGAAAGCAGGATGAGGGCGGTGACCATCGCGAAACCACGTATTCTCCGCGCAAACAGGCTGGTAAAGGAGAGTCATGGAAAACAGACGGGGCTTCCTGGGGGCGCTCGCGGCCGCACCCATCGTTCACGGCCTGCTCGCGCGCGGTGGGGCGGAAGCACAATCGCCCTCAACCGAAGACGCTGCGGTCTTCGCCCGGCTTCGCGGCGAATTTCTCTTCCCTCGCGACGTGGCGTACTGCAACACGGGGACGCTCGGGTCCAGTCCACGCGAAGTCCTCGACGCGATGGTGGGCGGGCTGCGAAGAACCGAAGCGGCCCTCCCGGACTGGCCGTACTTCCAGGCGGATGGTGAGCCGCTCACCGGGTATCAGCCCCTGCTGGCCGCCCGCACTGACGCCGCGCGCTTCCTCGGGGCGGAACCCGACGAGATCGCGATCACCCAGAACGCCACGATGGGGATGAACATGCTGGGCAACGGCCTCGACTGGCAGGCGGGCGACGAGGTCCTCACCACCGACCAGGAGCACGGCGGAGCGGTGTCCATCTTCCGCCTCATGGCGAAGCGCCGGGGAAGCGTGGTGAAGGAGTTGCCCCTCGCGAGTGCGGTCTCTGGCGGGCCCGAGGGCATCGCGGCGATGTTCCGCGCCGCGGCCACGCCCAGGACGCGCGTGATCATGGCTTCGCACATCACATCGGGATTCGGAATTCTCATGCCCGTGGTGGAGCTGATCGCCCTCGCGCGCGAGCGAGGAGCCCTTTCATTCATCGACGGGGCGCAGGCGGTGGGTCAGATCCGGGTGAACGTGCGCGAACTCGGGTGCGACGCGTACGTCGCGAGCCCGCACAAGTGGCTGATGGCCCCCAAGGGCACGGGTCTGCTCTATGTGAAGCGGAGTGTCCAGCCGAAGTTCTGGACCACGCTCGCAAGCTATCAGTGGGAGAACCTCGAGCAGGGCGCTTTCCGTTTCATGCAATACGGCACGGGAAGCACCGCTCTTATCGACGGCCTCACCGCCGCCCTCGCCCTCGCCGAGCGGAACACCATGGAGAGAGTCGAGCGATGGGATCTCATGCTGACCCGACGCCTTCGGGAGGGACTCGCGAAGATCCCGCGCGCCGTGCTTTCTTCGCCAGCCGACCCGCGCCTGGCGTCCGCGATCACCACGTTCCGGGTCGAGGGCATCCCCGCGCGGGATCTGCAGAACGCGCTGTGGGAGAAGAAGATCCGCGTCCGCGCCCAGAGCGATGCCAATGGGGTGCGCCTTTCCGCGCATGTCTGCATCGGGCCCGACGACATCGATCGCGTTCTGGGTGTGGTGGCGCGCCTTGCTTCGTCCGCCCGCGCCGCCTGAAACGACCCGATCAGTACGTGGTCTTCGTCTCCATCGCGGCCCACGCCGAGAGGAGCTCGGTGCACTCGCGCTTCGAGGCCTGATCCAGCACGACGCCGCTCCGGCCCAGGCGTTTGAGCGTGCGGTTGGAGATCGACAGCTCGTTGAAGCCGAGCCGCTTCACATCCGCGATGCCCGTGCCGAACACGATCCGGTCGATCTGGGCCCAGTGGATTGCTGAGAAACACATCGGGCACGGCTCGGTGGTCGAGTAGATGGTGCAGCCCTTGAGCACATGGGTTCCGAGAAGCCGCGCGGCCCGGCCGATTGCCACCACCTCGGCATGCTGGGTCGGATCGCCGGATACGAGCACCCGGTTGTGCGCCACCGCGACGATCGTACCGTTTCGCACGATGCAGGCTCCAAATGGACCGCCCTGCCGGGCCTTCATGCCGCGGGACGCCTCGCGGAGGGCCATGTGCATGAACGCCTCGTCCCGAACAGGCTGCGAGGTGGGGGATTTGGAGAGGGCCATGGTCGAGAGAGCTTACCGTCTGTTTCGGGCCCGGACCGACCGTAGACTCTGCCGATGCGCCACCGCGCTTTCGCCCTTCGCAGCGCACGGATCGTCACGCCTACGGGCGAGCGCGCGGGTGTGTTGACGGTTCGCGGCGGCAAGGTCGATTCGATCACTCCGGATGCGCCGAAGCGGGTTCCCTTGCGCGAGCTTGGTTTCCTCGCCATTGTCCCCGGCGTGGTCGAT
>CAYNHK010000236.1:0-7540 GCA_964396875.1 uncultured Acidobacteriota bacterium | reverse complement strand
CCAGGCGGACGACGCGTCCGATGCCGTAATCACGATCGAGATTCCGCCCTGTCCGACGATCACCGTAACCGGCCCGACGAACTCCCTCGAGGGAACGCCATACTCCGCTGTGGTCACCGCCGCGGGAAGTCCGGACACGCCCTACGAGTACACGGTCATAGGCGACATGCCCACCGGTCTCTCCCTCACCGGCGATTTGATCTCCGGAACTCCAACCCTCGCCGGGAGCTTCAGGATCCAGGCCACCGATGCGGGCGGATGCACCGGCCTCACCGACCTCCTCGTGATCGGCTCATCGGTCGCCCCCGGAGACGTGGTGATCAGCGAGTTCCGCACCCGCGGCCGCTTCGGTCCGCAGGATGAGTACGTCGAGCTTGGGAACCGGACGTCTCTGGACATCGTCGTGCTCGACCTCGGCGGTTCGGGCGGCTGGTCGATCGCAACCAGCGCGGGGAGCCTCGCCACGATTCCGGACGGAACCCTCATTCCGAAAGGCGGGCACTGGCTTCTCGCGGGCGAGGCGCTTTCGTTGTCGGTATCGCCCGATCACGTTCTGAGTGGGACAGACATCCCCGACGACGCGGGCCTTGGACTCTTCTCCACGGCCACGGCGGCCGCGTTCTCCGGCGCGACGCGTCTCGATTCCGTGGGGAGTGTGATCGAGGGCTCGCCCCTGTTCTTCGAGGGCACGCCTCTCCCCGAAGTCGTGCAGACCTCGGCCGGATCGCCGATGTCGCCTGCGCACGAGGTGGCCTGGGTGCGTCGGCTCACGAACCTGGCGATTCTCTCGGACGTCGGTGACAACGCCCGCGATTTCATGTTCGCGGCCGCGGATGGGGGCGGCGCCTATGGACCGGCCGGAGACTTCGAGGCGATTCTGGGCGGGCCGAATCCGGAGGGCACGGCGGGGCTCTTCGACGTCTTGAACGCGGAACTTCCAGTGTCTCTCGCCGATCCCGCACGCGGTGAAAACCAGCAGCCCAACCGGGCCGTCGTGCCTTTCAACCGCATCGATTTCCGGCGAGTGTTCTCGAACAACACCGGTAAGACGATCTCCGAACTCGCGTTCAAGGTGATCAACCTGAGCACACTGAACTCGCGGCACAGCCTCCAGATCCGGGCCGACCTCAGAGTCGCGGACGCCCCGTCCCTCGACATCGGCAGCGGGATCGGATGGGTCGAGCAAACCAACCTCGAGTCCTCGGGCATGTACCCGCTGGTTCATCCGTTCACCGGTTCCGTGGTGGGCGGCCTGAACTCCCGGCTCGTGGTGCCGCTGGGCACACTCGAAACCACCATCCCGCCGGGCGGGGCCATCGGCGTGAACTTCCGCGCGACGATCTGGACCTCGGGCTACTACGTCTTCATCCTGGTTCCACAGATCGCATTCGAGATCCCGGTGTCGTAGCGAGCTTCATCAGGAACAGGATGGGCCAGCCGAGGTACTTCTCGGCGCGGGGGTGGCGCGCGGCGACTTCCTGGGGCATGGCGTGCTCGGAGAGCGAAACAACGCGGAGACCGGCGTTGATGGCGCCCATCACATAGTCCGAGAGCTGGTTCGGAACGCTCTGCGGCCATATCTTGCGGCCGGTGCGGGGATCGTCGAACCTCGCCTGCACTCCCTTGAGCATCATCGCCGGATGCATCACCGAGACCACGATGAAGCCGTCATCGCGGCAGACGCGATGAAGCTCGGAGAAGAAGGTCGCGAGGTCCTTGACGTGATCGACCACGAGACACGAAATCACGCGATCGAAGGAGCGCGATTCGAAGGGCAGACCCGCGGCGGCGTCTTGATGAATGAAGCGAACTGACTCGGCTCCAGGCTTCGCCCGCGCCTTCTCGAGCATTCCGTTCGAGAAATCGACGCCGGTCACGTGGGCGCCGGCCCTGGCGAGCTCCAACGCGTGGCGGCCGGTTCCGCAGCCGACATCCAGCACACTGAGGCCGCGAACCTCTCCAAGCGCTCGCGAAACCTCGGGCGCCTCGATCATGACGAGAGGATTCGCCTCGTCGTCGTAGATCTCGGACCAAAGGTCGTAACCCTCGCGGGTGGGCACCACGTGGTCTTCACCAGTCATCCACGAAGGATAAAGCCGGAAGGGGCGTGATACCTTGGTTGGCATCGTGCTCGTACTTGCGGGCCGAGATGCGCTTCGAGCGCCCCAGGAGAGTCATGACCCACATCACGAGGCGCGCGCGAATCGCGGCGATCCTTCTCGCCGCTCTCGCCACCGTCGCGCCGGCGCAGACCCAGACAGGGGTCCTCGGAACCAACCTGAACGCCCTCTCGGATTTCAGCCGCCACTGGACGTTCGTGGACGCCTTCAAGCTGTCGCGTCCCTGGCTCGACGGATCGTTCGCCGACTTTCCACCGGGGCAGCTCGACGCGGACGGCTGGGTCACCAATCTGACCGGCGGCCAGGTCGCACAGGCTCTGATGTTCTTCGACCAATCGGGCCACTATCCCTCGACCCCTAACTGCGCAGCCACTCCATCCGCCGCCAACTGCTACGTCCTGAAATTCGATGGAACGGGGACTGTCACCTTCGGCGCAGGCGCTTCGATCATTTCGACGCCGGGACCCGGGAATCGGTTCTTCGTGAACGTTCCCCCGCAGACCGCCCCCAACGGCGGCATCATCTTGAGACTCACCGCGACGAGCCCGGGCGACCCCATCCGAAACATCCGCTTCATCATGGCGGGCTTCGAGGCCACCGCCGACGCGCAGCCCTTCCATCCCCTGTTCCTCTCCACCCTCGCTCCTTACAAGCTCATCCGCTTCATGGACTGGATGGGCACCAACGGCTCCACGATCCAGAACTTCTCCCAGTGGAAGACTCTTGCGAGCGCGACCCAGACCGTGATCGATCTCGGTTCCGGCGAGCACGGATCGGGCGTGGCCTTCGAGTACATGGTCGACCTGTGCAACGCCCTCGATGCCGACATGTGGATCAACCTTCCCGCCGAAGCCACCGACGCGTTCATGACCAGCGCGGCCACGTTGATCCGCGATCGCCTCGAACCCGGCCGCAAGCTCTATATCGAATACTCGAACGAGATCTGGAACGGACAGTTCCTCCAGGGCATCTTCATCCAGCAGCAGGGAGAGAACCTCGGCCTCGGCTCGGGCTTCACCGCCAAACTCAACTACCAGGCGCGGCGGTCGGCCGAGATGTTCGCCATCTTCGAGACGGTATTTGGCGGGACCTCGCGCATCGTCCGGGTGCTGGCGGGACAAGCCGCCAACGCCGACCTCGTCCGCCAGGTCGCTCTTTTCGAGAACGTCTTTCTCAAGGCCGACGCCATCGCCCTCGCCCCCTACATGGATGGCGGTGGCCGCGTCGGTGGTCTCGCGAATCTGACGTCGCTGTCGAACACGCAGGTCTTGACCCAGATGCAGACCGATCTGGTCGGGACCACGGACAACGACAACCACGTCAAGCTCTGGCTCGAGACCCATCGCAATCTGGTCCACGGTCCGGGGCTTTTCGGATCGTTCACCGACGGGATGGTCAACGACCAGGGCGTGCCTCTCCGGATCGTCGCCTACGAGGGCGGGCAGCACCTGCTCGCCCTCGGCCCGAATAACGGGAACAGCACGGCCAACGGAATTCTCGACAGCGTCAACCGTGACGCAGGCATGGGCACGCTCTACAAACAGTACCTGTGTCAATGGCGCGCGATCGTGGGCGGAGATTCGTTCGTGCACTTCAACGACCTCTTCATCTACGGCCAGTTCGGCCGATGGGGAGCCCTCGAGTTCCAGGACCAGACAACCTCGACGTCGCCGAAGTTCGTAGCTCTCGAGGACTGTGCCCAGGGCGGCCTCGACTGCGCGGGCCTCGGCTTCCCCAATCCTCCGCTGATTTCCATCAATGACGTTTCGGTAGCGGAAGGCAGCGCCGGGACAACCAATCTCACCTTCACCGTATCGCTTTCAGCGCCCGCTCCGGGGGCAATCACGGTCAAGGCGAAGGCGGTCGCGGGAACAGCTTCCTCCCCGTCTGACTTCGCGGCGCTTACCACGACCGTCTCCTTCGCTCTTGGTGAAACGTCGAAACCGGTCACCGTCGTGATCAACGGAGATGCCTCTGGCGAACCTTCCGAGACCGTTTTCGTGAATCTTTCGAATCCCGTTGGCGCGCCGATCGCCGACGCGCACGGCGTCGGCACCATCGTCGACGATGACGCCTTCCCGGTACTTGCAATCGCCGATGCCGCCACCAGCGAGGGGAACGCGGGCACCAAGGTGCTCTCGTTCACCGTCTCTCTCACGCCGGCTTCCGGCTCTACGGTGACGGTGACCGCGCAAACCTCGAATGGCACCGCGACCGCCCCCTCCGACTACACGGCGGTTGGGCCGACGCTTCTCACGTTCACGCCCGGACAGGTCAGCAAAGTCGTCGAAGTCACGATCCTCGGCGACGTCTCACCCGAAGCGAGTGAAGCCTTCACCGTGGTTCTTTCGGGCGCCACGAACGCGAACATCGCCGACGCCACCGCCGTGGGCATCATCCAGGACGACGACGGGCCGGCGCGTACCTTCGTCTCGGCCACCGGCTCCGACGCGAACGTCTGCTCTGCCCAAACCACGCCCTGCCGGAACATCGCGGCCGCGCTCCTGCAGACCGCGGTGGACGGCGAGATCATCATCCTCACCCCCGGGGAGTACGAGACAGCGCCGCTCACCATCACACAGGGAGTCAAGCTCACATCACCGTCAGGCACGGTGGCCTTCGTCCGCCAGCCGATCACCGTCAACGCTCCGGGCGCGCGCGTGGTCCTGCGCGGGCTCACCGTCAAGGGGACGGGCTCGGGAACCGGGGTGACCTTGACCGCGGCCAGCCAGGTCTCCATCGAAGACAGCACGATCCGATCGATGGAACGTCGGGCTCCGGATGAACAACGCGACGCCCGGACGAATCTCGGTGATCGACTCGATCGTCCGCGCGAACGTCACCGGGATCCGTGATGACGGCACGAGCGCGACAAACCACATCTCAGTGACCGACACCCGCGTCGAGCGGAACACGGACGGACTCACCGTGCTCGGCGGGAGCTACTCGATCCGCAGCGGCTCCTTCACCGGCAACACCGGAAGCGGCGTGCTCGCGAGCGGGGGTCTGGTGGTCGTCTCAGGCTCCGAGTTCTCGCTCAACGGCAACGGTGTCGCGACATCCACCGGAGGCACGCTGCGTATCGGTCGATCCCATGTGTTCGGAAACACCGTGGGCCTCTCCGCGGTGGGCGGCGGCACACTCGCTTCCTTCGGCACGAACGTGGTTCGACGGAACGCCACGAACACGAACGGAACGATCAGCGCGGTCTCCGAGCAGTAAGTCCTCTACTGGCTATCGCGAGTTAAGCCGAACGCCGGCCGAGAAGGAGCGGCCGGGAAGGTCGACGCCTCTGATCTCCTGATACCGGGTATCGAGAAGATTCTGACCGTCCACGAACACCTCAGCCCGACCGACACGGCGCGCGGCCCTCAGATCCACCACCCAGTACGACCGGCTGTCCTGCCTGAGTTTGTAGCTCGCGGACACGCCCCCGTTGAAGTTCGCAGCAAGATCGCCCGAGACCGCCACAGCGAAGGATCGGCGCGCGTAGTCGAGGACATACTTCGAGAATGCAGCGGGCACCGAGCTCAACACACGCAGGCCGGTGTAGCTCACGGAGGCCCGGCCCGATCGGCCCAAGGGCCGGCGCACACTTAGTTCGACCCCCCGCGTAGTCACGTCACGGAGGTTCTCGGTATGCCACCTCTCCTGCGCGGTCGCCTTCACCCAGTCGATGACCGAATCGTCCCAGCGCGAGAAGAGCGCGGCCCCGACACTGAGGCCCGACGGCGCCGACCATTCAACGCCCGTCTCTCCCGACCAGGCCTCTTCCGGCTCGAGATCGTTCCGCGCCTGATGATTCGGGTCGCGGTAGTAGAGCTCCGTGTACGTCGGCACACGGAATGCGTGACCGACCGAGGCGCGCAGCGTGGTGGATGAGCCGAATGTCCGGGCGAGAGCGAGGCCTGGGGAGAGCGAAGATCCAAACGTCTCGTAGACGTCAAAACGCAGTCCTGGATAGAGGATCGTCCGGCCCGAGACCCATTGTGCCTCGGCGAACACGCTTCCTCGCGTGTAGGAGTGATCGCCCAGGTTCGAAGACGTGACTCGATCAGACCCGCCATCGACCCCCGCGGAGACCCGCACGCGATCGTTCATCGGCCGCGAACCGCGCAGGCCGAGGCCGAAGGCGTGGGTGCGATGGCGATTGTCGGAAAGTGCTGGGTTGCGGCGGTCGTAGACAAAGCGATCCCGATGGGTCCGGTAGAAGGCAGTGGCCACCCCGGCGGTCGCGGCCCTCGCCCCGAGTTCGCGCGATAGCGTCGCCATTGTCTGCTCAGTCCACTCGCGCGAAGGCGCCGGGCCATAGAAACCGTTGGCGCCGAACTCCTTGTCGAGATGACCGAGGGTGAAGGTCGACTTCTCGTCCAGGCCCACACGCACGCGGGCCAGAGCCTCGTCGGCATCGCGGTCGGGCATGAAGCCCTCGGTGTGGCTCACCGCCGCCGAAAGGCTCAGTGTTCGCTCCCCCGCTTTTCCGCCCGCTCCAATTCGAGCCGACGCGGCGCCGAAGGAGCCAGCGCTGGCCTCTCCCCGGAGACCTCCGATCGGGCGCGTGATGACCTGAATGATCCCCCCGAACGCGTCGGCGCCATGAAGCGACGAGCCCGGGCCACGCAGAATCTCGATCCGCTCGACCTCATCCAAGCCGACCGGGAAATCCGCGTTGTGATGTCCCGACTGCGCGTCGTTGATGCGCACGCCGTCGATCAGCACGAGGGCTTGACCGAACGACGCGCCCCGGATCTGGAAATCGGCCTGGACACCGAAGGCGCCGCGGGCCCGGACCTCGACGCTCGAAGCCACCCGCAACACGTCGGCGATCGACCTCGCGGGAAGGCGGTCGATCTCCTCGCGGCCGATCAGGGTCACTTCGCGGCCCGCGTTGCGCAGGGGGACGGGCTCGAGCGCCGCGGTCACGAGAATCGTCTCGTCGCGCGTGGCCGCGGGTTTTGGAGCCGCCGGCGTCTGAACGGACGCGACGGCGGACAGGACAATGGCGGTGAGCACGCGCCCGCGAGTTTATCGCTGCTTCTTTGCGCTCCCGTCCTCGGCGACTCGCGCCGCCTGCGCTTCCAGTTCCGCGACCCTCCCCGCGAGCGCACTGATCGTCCGCCGATCCTCCTGCACCTGCGCGTCCAGGGCCTTGAGCGCGATCATGAGAATGCCCGCGATGTCGCCGGAGTTGATGGTGGTCTCGCTCCCGATGGTCCCCACTTCATCGCGCCCAAAGGCGGCGTGGAAGTCCTGGGCCATGGGGCCGTAGTGCCGGAACTCCTTCGGATCGTGGCCGATGTAGTTCCAGCTCGGCACGTTCAGGCCGCGGAGTTTTTCCAGGACGGCCTCGGCGTTGACCTCGCGAAGATTCTCCTTCGCGTTGCGGTCGGAAGTGAAGGTATACGCGACCTGCCCTTCGA
>CAYNHK010000235.1:0-7545 GCA_964396875.1 uncultured Acidobacteriota bacterium | reverse complement strand
CAGGCGAAGCTCCTCCGGGTCGTTGAAGCGGGAGAGTTCGAACCCGTGGGATCCTCGCGCACCCGCAAGGCGAACGTGAGGATCATCTCCGCCACCAACGCCGACCTCGACGCTGAAGTGGCGGCGGGCCGATTCCGACAGGATCTGCAGTTCCGCCTGAACACCATAGAGATCCGGATACCTCCCCTGCGCGACCGGCGCGAGGACATCCCGGCTCTTGCCTCCTATTTTCTGGCTGCGCACGCCGCCCGCTATCGCAAGCGCGTCACGGGCTTCGATGCGCAGGCGACCCAGGCGCTCCTCGACCACGGCTGGCCGGGGAACGTGCGCGAACTGGATCACGCGATCGAGCGCGCGGTGCTTCTGAGCTCCGGCGAGCGGATCGGCGCCGCCGATCTGGCGTTGCGCGTTGCCGGCGAGCCCCGCGGGGGCCGCCTCGAGGACATGAGCCTCGAGGAGGTCGAAGCGTTCCTCATCAAGAAGACGCTCAGCCGATTCGAAGGGAACGTCACCCGCGCCGCCGACGCGCTCGGTCTCTCGCGCAGCGCGCTCTATCGCCGCATCGAACGCCACGGGCTCTAGGCTTCCTTCCGTGATCGCGCGGGCTCTCTGATGTTTCCCCGCTCCATCACGCTCGACGCCCGGGTCTTCCTCCTCGCCGCCCTGGCGGGCCTGCCCGGGTCGGCGTTCCTCCTCGGCTGGCTCTGGACGCGCCCCAACGACCTCGAACTGCGGTGGACGCTGTCCGTTCTCATCCTGGCGTTGTGGCTGGGTCTGGCGCGAGCGGCCCAGATGTCGGTGGTGCGTCCGATGCAGACGGTCTCGAACCTGCTGGCCGCGCTGCGCGAGGAGGACTTCTCGTTCCGCGCCCGCGGACGGGGCGGCGACGACGCGCTTTCGCAGGTGCTCTTCGAGGTCAACACCCTGGCCGAGACCCTCAAACATCAGCGTCTGGGCGCGCTCGAGGCCACGGGCCTCCTGCGCAGCGTCATGGAGGAGATCGACGTGGCCGTGTTCGCCTTCGATGAAGGCGAGCAGCTTCGCCTGGTGAACCGCGCGGGCGAGGGCCTCCTGGGCTTCGCGGCGGAGCGGGCCCTTGGGCGCACGGCGACCGATCTCGGACTTGGCGAGGCCCTGCGCGGGGAGGCCCCGCGAGTTATGGACGCGGGCTTCGCGGGAAGGCCCGGAAGGTTCGAGGTGCGGCGGTCGCTCTTCCGGCAAGGGGGCCGGCCCCATCACCTGCTCGTGCTCACGAACGTGAGCCGCGCGCTACGGGACGAGGAGCGCCAGGCCTGGCAACGGCTCATCCGGGTCATCGGCCACGAACTCAACAATTCGCTCGCGCCGATCCAGTCGATCGCGGGAAGCCTTGAAACGCTGCTCTCGCGCACGCCGCGTCCCGCCGACTTCGACGACGATCTGCGCCGTGGTCTCGCGGTGATCGCCTCGAGGTCGGAGTCGCTCGCGCGTTTCACCGAGTCCTACGCCCGCCTCGCGCGCCTCCCCGCGCCCTCACTCGCGCCGGTTGACATCGCGGAGCTGGTCCGTCGCGTGACCGTGCTCGAGGCGCGCCGCGGCGTGGTCGTGCAGCCCGGTCCTTCCCTCACCGTGCTCGCGGACGGAACCCAGATCGAACAGGCCCTGATCAATCTCATCCGGAACGGCGTCGAGGCAGCGCAGGAACAAGGCGCCGGCGTGCGCCTCAGCTGGCGTGTCGGCGGCGGGGCCCTGGAAATCCTCGTCGAGGATGAAGGCCTGGGTCTGCCCGCGACCGCGAATCTCTTCGTGCCCTTCTTCAGCACCAAGCCGGGAGGGTCGGGGATTGGCCTGGTGCTTACCCGCCAGATCGCCGAGGGTCACGGCGGGTCGCTGACTCTGGAGAATCGCACCGACCGGAGCGGCGTTCGCGCGCGGCTGCGATTGCCGCTTCCCAAACACTGAGCGAGGAGTCTGGCCATGCGGAACCGAACGCTTCGAGCGCACGCTTTGTGGGCCGTTTCGACCCTCATGGGCTGTGGGGGCGGGGGAGCGCCCACCGTGGTTCCGCAGTCCGCCGGACCTTCGGCGCCGACTCCGGCGGGTCAGGTGGCGCGCAGCGCCACGACTTTTCCGGGGAGTTGCGGCCGGAACGAGGCGGGAACTCTCTACCTCAATGCCGAGGCGGAACCGCATCTGGCCGTCAATCCCGCGCGTGCGGCGAATCTCATAGCGGCCTGGCAACAGGATCGGTGGAACAACGGCGCGGCGCGGGGGATCGGCATGGCGGTTTCGCAGGATGGTGGCGCAACCTGGGCCCAGGCCGCGCTTCCGTTTTCGATCTGCGCGGGCGGGACGTTCGAGCGCGCTTCGGACCCCTGGGTGACGATCGGGCCGACGGGCATCGCGTACCAGATGGCGCTCACGGTCACGGGCTCCGTATTCGCCCCCGGATCGCTCAGCGCAATGCTGGTCTCGCGGTCCACGGACAACGGCGTCACCTGGTCGCAGCCGCTCAGCCTTATCCAGGACACCGCGCCGTTCTTCAACGACAAGAACTCGATCACCGCCGATCCCACGGACCCGCGCTTCGTCTACGCGGCGTGGGATCGGCTGCGACAGAATGCCGGCGGGCCGGCCTACCTCGCGCGAAGCGAGGACTCCGGTCTCTCGTACGCCCCTGCTCGACCCGTGTTCGATCCGGGCCCCACGGCACAGACCATTGGCGCGGAGATCGTGGTCGCGGGCGACGGGACCGTGCTCTATTTCTTCACCTTGATCGAGGCCCTGCCGAACAACCGCAACGGATCCTCGCTGAACGTGCTGCGTTCGTCGGACCACGGTGTCACCTGGAGCGACCCGATCCGCATCGCCGACATGCTCGCCACCGGAACGCGTGATCCGGAAACAGGTGCGGCGGTTCGCGACGGCTCCCTGCTGGCTCATGCCGCCGCGGGTTCGCGCACGGTGGTTGTGACGTTTCAGGATGGGCGCTTTTCCGGAGGCGCGCGCGACGGTATCGCCTTCGTTCGGTCTGAGGATTCCGGCCGAACATGGACGGAACCGGCGCGGATCAATGGCGACCCTTCCGCCGCGGCTTTTACCGCTCAGCCCGTCGTCATGGGAGACGGAAGTGTGTCGGTCGCCTACTTCGACTTCAGGTCCAACACCCCGGATCCCGCGAGCCTGCCCACGAACTACTGGATGGCGACCACGCGCGATGGGACGAACTGGACCGAGACCTCGATCTCCGGCCCCTTCAACCTTCAGACCGCGCCCAATGCGAACGGACTCTTCGTTGGTGACTACATGGGATTCGCGGCGAGCCAGAATGCGGCACACTCACTGCACGTCCGCACGGTGCCCGATGCCAACAACCCGACCGATGTCTTCTTCACGAGTCCGGGAAGGGTGGCCAGCGCTTCCGTTGCGGGCCGAAGTTATCGGTCCGAGTTCGCGCGCGAGGGGGACATCACCGGGGAACTGCGCGATCGCGTGTCCGAACACATCGCGCGCCGGCTCGGCGCCAAGTTGACCCGGCGGCCGCTGCCCGTCCGCTGACGCGCGGCTTCGCGCTTACGCCTCCACGCGACACTCGACTTCTGCCTCGGGGACGAGGTCGCGGGGACCGTGGCGGCGAACCCGGTCTTCGCCAGCGAGGGACAGGAGTAACGCACCGGCAGGGAGCACGGCGATGGCGAGAAGAGGCCAGAACAACGCGTCTCCGATCTCGGCGCGAAGGGGGAGAAAGAGAACGGGGGCGCTCGCCTTCGCGAAGGTCCAGCTCGATTGGAACAGGCCGATGTAGCGGCCGCGGGAGAGACGCGGCGCCCAGTCCGCGACCGCGGCCGAGAGTTGCGGCATCATCACGACCTCACCCGCGGTTACGAGAAGGATGCCGGCCACGTAAATCCACAGGTTCGGCGGGAGGCCGTTCATGGCCACGCCGGTAGCCGCGATGACGAGGCCGCCCGCGGCCAGTTGCAGGCGCGACGAAGTGGGAAGGCGCGCGGCGAGCGGCAGTTCGAAGATCGCCACGAAGAGTCCGTTGAGGCCAATGAGATAGCCGTAGAACCGGCTTGGGTACCCGGCGCCTTCAGTCAGGGTGATGGGGAGCACGGTCATCACCGCGAACATGAGCAGCGGAAAGGCTCCGCTTGCCGCCACCAGCCGAAGAAACGGGGGATCACGGAAGGGTGAGATATCGGCATCACCCTCGCGGCGGGCGGGCCGGGTTTCCGCGATGAAGAAGAGGATGACAAGTCCGTAGGCCAGGGTGCTCGCTCCGTCGCCCCAGAACAGGAACCGCCAGTCCCAGTCGACGAGAAAGCCGCCCACCACCACGCCCGCCGCGAAACCGAGGTTGATCGCCACCCGGAGCGCGGCGAAGCCGATCTTCCGCTCTTCTGGGGGAACGAGATCGGTGACGATGGCCGACGCCGCGGGTTGGAACAGATCGGCGAGAAAGCCGAAGCCGAGGAGGAGCAGGACGAAGGTCCTGAGATCGGGAGCGAAGCCGAGCAACATAGCGAGGATTCCCGAACCGAAGAGGGAGAGCAGCATGGTCGTTCGCCGTCCGAGGCGATCGGTGGTCTGTCCGCCCACGAGGATCGATACGAGTGATCCCGCTCCGTATGCCGCCACCGCCAGGCCAGCCTGGAGCGGGCCAAGGCCGAAGTCGCGCATCAGCACGATGGTCAGATACGGGATGATGTACGTGCCGGCCTTGTTCACGAAGGTGCCGGCGATGAGGATCTGGACGGGACGGGGAAGACTGCGGAGAAGGCGCCACGTGGACCACATCGGACAAGGCCAGCCTAACGGGACGGCGCGTCGATTGCTCGCGCGCCAGGGGGCCGCGTGGGCGGACGAGGCGTCGGCTACAATGCCGCGCAGTTCAGTCCGAGGCACCAACGGGCGATGGATCTTTCCTTTTCACCGCGCATTCTTGGCGATCCGCAACAACGGTTGCTCCGGGGCATTCCCGCCTTCGCGAGGCTCCCGGCCGAGGCGCGCCAGGCTCTCGCTTCGCACCTGACCGAGCAGACCTTTCCGATGCACGGCCGCGTTCTCGAGGAGGGCGAGCCCGCGGACCGGTTGTTCCTGATCGAGGAGGGTGAGGTCGAGGTTTCGATCCGCACGCCCGAAGGCCGCGCGCCGCTGAGCCGACTTTCCGAAGGCGAGATGTTCGGGGAGATCGGAATCCTGCTGCCGTCGAGGCGGCGAACCGCGCGGGTCACGGCGCTCAAACCCCTCATCACATCGAGCCTGCGCGGCCGGCACTTGAGCGAGGTCCTGGACCAGTATCCCGAGGCGAAGGAGATACTCCTCGAAGCCGTGGAGCACGCTCTCGTGCGCTCCTTCGTGAAGTGCACCCAGCCTTTCGAGCGCCTGACCCCGGAACGGCTGCAGGAGTTCGAGGAAAAACTGCAGCGCGTGAACTTCGCGGCGGGCGCCGCGGTTTTCCAGCAGGGCGAGGCGGGGGATGTCTGCTACCTCGTGCGCAGCGGTGTGGCCGAGGTGGTTCGTGACGAAACCTCAGGGCCGCGGGTGGTGGCGAGACTCGAGGCCGGGGAGATCGTCGGCGAAGCCGCGCTTCTGACGAGCACGCCGCGCGACGCCTCGCTCGTCGCGATCGAGGACCTGCAACTCCTTGCCCTGCATCGGAACGATTTCATCGACACCCTCGATCGCGACCGGAGAGTGGCGGATCACATTCTGCACCTGCTGAAGATGCGCGACCGCCCCATCGCCAATGCCGGCATTGTTCTCCAGCCTCGGCCGACACCCACCGGCGAGACCATCTGGGTCCTCGCCGACCCGTCCCGGCTGGGCGCCTATCACCAGCTCTCGAGCGTCGGCCTCTTCGTGTGGAACCATCTCGATGGAAACCACAACGTGGAGGAGGCGGCGGCCGCGTACCGCGCCGAACGAGGCCCGGTGTCGCCCGAGGAAGTGGCGCGCATCATGGCCGGACTCGTCCAGGCCGGTTTCGCGCGCGCGCGGCAACTCGATGCCGAGATAGCGCTCGTGGCCGGCCCGCCGTTGCCCTGGTGGCGAAAGTGGTGGAAGAGGATGACCCTGAGGAGGGACGCCTCTTCCTGAGGCGGTCCTACTGGGCGGCGGCTACATTGCCGAAGGTCGCGGAACCCATGGAGTCGTTGATCGAGATCTCGGGCCGGGTGGTGCGCAGGCCGAGACGCTTCATCTTCTCCGAGAGTGTTGAGGGCAGCAGGCCAAGCGATGCCGCCACTTTCCGCTGGTTCCAGCCGGCGAGCTCAAGAGCCATCAGCAGCAGCTGACGTTCATATTCCTGAACCAGATCTTTAAGGGTCTGACCTTCGGGGATGGACAGTGTCGGTGCCAGTTCGCTCATGGACGCTCCTCGTTCGTTAACGGACATTGGGATGGGTGAAACGGCTCTGACCGGCGCGGACCCGAGACCCTGTGTTTTCAGGGAATTGGGGCGCGCGGAACCAGCGAACGCTCCTCGAGACTGGAGGTCTGTGCGGACTTTCCGGGCCGTGAGGTCGTTCATGCCGGGGTATAGGAGCAAGTCCTATTCCAGCCCGCAGGAAGTTTTTAGAACTGACGGTCGAAGTGGCGGCTGCCGTCCACGTGAACGGGCGGTTTCGACCAGTACGTCGGCGCGTTCTTCTGCTTGAACGTCCGCGTCATCGGATCTTTGCCGGCCAGGCGCATGAGCAGGCCGGTTGGAGTGACGCCCACGTAGTAGAAGAGGCCGAGGAGAATCCGGGTGTTGATGTAGCCGAGGATCTCCGCGAACTTCATCCATGGGCCGAAGAAGGGACGCAGCAGGCCGGGAACGAGCGCGGCCGCGAGAAAGAAGACCAGCGAGGCGATACCGAAACCCTGCGCGGGTGGGGTGCGCCCCTTCCACGCGAAGAACGCCGCGATCACCAGGGCGACCACGCCGAACGTGATCCCGAAGTTCCTGAGGTCTCGCCGCGTGGCAGGTGGCGGGGTGTGGATGGCGTCAGTCAAGCTCGAACTCCTGCATCCACTTCTTGTCGTCCTCGACCACCGGCTGGTCCTCTTTGAGGAAGATCCACTGATCGACGATAAGCACATCGATGTCCGATCGCATGAAACACCGGTAGGCGTCCTCGGGAGTGCAGACGATGGGCTCGCCGCGCACGTTGAAGGAGGTGTTGACTACCACCGGGCAGCCCGTCAGCTTGTAGAACTCGTTGATGAGGTCGTAGTAACGGGGGTTGGTTTCGCGGTGCACGGTCTGAATGCGCGCCGAGTAATCGACGTGAGTCGCGGCGGGAATCTTCGAACGAGGCACATTGAGCTTGTCGATTCCGAAGAGCTTCTCCTGCTCCGGGGTCATCGGGATCTGATGCTGCTTTGCGACCTGGGCCACGAGGAGCATGTACGGGCTCTCGCGGTCGATGTCGAACCACTCCGAGACATGCTCAGCCAGCACCGAAGGCGCGAACGGGCGGAAGGACTCGCGGAATTTGATCTTAAGGTTCATCCGCTTCTGCATCTCGGGATTCCGGGCGTCGCCGAGAATCGAGCGTCCGCCGAGCGCCCGGGGGC
>CAYNHK010000234.1:0-7614 GCA_964396875.1 uncultured Acidobacteriota bacterium | reverse complement strand
GATTCGTGACCCCGAGGTAGGCGTCGTACTTGGGAATGTGATCGAGACCGGACTCGTCGGGCTGGAGAATGGCGATCAGACCATCGCGGTCGGGATCCCGCATCCGGTCGAGCCAGTCGTAGTAGCGCCGCACCTTCGGGAGCAGTTCATCGAGCACCGCACGACCGCCATCCCCGCGGGTGATCGCGGAAAGCGCTTCGGCCAGGAGAGGCGGCTGGATGCAGTCGGAAAGATACGGTGTCCGATAGGCGATCGAATACTCCTTCAGCATCTCCTCGAAGGCCTCGCGCTGCCAGAACGTCACGTGCCCGACGAAACCGTCGTCGGGTTGATTCTTGAGAAGACTCCGGATCTCGGACCGCGCCCGGTCCGTGTCGTACCGCGCCAGGACGATCGCGTGGAAGCACGAATCCCAGAACCACTGAAACGGATACGTGCCGGTGGAAGGGCACACGAAATCGTAGTCGTGGCCGCACCACGGCGCCGTTCCCTTCTGGCGGTTGCGGTCGTAGAGCGCTTTGACCCTCTCGGTCATGGCATCGTAGCGGGGGGAGTGGCTCATGCGGGCGCGATCATGTCACGGCCCGATCGGAGGTTCATCAACCCACTCGGTTTAAGGTTGACGAGGGCCTGGATTTCGTCGACCCCACCGCCTCAACCCCGGAAGGGGATATGCGGTCTAAGGGGGTGGACCGGTAGGCCGGGGGTTCGTCCCCCAGCCGCTCGGATCCTTGCCGTGCCGGTCGGGCGTCGGTGCGACAAGTCTCGTCTTAATAGTTACTTAAGACAGTGGGAGAAGAATCGGTTCGGTTCTTCAAGATGGTGTCGGGTCGTTTTCAAGGTGGAGCGTGTTGTGAAGACAAAAGTCAGTTCGTGGATCTCGGGTGCCCTCCCCCTTGCGGGCCTTTTCGCGGCGGTTGCCGCGGCGCAGGCGCCCGCCCCGGCGCCTGCCGTGGTGACCGTGCTCGGCCAGATCGAGACCGTCGATGCGTCGACCCGAACCGTGACCATGAAGCTGGCCGATGGCGCGACCGTCACGGTGGCCCTTGCGGAGAAGGGGACAGTGGTGAAGGTCGCCCCCGGTGAGACCTCGCTCCAAAACGCCGCCCCCATCGCCTTCGATGCCATCACCGCGGGTGACCGCGTGATGGTCCGCGGGGGAACGAGAGTCGAAAGCCGGGTCGAAGGCGCGCTTCGTGTCGTGGTCATGGCGAAGACGGATCTCACTGCGCGAAACGAAGCCGAACAGCGCGCATGGCGCGAGCGTGGCGTGGTGGGAACCGTGATCTCCGCGGATGCCGCGAATGGACAGTTCATTCTGCAGACAAACGCGCCGGCCGCCCCCCCGGCTGCTGCCCCGGGCGCCACCGCACCCGCGCCTTCGAACACCGTGGTCGTTGAGGCGAAGAACGCGACGATTCACCGATACGCCGACACCTCGGTGAAGTTCGACGATGCTCGTCCTGCGACCGTCGCGGACATGGCGGCGGCGGATCAGGTGCGGGTATTGGGCACGAGATCGGCCGACGGGCTGAAGCTGACCGCCGAACGCGTGGTCTTCGGCTCGTTCTCGACCAAGGCCCTCGCCATCGAGAAGATCGATGCCGCGGCCGGCGTGATCAGCGTCAAAGATCTCCAGTCCAACCAGAAGTTCACGATCTCGGTCATCCCGGGCGCGACGATTCGCCGGATCCCCGCCGAAATGGCCGCGATGTTCGCAGGCATGTCGGGCGGCGCAGGCGGCGGTCGTCCGGGCATGAATGGCGGCATGGGCGCAGGCGGCGCCCGCCCTGAAGGTGGCCGCCCCGCCGGTGCGGGTGGCATGGGTGCGAGCGCTGGAGGCGGCGCGGGCGCGCCTGGCGGAATGGGTGGCCGACCCGGTGCTGCGGGTGGTCGGCGAGGCGGCATGGAAGACCTGGTCGAGCGCATGCCCGCGATCACACTCGCCGATCTCAAGAAGGATGACTGGGTCGGGGCGGTCGTCGGCCGGATCGACGCCTCCGGCAAAGCGGTCGCCTTCAACATGCTCGCCGGCATCGAAGTCTTCGCCTCGCGCGCCAACCGCAGCGGCGGCGTTGACGTCGGCATGCCCGCGGGCCTTCTCGACGGCGGCATGGGCATGCAATGAGGCACGACCTCAACCGGAATTTTCTGAAACCCTCCACTCACACCAAGAACGGCAACTCACACATGACTCCCCTTTCGTTCCTCTCTCGCTCCCGCGCCGGCGCTCTCGCCGCGGCGATAGGCGCGCTGACCCTCATCACCTCGACGGCAGACCCGGCCTTCGCCCGCTCCTCTTCGTTTGAAGAAGCGGAAGCGGTCGAGGCGGTCATGGAGGGCCGGGTGATGGATCAGACCGGCGCTTCGGTCTCGGGGGTCAAGGTGATCCTCATCGGCACCACCACACGTCAGGTCACGAGCGACCGCGAGGGCCGGTTCAAGATCTCGGTTCCCGAGGGCTCCTACGTCCTCACCGCTGAGAAGCCGGGTTTCCTCTCGTACGCGGCGGCGAACATCGAAATGAAGGCGGGTCCGTCTTTCAGTCAGGAGATCCGCCTGGAGGTCGCGCGCTCGGAAGACATCACGGTTGAGGAACAAGCGTCCGCGGTGAGCCTCGACGCGTCGCAGAACGCGGGCGCCGTGGTGCTGAAGGACGGCGACCTCGAAGCGCTTCCCGACGACCCCGATGAACTCGCGGCCTATCTGCAATCGCTCGCCGGAAACTCGGGGGGCCCCAACGGCGGCCAGATCTACATCGACGGTTTCACCGGCGGCCGCGTGCCGAACAAGGCGTCCATCCGCGAGATCCGTCTCAATTCGAATCCCTTCTCTGCCGAATTCGACCGCATGGGCTGGGGCCGGATCGAGATCATCACCCGCCCCGGCACCGATCGGTACCGCGGCGGCGCTTCCTTCCGTTTCAACAACGACGCGCTCAACACGCGAAACCCGTTCGGCGAGGCGATCAAGCCGCACTACCAGCGCGAGGACTACAGCATCGACTTCGCGGGGCCGATCGCCAAGGGCAAGGCCTCCTTCGCCTTCGACTCGGACTACCGCACGGTCGACGGCAACGACACCATCAACGCGGTCACGCTCGACGAGAATCTCCTGAGCACGCCGTTCGTTCAGACCGTCGTGCGTCCGACCACCCGGCTCTCCTTCTCGCCGCGCATCGACTGGCAGATCTCCGACAAGCAGTCTCTGACCGTGCGCTACTCGCACTCCGAGAACAAGACTCTGGACAGCGGCATCGGGGGATACAACCTGCCCTCCCGCGGTTTTGACTCGAAGAACTCCGAGAACAGCGGCGACTTCACCCTGAACAGCATCCTCGGCCGCATGGTGAACGAAGTACGCATGCGTTTCAGCAAGAGCGGACGTGACCAGACCGCTCTCGATCCCTCTCCCACCCTGGTGGTGCAGGACTCTTTCACAAGCGGCGGCGCCGCGGTGGGGCTTTCCCGCAACGACGGCACACGCTTCGAGCTCACCGACGTCGTCTCCTGGGCGACCCGAAAACACGCTTTCCGCGCGGGCTTCAGGGTTCGCCGTAACACCACCGACGAGACATCGCGGAACAACTTCGCGGGCGTCGTCACTTTCGCCGGCGGCTCCGGTCCCGAACTCGACGCCAACTTCAACCCGATTCCCGGCCCGGGCGGCGTTCCGAACACAGTGACCCTGTCGAGCCTCGAGCGGTATCGCCGCACCCTGGCCCTGCAGGCGCGTGGTCTCTCTCCCGCTCAGATCCGCGCTCTCGGCGGCGGCGCCACCCAGTTCCTGGTGGCAGGCGGCAACCCGGTGGCGAACGTATCGCAGACCGACCTCGGCGTCTTCTTCAACGACGACTGGAAGAAGACCGATCGCCTCGTGCTCGGTCTCGGGCTTCGCGCCGAACTTCAGAACAACATCGACACCCGGCTCGAGCTGGCGCCCCGTCTCTCCTTCGCCTATTCGTTGAAGCTCGACAAGGACGGCCGGACTCCGAAGACCGTGACCCGCGGCGGCATCGGCGTCTTCTACGACCGCGTCGGCGAAGGCCTCGTGCTCGACGCCAACCGCTACCTCGGAGGCGGGCGCCTCCAGTATCTCGTCACCGACACCGCGGTCCTCGACCAGATCCGGGTCAGCAACGGCGGGGTCACGAGCGTGCCCACGGTAGATACCCTCAACCGTTTCTCCCAGCCGCAGAACACCCGTGTTCTGGACACCGATGTGCGCGCGCCGCGGTCGATCCAGGGCTCGCTTTCCCTCGAGCAGCAGCTTGGAAAGATGTTCACGGGTTCCCTGACGTTGATCGCATCGCGCGGCGACAACCAGCTCCGCTCCCGCAACATCAACGCGATTCGCGCCGACGGCACGCGTCCCCTGGCCGTGCCGGGAGCGGTCTACGCGTACGAGACGACGGGCCGCAACCAACAGTTCCAGGTAGTCACCGGCCTCGCGACCCGGCCCGGCCAGAGAAACTCCTTCTTCGTGCGCTACTTCCTCGGCTGGGCCGAGGGCGACACCGACGGCGCGGGGACGTTCCCGGCGGATCCCAACGACATCGGGGCCGATTGGGGCCGCGCGTCCAGCGATGTGCGTCACCGCGTGATGGCGGGCGGAAACATCCGCGGGCCGTGGAACATCAGCATCGGCCCGATGATCACGATCTCAACCGGCCGCCCCTACAACATCACCACCGGCCGCGATCTGAACTTCGACACCGTGTTCTCCGACCGGCCCAGCTTCGGCGTCGCGGGCCAGCCGGGCGTCATCGAGACCGAGTACGGCGCCCTCGACACCACCGGTTCCGGCGTCATCATTCCAAGGAACTACGGTGAGGGTCCGGGTTTCGCGAGCGTGTCGCTTCGCATCTCGAAGACGATCCCGTTCAAGAAGGCGCAGGCCGCGACACCTCAGGGAGGCGGCCCGGGCATGGGCGGCGGCGGACCGATGGGTGGCGGGCCGATGGGCGGCGGCCACGGTCCGGGCGGCGGAATGGGGCGCGGGGGCGGTCCGGGCGGCGGCCCCGGCCTCACGATCTCCCTCAGTGTGAGCAACCTGCTCGATCGAGTCAATCCAAGCACGCCGGTCGGCAACCTGACGTCGCCCCAGTTTGGTCAGTCCACGTCGCTTGCCGGATTCTTCATGGGCTTCGGCGGCGGGGGCGGCGGCGGCGAGGCCGGCAACCGACGTATCGAGCTTCAGGCGCGGCTGACCTTCTAACCGCCGACGAGCCGTCCATTGGCGATGACCCGGGCCACCGGGTTTTCGCCAAGCCGGACGAGATCGAGAAGCCGGTCGCTGTGAAGGATCGCGAGGTCGGCTCGTTTGCCGACTTCGATGCTGCCGACCTCGTCTTGGAGGCCAACGCTCGTGGCGCCGCCAACGGTCGCCGCGGAGAGGGCTTCCTCGAGGGACAGGCCCATGCCGAAACACGCGAGTGTCATTGCAAACGGCATCGACGAAGACAGGCCGCCGCCCGGGTTCGTGTCGGATCCAAGGGCGATGGCGACGCCCGCGTCGATCATCTTCCTGGCCGGCGCGAACTTCCCGAGTTTCAAGAAGAACGAGGCCGCGGGCATGAGTGTCGCCACCACACCTGCTCGCGCCATCGCGGCAATGCCCTCATCGGAGACCTGAATCAGATGATCGGCGGAACGCGCGTGGAGTTCCGCGGCGAGCGCCGCGCCGCCCTGGTCCGAGAACTCGTCGGCGTGGATGCGCAACGCCAGACCCGCCGTGGCCGCGGCCTTGAGAATCCTCCGGCTTTCGTCCGTGGTGAAGACACCGCGTTCGCAGAAGACATCCGCGAACTCGGCTAACCGAAGACGCGCGATCTCCGGGATGGCGACATCGATCATCTCGTTGATGTAGGCCTCGCGATCGCCTCGGCGATCGAGGGGAACCTCGTGGGCGCCAAGGTACGTGCGAACCACGCGGACGGGATGATCGACGGCGGCCGCGGTTATGGCCTGGAGCGAGGTCCCCTCCGCTTCGAGGGAAAGGCCGTAGCCGCTCTTCACCTCGGCGGTGGTCGTACCTAAGGAGAGGAGTCGATCGAGCCGGGCCCGGACGAGACCCGTGAGATCGGCCAGCGAAACGGCGCGTGTCGCGGCGACCGTCTTGACGATCCCTCCACCCTTGGATGAAATCTCCTCGTAGGTGGCTCCCGCGAGGCGGGCACGGATTTCCTCGTCACGATCGCCCGCGAAGGCGAGATGCGTATGGGCGTCGACGAAGCCCGGTATGACGGCGGCGCCACGGGCGTCGATCTCGACAAGCTCGGGTCGTTTGCGCACCGAAGCGCCGAGGTCGGCATCGAGGCCGACGAAGACGATCCTGCCGCGGTCTGCGGCCACCGCCCCGCGACGAAGGATGCCAATGTCCCGGAGGGCCCGGCCAAGGCGCGGGCGATCGCCGCGCAGCGTGGCGAGTTGCTCGATATTGCGGACGACGAGATCGGCCTGGGGTAGTTCGTGGCTCATGTTCAAGGTCTTCCGTGACGGGCGCGATGGTAGCAGCCCGTGGTTAAAGTCTGCCGGCATTCGACGAACGCTGCATCCCGCCTGACTTCTTCGCTCAGGAGCCCGAATATTCCCGATATTCGGGCCCTTCGGCTCATCGCCAGCCGGGCGCATCGCTCGTCTCGGTGCCGCGGCACACTTTCACCACGGACTGCTATCCCGGCCGAGGCTCCCGCGGTACGATCAAACCGACATGAGACGTTCCTTCCTCAACCGGCCCGTGGCGATTCTCGGGCAGTCGCTGCCCATGGCGTCGATCCTCCTCATCGTCGTCGTGATCCTCGGAAGCGCCTTCCTCGCCTTCTTCGAGCGATCGGGAGTACCGTCGCTGAGCCTGGCCCTGCTCTCCCCGGCTCTCGTTCTCGTTGGACAGGTCTGGCGTCTTGTGACCTGGGGCTTCTTCGAGGGCGATGGCCAGAACCTCGTGTTCGGATCGCTCATGCTCGCGATCTTCGGCCGCGATCTCGCGGGACTGTGGGGCGGCGCCCGGTATCTCATCGTCTGCGCTCTGATTGTGACCGGCGCGGGTTTTCTCACCACTCTGCTGGGCCTGGCGTGGGGCGATGTCCACCGCGCGCAATACCTCTCGATCTGGCCGCTGGCGGACGCTCTGATCGTCGCGTGGGCTCTACTCTTTCCCAACCGGACGATCCTCTTCATGCTGATGCTGCCGGCCGCCGGGAAGAACCTTCTCTACCTCACCGTCGGGATGACCGCGGTGTTCGCCGTGATGTACGGCTTCTCGAACTTCGCGCCGCACTTCCTCGCGATGGGGCTGATGTACGCCTACATCCGCGGAGGGACGGCGCTGGCCGCGCAGCTCAAGCTGAACCGCCTGCTCGCCCCGAAGCGCGGCAATCCGGGGTTACGCGTCGTGGACGGCGGCAAGAACCCGAACGGCTCGGGTTGGGTGCATTGACCAGAAAGTTCGCGGAACCTGAGTTGCGGAGGGCGATGGGCCTCGCCTGAACGAGCGGATCGCAAGGCTCCTCTGATTGCTTGGCGGGGCGGTCAGCCCCGCTCCATCACATAGATAAACGCCATGCGGTCCGCGAATGTGAGGGCGAGCCAAGGCCCATCGTCCGCAGCTACCCAC
>CAYNHK010000233.1:0-7625 GCA_964396875.1 uncultured Acidobacteriota bacterium | reverse complement strand
TTTCCCGGACGGCTCCTTCGAGAAGTTCCGTGTGCGCTCGCTCGTGGGCCTCGTCCCCCTCTACGCGATCGAGCGGCTCGAGGAGAAGTGGATGGCGCCGTTCAAGGAGTTCAGCGAGGGGATGATCTGGTTCGTCCGCAATAACGCGCACGTGGTCCAGAATGTCTGTTATCCCGTGGACCGCGAGGGCGCCACCACGCATGTGCTCGCCATCGTCGACCCCGATCAGACGCGGCGTCTGCTCGACCGGGTCTTCGACCCCAACGAGTTCTGGTCCGAATTCGGTCTGCGCAGCATGTCGAAGGTCCACGACCGCGAACCCTTCCACTTCGGGGAACGCACCGTGAGTTACGAGCCTGCCGAGGCGGAGGCCAAGATCAAGGGCGGCAACTCCAACTGGCGCGGCCCGATCTGGTTCCCCACCACGTTCCTCATGATCGAGGCCCTGCGCAAACTCGGCACCGCGTACGGACCTGCGTTCACGGTGAGGGTGGGGGGAGCGGGCGGTGAGGAAAAGCCGCTCTGGCACGCCGCGAAGGCGATGTCGGACCGCCTGATCTCGATCTTCGCTCGCGGCGCGGACGGGCGAAGACCCTGTCACGGCCGTCGCGAGAAGTTCCAGACCGACCCGCACTGGCGCGACCTCATCCTCTTCTACGAGTACTTCCACGGCGACACCGGCGAGGGACTGGGCGCCTCCCACCAGACGGGCTGGACCGGCCTCGTCGCCAGCCTCATAGACGAGTGGAGAAAGCCGCCGCAAGAGAGTTCGCGATGAGTCCACGATGCAGGCGAATAGTTGTAGGACGGGGTTGCTTCGTCGCGTTACAAAACGAATGGCTCCTCGCAATGACGACCGGTCCAACTGGCTTGGTGGTGGGGAGGTTTCTGAGGGTTGAGGTGGTCGAGGATGGAGCGGGGCCGGACGCTGCTGAGGGTTGCATGCGGCCGGGGCGTGAGGCGCGAGTCGCAACAGTCCGTCGGCGACCTTCGCGCCGTGCGAGCCGAGCAAGGAGCCACACGAATCCGGAGTTCCGGCGTTCCAGTGGCGACGCGCGAAGGCGTACCCGGCGCAGCAACCCTCAGCAGCGTCCGGCCCCGCGGGCCACAACTACCAAGCCTGCTGGACACTAGATGAAGATCGCTACCTGGAACGTCAACTCCATTCGAGTGCGGGAAGCGCGCCTTGTCGCTTTCCTTGCGCGCGAGCAGCCCGACGTCTTGTGCCTTCAGGAGTTGAAGGTCGTGGACGACGACTTTCCGCACGAAGCGGTGTTGGCCGCGGGGTACGAGGCCGTGACCTTCGGTCAGAAGACCTACAACGGCGTCGGCATCGTGGCGAAGAAGGGCGTTCCCATTGAGAACGTGACGCGCACTTTCGAGGATGGGGACGACGATCCTCAGGCGCGCGTGATCGCGGCCGACATCATGGGCGTGCGCGTGGTATCGATCTATGTCCCGAATGGCGGCGACGTCGGAACCGAGAAGTGGGCGTACAAACACTCCTGGTTGAAGCGCCTCTCCGCCTACGCGTCGCGGCTCGACCTCGAGGGCCGGGTCGCGATCTGCGGCGACATCAACATCGCTCCCGAGGCTCGCGACGTGGCGAAGCCGGACCGCTGGAAGAACAGCGTCCTGTTCCATCCCGAGATGACCACCGCCTTCAATGACCTGCTCGCGCTGGGCCTCGTGGACACGACGAGGATCCATCACCAGGGCGAAGGCCCCTTCACCTGGTGGGACTACCGGATGCTGGCTTTCCCCAAGGGAGATGGCCTCCGGATCGACCACATTTTTGCGAGCGCGCCGCTCGCCCGGGCCTGCACGGAAGTCCGGGTGGACCGGGACGAAAGGAAAGGGGCCCAGCCCTCCGACCACGCCCCCCTCATCGCCGTCTTCAAGTAAAGAGACGCATCGACTTTTCGCCGTATAGTTCGGTTTTCCGTCGTATCTGACCGACCAAAGAACCCTCAATGTCCGACTCCGTCCCGAAGACACCCGCCGTCAACGACGGCGTCCCGAAACTCCCGGCCAAGATCGGGCGGTACGAGATCACCGAAAAGCTCGGATCGGGTTCCACGGGAACGGTTTACCGGGCCACCGACCCCTTCATCGGTCGCATTCTCGCGATCAAGACCTTCCGGGTCGACCTGCAGCCTGGACCGGTGCGCGACCGGTTCCTGCAGCGCTTCTATCACGAGGCCCGGATCTCGGGCGGGCTTTCGCATCCAAACATCGTGGCTCTCTTCGATGTCGGCGAGGTCGATGGCCTTCCCTATCTTGTGTTCGAGCACGTCGAAGGCCCCACCCTCGACATCGCGATCGCCAAGTCCGGCCGCCTCGACTCGGCGGAGACGATCCGCGTGGTCGAGCAGACCGCCTCGGCCCTCGACTTCGCCCATTCGAAGGGCGTCGTGCATCGGGACATCCGGCCCGCCAACATCATCCTCGCCACCGACAAGCGCGTGCGCATCGCCGATTTCGGCATCGCGAGGATCGAGGGCTCGCAGCTCACCCAGCACGGCGAAGTCCTCGGCACACCCGCCTACATGTCGCCCGAGCAGATCCGCGGCCAGGAACTCGGGCCGGAGAGCGACTTGTTCTCGCTCGCGGTCTGCGCCTACGAGATGCTCACCGGGCAGCGCCCCTTCGTGGGGAAGTCCCAGCCCGAGATGCTCGAGGCCCTCGTCTATTCGCCGCCCGCCGAGCCGAGAGAACTGCGCCAGCTCGGCATTCCCAGCCGCGACTTCATGTTCGTGTTCGAACGCGCGCTCGCGAAGGACCCCTCGCACCGTTTCGCCGACGCCGCCGCTTTCGCCCGCGCGCTGAAGTCGTGTCTTGGCGTGGTGGTTCCAGGCGACGAGCCGGCGCCGGTCTCGCGGATCGCGATTCCCGATCCGCTCCCGAGCACCCGTCGCGCGATTCTTCCTCCGGTGGCGCCTCCTCCGCCCGCCCCTTACAAGGTGGTGGACACCTCGGCCACCGCCGCGCTCAGCGGAGTACCCGCGTCGAAGTCGGGAGCGTCGGCGGACGCAACCTTGATCTCATCGTATCCGGGCGCCGAGGGGGCGAAGGATTCTTCCGAACTTTCGGCCGAGGCGACGCTTTTGACCACGGTCGGTTTCGATCAGGGTCTGAACGCCAACAAGATGGACATCTCGGCCGAGGCGACGATGATCTCGCCCAGCCAGGATCAGGAGTTGCCGACCGCTCACCAGCAACGCCTCTCCCGCCAGGCCGTCGAGAGCCTGCTTCAGAAGTCGTCGCCGGGCCAGTCGCCGCCGCCGCCGACCATGCCGTTGCAGAAGACGCTGCCCGGCTCCGAGAAGCCGCCCGCATCGGCGGACCGCAGCGTGATCGAAGACCTGCTTCCGCCCACTCGCGAAATGCCGAAGCTGTCCTCGCCCGCGGGAGCGGCCGCCGACCCCAGCCGCACCGCCAGCCAGCCCGGCGGCATGTTGAAGCCGACCATCACCTCCGCGGACAAGACCATCATCATGACGGAGTCCGAGAAGCAGGCCGCCGCCAAACTGCGCGACCGCTCGGCGAGCCAGATTCCGACCGGTTCGGCGTCGGTTCCGCGCATTCCGCCGCCGGTTCCCCCACAGATGCGCCCCCAGCCTCCCCGAGGAGCGACCATCGCTCCTCTCGCCCCGCCCGAAACTCTCGCCGAGCCCCGTCCTTCGATGCTTCCGAAGATTCTCCTCGGTGGAGCGGTGTTTGTGACCCTTCTCGCCGTGGGCCTCGGATTCCTCTTTCTCAGCAAGACCGCAAAACCTGCGGCCAGCCAGAACGAAACCTGGAACAACCTGCCCGTTTACCCCGAAGCGGATGTGGAAAAGAGTCCGCTTCTCTTCTCCCACGAGGTTCCCAAGCCAAAACTGGAACCTGGGCGTGTGGTCTCCGTCACTGTCTCCTGGATCGTCACACCGGAGGGACTGGTCGACGACCCTAAAATCGAAGTGTCGGCGACACCCGAGATCGATGCCTTCGTCGTGGAGGCGGTCAAGAAGTGGCGCTACGAACCGGGGCAGAAGGCCGGAAAGACCGTCCCCGTGAGAGTCCTGCGCAAGTACACGTTCGGACAACGCAGTTCGGAAGGTTCTTGAACAAGTGGCCAAGCTGATCATCAATCCGCAGATGCCCTCGAGGAAGGAGATCGACCTTCCGAGGGCCGATCTCTCGATTGGCCGCGATCCCACCAACGATGTCGTCATCCCGGACGCGCTGGTTTCCCGCCGCCACGCTCGCATTGTCTTCGACGGCCAGCAGTACCTCTTCCACGACTGCGAGTCGTCGAACGGCTCTCTCCTCAACGGCGACCGGATCTCGGAGAGGCGGCTCTCCGATGGCGATGTGTTGTGGCTCGGCGCCTCGCGCCTGCTCTTCCGCGCCCCCGAGACCGCCACCGAAGGCGCGCTCGCCAAGGTGATTCAGCATCCCTCGTCGCAGCGGATGCGGTGCCCGGCCTGCGAGAACCCCTTCCAGGCCGGTGACGTCTTCTGCCGGCACTGCGGGGCCACCATCGAAACCGAGCAGGCGGTGTCGTTGTGCTCGTCGTGCAACGCGCGGGTCGTGGGCCCGGCCCGCTTCTGCAACGCCTGCGGCGACTCTCTCGCTCCGCGCGCGGGCCGCAATCTCGCCTACCAGCGCCGGCAGGATCAGGCCGAGAGGGCCTCCACCACCTCCCTCGACGGAACTCTTCCTTCCGCCACCGCGGAGAAGCGTCTCCTCGCGTCCCTCGTCGACTTCCTCGCGGTGTCGGCGCTTTTTGCGCTTTTCTCCCTGCCTCCGCTCGGCATCTACCTCAACTTCGAGAATGGAAGTTCGGTCGCGGCCTGGCTCATGGCCCTGCCGATCCTGTCCTTCCCCGCGTACTTCATCGGCTTCTGGACCACCCGCGGCGCCACTCCGGGCAAGGAACTCATCGGCCTCGCGATCGTGATGAAGGACGGGGTAGCCGTTTTCGGTTTGCGCCAGGCGATCGTTCGATTCCTCGGCTTCTGCCTGTCCATCGCGACCCTCGGCCTCGGCTTCATGATGATCCTGATCGATGGCGACACCCTGCATGACCGCATCGCCCGCACCCGCGTGGTGGAACGCCGCCTGTGATCGAGACGAACGAAAACGGGATTGACGACGGCGAGGCGAAGGCGGCCCCGGGCGAAGCTCCCGCGGTTCCCCTCGCGGTCGAGGTCGCCCCGACTCCGAAGCGGCCGCCCCTTTTTTCGGGAGCCTGGGATCTCCTGCACGACGTGTCGATCACCGTCTTGTTCTGCTTCTTCATCGTGACGTTCGTGGCCCAGCCGGTGCGCGTTCAGGGAGCCTCGATGCAGCCGCGTATCGAGGACAACGAGCGGATCGTGGTGAACAAGGCGATCTACCGCTTCCAGCAGGTGGCGCGTGGAGACGTCGTGGTGTTCTACTATCCGCGCGATCCTTCGGTTTCCTACATCAAGCGCGTTATCGGCCTGCCCGGCGACCAGGTGGAGATTCAGTCGGGTCAGGTGCTGGTGAACGGCGCCGCCATCGAGGAACCTTATCTGTTGCCTGAATACCGAGACCGCTACGACATGGCCGTGATGACCGTCGAACCCGGGCACTATTTCGTGATGGGCGACCACCGGTCGAGCAGCATGGACAGCCGGTCGTTCGGGGCGGTCCCCCAGAAGTACATCTACGGCAAGGCCGAGTTCTGCGTCTGGCCGATCGCCAAAACGGGCCGCGTTCGGTGAGCCACGCCGGGACGCAAACCAGACCCCGCCCGGGGGCTCGGCCTTCGTGCGCACTCGTTCTCGAGGACGGAGCCGCCTTCTTCGGACTGAGCTTCGGCGCGGCCAAAGACACCACCGGCGAGGTCGTCTTCAACACCGCGCTCGCGGGTTACCAGGAGGTCCTCACCGACCCCTCCTACGCGGGCCAGATCGTGACGATGACCTACCCCCACATCGGCAACTACGGGGTCAGCGCCCACGACATGGAGTCGAGCAAGGCGCAGGTGACCGGTTTCGTGGTCCGTGAGATCGCCTCCCTCGATTCGAGCTACCGCTCGGAAGGCTCGCTCGAGGTCTGGCTCACGCGGCAGGAGATCCCCGGCATCTGCGGCATCGACACCCGCGCCCTCACCCGCCACATCCGCACCCACGGCGCCAAGCGCGGCGTGATTTCGGCCGCGGTCACCGACATCGATGCTCTCGTGAAGCGCGCGCGCGCCTCGCGCGACATGAACGGCCTCGACCTCGCGAAGGAAGTCACCACCGCCGCGGCTTACGACTTCAGCGAGCCTGGTCTGGTGGTCGCGCCCAGGTTCAAGGTCGTGGCCTACGACTTCGGGATCAAGCGAAACATCCTGCGCCTTCTCGCCGCCTCGGGCTGCGACGTGCGGGTCGTGCCCGCGACCACCACCGCGAAAGAGGCCCTGGCCCTGCGGCCCGACGGCGTCTTCCTCTCGAACGGGCCGGGCGACCCCGACGCCTGCACCTACGCGATCGAGTCCGCGAAGGCGATCATGGATTCGGGCACGCCGCTCTTCGGGATCTGCCTCGGCCACCAGATCCTCGGCCTCGCCTGCGGCGGAAAGACCTACAAGCTCAAGTTCGGACACCGCGGCGCCAATCATCCGGTCAAGGATCTCGAGACCGGCAAGGTGGAGATCACCTCGCAGAATCACGGCTTCGCTCTCGACCGCAGCGTCTTCGAGAACCGCCAGTTCAAACTCACCCATGTGAACCTCAACGACGACACCGTCGAAGGGTTCCGCCACCTCGAACTGCCCGTGATCTCGGTTCAGTACCACCCCGAATCGAGCCCGGGTCCGCACGACTCGCGGCACCTTTTCGCGGGCTTCGTGCGCATGATGGAACAGAAGAAGGGAACGCTGCCGCGGTGAAGGATCCGACCATCAAGTCCGTCCTGGTGATCGGCTCCGGTCCCATCGTTATCGGCCAGGCCTGCGAGTTCGACTACTCCGGCACCCAGGCCATCAAGGTCCTGAAGCGCGAGGGCATCCGGGTCATTCTGGTGAACTCGAACCCCGCCACCATCATGACCGATCCCGAGTACGCGGACGCGACCTACGTCGAGCCGCTGACTCCGGAGTTCGTGGAGAAGATCCTGGAGAAGGAACGTCCCGACGCGGTGCTGCCCACGGTGGGCGGACAAACCGCGCTGAACCTCGCGGTGGCCCTAGACAAGCGCGGGACCCTCAAGCGCCTCGGCATCCGCCTCATCGGCGCCTCGCGCCGGGCCGTCGAAGTGGGCGAGGACCGCCAGCTCTTCAAAGAGGCCATGCATCGCATCGGCCTCGACGTGCCCCGGAGCGCGGTGGTGAAATCCCTGGAGGAGGCAAGGGCCGCGGTGGAGAAGACCGGCATCCCCGCGATCATCCGCCCCTCCTTCACCATGGGCGGCTCGGGCGGCGGCATCGCGCGCACCGAAGCGGAGTTCGAGGACATCGTGACCCGCGGCCTCATGATGTCGCCTGTCCACGAGGTGCTGATCGAAGAGTCGATCCTCGGCTGGAAGGAATACGAACTCGAAGTCATGCGCGACAAGGCCGACAACTTTGTCGTCATCTGCTCGATCGAGAACTTCGACCCGATGGGCGTGCACACCGGCGACTCGAT
>CAYNHK010000232.1:0-7651 GCA_964396875.1 uncultured Acidobacteriota bacterium | reverse complement strand
AAGCCGGTGAGCTTGAGGCCGGAGAGCATGCCCGAAACCGTCTCGTTGTCGAGCTTGAGCGCCTTGCCGACGACCGCGTAGGAGTTCGAGGGATCCTTGCGCATCATCTCGATGCCTTCGAACCAGCCGTGGACGAAGTCGCGAACGCTCTCCGGCGCGGAGTCGATGACGTCCTGCCGGGCGACCAGGGTGTCGGCGATGATGTTCGTCGCGGCCGTGGTGGAGACGAGCACGTGGGCTTCGCTCTCCCGCGCGGTGACCGCGCCCGAAAGATCGGGCTCCCAGGTGACCGCGGCGTCGACCTGCTTCGCCTTGAACATGGCGGCCGCGGCGGGCGCGTCCTGGGTGAAGATGATGCCCTTCTCGACCGCGGCGCGGTCTTCGGGAGAAAGACCGGACTGCGAGAGCAGGTAAAGAAGCAGGAAGTGGGAGGGCGTGAACTGGGTGCAAGCGATCTTCTTGCCCTTGAGGCCTTCGATGGAGGTGATCGTGTTGAGCGAGACGATGCCGTCCCCACCGCGCGACCAGTCCTGCATGAGGATGGAGCGGGCGGTCTGGTTCTGCTCGGCGAGGATCGAGGCTTCCCGCGCCCAGTTGTCGACGGTGTTCCACATGATGTCGATGTCTCCGTTGCGGAAGGCCGCGAGTTTCGCGGCCGGGTCCTCGAGGAGGACGAACTTGACGTCAAGGCCGAACTGTTTCTTGTAGAGGGAAGCAGCGCTCGCCTCGAGGCCGCCGTTCGCCACGATGCCCGGCGCGTGGCCGGCCCAGGTATTGATCGCGACCACGAGGGGGCGGGAGATCTTGCCGCCTTTCGCGAGCACGCCCGCGGTCACGCCGGTGGAACCCGCGTTGCGGCCGGGGTCGGCGGGAGCGTTACGGAGGGCCCCGAAGTCATCGGCGCTGGCGGTCTGCGCGGGCGCCGCCTCTTTGCCGCCGGTCGCCCAATTCCGAATGTCGGCCCCGAAGTTCCGGACGCCGAAGTAGATGATGGTGAGGCCCAGCAGCACCATGATGGCCTTGCCGAGCGGTGTGATCTTCATTGTTTCGCCTCCGCGATATGGACGCCCGAGACTTTATCTGAACTGCGCCCCCAACGGCTCGCGTCCCTCGGCGATTCCATTCGTCCCGTTCGTGGGGTGGTCCTTGTTCATGCGAAAGCGATGAAAGTATGCTTCACGCATGAGCTCAACCATGGTGCAGATCCGCAGCGTGCCGAAAGATCTCCATCGCCGCCTGAAGGCGCGGGCCGCCCTCGAAGGCGTCTCCATGTCGAGCTACCTGGTCCGCGAGATCCGGAAGTCTCTTGACCGGCCGACGCGGCAAGAGGTCCTCGAGCGGCTGGAGGCAAGGCCGGTGCGGCGTCTCAAGACAAGCAGCTCGGCGCTGATCCGGGCCGAACGCAGCGCGAGGTGATCGTCCTCGACGCCTCCTGCCTGGTCGAGTTGTTCCTGGGCACGCCGCAAGGGCGCGCCGTCGCCACCCGGATCGCCGATCCCGCCGTGAGCCTTCACATCCCCCACCTCGCGGACGTGGAGGTCATGCAGACGCTGCGACGCTACGTTCGGGATGGTGAGATTGACGCGGCCACGGCCAGGGAGGCGCTCGACGATCTTCGGTCCCTCGATCTGGAACGGCACGCTCATGAGCCTCTCCTCAACCGGGTTTGGGCGCTGCGCCAGAACCTGTCCGCCTATGACGCCGTCTACGTCGCGCTGGCCGAAGCGCTCGATGCGACGCTCCTGACCTGCGACGCGAGGCTCTCTCGCTCTCCGGGCGCGTTCAAACGGATCGAACTGGTGAGATAGGGAGCCATGCGCCCCGGCGTATCCTCGGCCGCAATGAAGCTCCTCCCTGCTCTGGCCACTTCCCTCCTCTTGACATCGCTCGCCCACACACAAACCGCGCGGCCGTTCGAGGTCCAGGAGGCCACCATCGCTCGGATTCACGCGGCGATGCGGGAGGGCCGGCTGACGTGCCGCGCACTGGTCGAGGCCTATCTCCGCCGAATCGACGTGTATGACAAGAACGGCCCGGCGATCAACTCGCTGGTGGTCACGAACCCCCGGGTTCTCGAAGAAGCGGATCTGCTCGATCGCCGTTTCGCCACGGCAGGCCTGACCGGGCCGCTTCACTGCGTCCCGATCATCGTGAAGGACAACTTCGAAACCATCGGCCTTCAAAGCGCCAACGGCTCGTTGTCCCTCGCGGGTTTCGTCTCGGACAAGGATGCATTTCAGGTCAAGCGGGTGAAAGAGGCCGGCGCCCTGGTCCTCGCCAAGTCGAACATGGCCGAGTGGGCCTTCACGCCCTACGAGACGGTCAGCTCGATTCTTCCCGGCTACACGAAGAATCCGTATGGGCTCGACCGCGTCACGGCCGGCTCGAGTGGCGGGACGGCAGCGGCGATCGCGTCAAGCCTCGGGGCTGTGGGCCTCGGCAGCGATACGGGCAACTCCATTCGGGGTCCTTCGTCGCATCAGGCACTTGTCGGGATCCGCTCGACCATGGGTCTCACCAGCCGCGGCGGCGTCATGCCGCTTTCCTATCTCGCCGACATCGCCGGGCCGATGGCGCGAACCGTGGAAGACGCCGTGGCTGTGTTTCAGGTCATCGTCGGTGAGGATCCCGCGGATCCGGTGACTGCTGCGGCGGCCGCGCATCTCCCCCAGGATTACCGAAAGGCCCTCGTCGCCGATGGTCTCAAAGGCGCGCGCATCGGTGTCCTGCGTCAGGCCTACGAGCGCGAAACCACGGATCCTGAGATCGTTCAGATCTTCATGCGCGCCGTCGATGACCTTCGCCGAGCCGGCGTGGTGGTCATCGATCCCGCCCCGGTCCCCGGTTTCGACGAGATTCGACGGCCGCAGGGTATGGGTCCCTGCCGGGGATTCAAGTACGACATCAATGAGTACCTCGCCGCCCGGGGCGACCGCGTGCCGGTCAAGTCGCTGACCGAGATCGTGAAAGGCGGCCGGTTTCACCCGTCGGTTCGGTCGCGGCTCGAGCAGACGGAGCAAGGGCCCGCGAACGGTCCGGACTCGCCCGAGTGCCAGGCCGATACCGCGTATCGCGAACGCCTTCGCCTCGCGGTGACGCAGTTGATGGACAGCCAGAAGCTCGATGCCCTCGTCTACCCCACCTGGAGCAATCCCCCGCGTTTGATCGGCGATCTCAACACGCCGCATGGCGACAACTCCCAGGTCTTCTCGCCGGTCACCGGCTTTCCCGCCATTCAGGTCCCGATGGGCTACTCCCTCGGCGACCGACTTCCCGCCGGCATCACCTTCTTCGGCCGGGCCTGGTCCGAGGCGACGCTCATCCGACTCGCCTATTCCTACGAGCAGGCCACGCGTCACCGCCGGCCGCCTGCCTCGACGCCGCCCCTTCGCTAGCAGCCCGCGGTGAAAGTCTGCCGGCATTCGACGAACGCTGCATCCCACCTGGACTTCTTCGCTCAGGAGCCCGAATATTCCCGATATTCGGGCCCTTCGGCTCATCGCCAGCTGGGCGCGTCGCTCGTCTCGGTGCCGCGGCACACTTTCACCACGGACTGCTGATGAAACTCGCGCTCGGAGTTGTCTCGCTGGCGCTCGTGGCGCAGAGTCCGCCCACCGTCTGGCGGGTGGATTCGACGGCGTCGGTCGGCGGCCACGCGCCGCGGGTTCTGGGCGCGCCTCGCTTGATCGAAGGGCCGCACGGCAAGGCGGTGTCCTTCGACGGCGTCGACGACGGTCTCATCGTGCCGGCCAATCCGCTCGCGGGCCTCGGCGGCTTCACCATCGAGGTGTTGTTCCTCCCCGAGGCCGACGGTCCCGCCGAACAGCGCTTTCTGCACATCGAGGACGAGGCGGGAGCCCGTGCCCTCGTCGAAACGCGGCTCACCGCGGAGGGAGAGTGGGCGCTCGACACCTTCCTCATGAACGGCCCGAATCGACTTCCGCTTCTCGACCGGACCTTGCTCCATCCGGCCGGAGTGTGGGCCTGGGTGGCCTTGCGATACGACGGCCGCCTGATGTCGAGCTACGTGAACGGGAAGAAGGAACTCGAAGGGGCGATCACGTTCCCGCCGATGCAGACGGGCGGGCGCACGTCGCTGGGCGTCCGGCTGAACGAGGTCTACTGGTTCAAGGGCGCCATCCGCGAGGTCCGCTTCCACCCGACCGCTCTGGCGGAGGAGGAACTGCGGCGGATCGCGGCGGATGCCACGGCCCTCAGCGCCCCAGGTTCTGGACGGCCGTCCGCAGGCTCCTCGGGTCGATAGCGGGATACCGGAAAAGCTCGTCCTCGATCTCGCTGAAGAGGGCCCGCAGCTGCTCCGGATCGACTACGCCCTCGCGTACAAGGCCTGCCACGTCCGCCCGGTCGCGAGCATGCCCTCGTTCGAGCTTCGACAACACCTGCGTGTAGGGATCGAAATGATGCACCGCGAGCCTTCCAACCTGTTCGATGAAGCCGCAGCGATCGCGCCAACCCGGCAGCGCCGGGACGAAGTGCGCCGGTGACACAAGCTCCACGTTGAGGTTCAACCGTTCCTTCAAGGCGACCATCGACCGCAGGACATCGTCATTCTCCGGCTCGAAGGTGAGATCGACGTCAACCGTCGACTCGCGAAGACCCCTCACCATCTGCGAGGCTCCACCGGTCAGGTAGAGGCGGATCGGTTCTCGCGCGGCGTGGGACAACTCCTTCAGGAAGACCTGGAGGCGGGAAAGGTCTACGGTGTCGCGCACGCAAGGGCCCTTTCGTAGCTCACCAGTCGGCGCACGAGAGCGTTGTACTGGCCGTGCGCGTTGTCCCCGTGCTCCCTCCCGAGAAGGATGTAAAGGCGACGCTCCGGGTCCTCAAAGGGCGAGTCGAACCGCAGGCCGAGCGAATGCAGCTTCGGGGCGCCGATCGACACCAGCAAGGACTCAACCGTCTCTTCGCCGCGGGCAAGATCCTCGAGGCCCTTCGAGACGAGTTCGGCGCCGGGAAGTCCATCCATGACTGAACAGATTGTACGGCGAGGGCCCAATCTTGACGACTTCTTGATGCCGCGCCGGTCAATCTTGAGCCCGTTTTGACGGCGGAATCACCATACTGATTCCCATCATGAACACGATTCTGCTGCTCGGCGTCGGTTGGACGCGAGACGCCGCTCTGGACGCGCATTTCTGGTTGCGCGCGATTGTGGGTGGCGCGGCTCTCCTCGTTTCCCTGGTGCTCTTCGACCGCTTCATGACCGCTCTTCTCGGGGCCAGGAAGCAGATCACGGGTGGAGGGGGTGGGAGCCGACTCCGCCCCGTCCCTCGCGGTTTCACCGGCGGAACTGCGGCGCACCCACGGAAGCCCCGCCGGACTCGTCGTCGGAACGAACGACATGCGCCGTCCCTTCGGTCTGCATCATGAATACACCCATTCTTCTCGGCCTCGGCTCGCCCGCGGAGCCCATGTCCGACTCCCGCTACTGGATCGCTTCGATCGTGGCCTTCATCCTGACGGTTGGCTTCGTCCTGCTGTTTCGGCGTACGGTGGGTCGGCCGACGGCGCGAAAAAAAGGCAAGCCCTCCACCAGGGCGTTGCTGATGAGCGGAGCTATGGCGCTCCCTCTCAGCCCTGCGGTCGCGCGCGCCGAAGACCCAGCACTTCCCCCGCCTTCGATCGCGGTCAGCGCGTTCGTCGAGACATACATCTCGTGGAACTTCAACAAGCCCGAGAACGGCCTCACCGCGTTCCGGGGCTTCGACACCCGCCACAACTCGTTCGCGCTGTCGAACGCGGTGCTCGACACCCGCTGGGCCGCGGGACCAATCTCGGGTCGGCTGGCCCTGCAAGCCGGGGACACTCCCGACACTTACTACGGCGCCGAGGCCACGAGCGATGTCCGCCACGTGCTCGAAGCCACCATCGCGTGGAAAGCTCCGGCCGGCAGGGGACTGACCCTCGATGGAGGCATCTTCCTCTCTCCCATCGGGCCCGAAGGGGTCCCGGTCAAGGACAACTGGACCTGGTCGCGCTCGACCCTCTTCTACGCGCTGCCCTTCTACCATGCGGGTTTCCGCGCGACGTACCCGGTCAGCGATCGATGGAACGTGACCGCCGGCGTCTACAACGGCTGGAGCAACGTCACCGATACGAACGGGAAGAAATCGATTTCGGTGCAGGGCCTTTACACGAAGCCGGACAAGGTCACGGCGAGCCTTCTCTACTTTGGTGGCGGGGAACGTGCCCGCGGTTCCGCGGAGGGAGAGCCGTGGCGGAACCTGTTCGACTCGCACATCACGGTCACGGTGTCGCCCTCCTTGTCGGTCCAGCTACACGCGGATACCGGCTTCGAAAACACGACCTTCGGCCGCGCGAGTTGGCGCGCCGGGGCGCTGGCCGCGCGGGTCAAGGCAAATTCCTGGCTCTATGTCGCCGGCCGTGCCGACGCGCTGGCTGAAACCACCCCGACCTCTTCAGCGGGCACCGCCGCCACGCTCTTCTTCCCAACGAAGCGGGTCAGGTCGCTCACCGCGACGCTCGACGCTCGGCCCGCCGATCGCATGGCGATCCGGCTCGAGTACCGGCGCGACTCCGCTCACGATCCCATCTACTTCGAGAAGGCGGACGAGACGCCATCGGCAAAATCGCAATCGACGCTGACCTTCGGACTCACGGCCTGGTTCTGAGGCCTCGAAAGGAGGTTCGTATGGACGCAACCTATCTCAGTGTCGCGCTCCTGTTCTTCGCGGGTTGTTTCGGCCTGATCGGCCTGTTCGCGAAGCTCCTCGAAAACCGTTCATGACCCCGCTCTACGTTGTCGCCGGCCTCGTGGCCCTCGCTCTCCTCGGCTATCTGCTCGTGGCTCTTCTGAAACCGGAGTGGTTCTGACGAGCGCCAATGCCCTTGTGCAGGGCGGAGCGTACGTCGTCCTGCTCATCCTTCTCGCCTGGCCGCTGGGCCTGTTCATGGCCCGCGTCTTCGAAGGCAAGCCCACCTGGCTCGATCGCGTCGTGGGTCCGGTCGAAAGACTGCTGTATCGGCTCGGAGGCGTCAAGAGCGAGGCCGAGATGAAGTGGACCGAATACGCGGCCGCGATGCTGCTCTTCAACGGCTTCGGTCTGCTCGCCGTCTATGCGATCCAGCGCCTCCAGCACCTCCTGCCGCTGAACCCTCAGGCCCTCGGCCCGGTTGCACCCGATTCGGCGTTCAACACCGCGGTGAGCTTCGCGACCAATACCAACTGGCAGGGTTACGGGGGCGAAACCACGATGAGTTACCTCACTCAGATGCTCGCCCTCAACGTGCAGAACTTCGTTTCCGCGGCCACCGGCATGGCGATACTCGCCGCCTTGATCCGGGGCCTGTCGCGCAAACAAGTGGAGACGATCGGCAACTTCTGGACCGACATGGTGCGCAGCACGTTGTACGTCCTCCTTCCCCTGGCGACCGTCCTCGCGCTCTTTCTCGTCACCCAGGGTGTGGTGCAAACGTTCGAACCCTCACAAACCGTGAGCCTCGTTCAGCAGGCGACAGACGCCGAGGGCAGGCCGGTGACGGAGCAGATCATCGCCGTCGGCCCTGCGGCGTCGCAGGTCGCGATCAAGCAGCTCGGCACGAACGGCGGCGGCTTCTTCAATGTCAACTCCGCGCATCCCCTCGAGAACCCCACGGCCGCGTCGAATCT
>CAYNHK010000231.1:0-7667 GCA_964396875.1 uncultured Acidobacteriota bacterium | reverse complement strand
CGACGACCGCGTGGCCCGTCGAGGATCGGCTTCAGAAGGGGCTCGAGCGCCGCATCCACGGCCTCGACCTCGCCGTAGTAGGGATCGTCCTTATGACGCGATCCGAACGGCTCGTCGGCCCGATAGGGAAAGTGCGGGTCGTAGAGATGAACGAAGGCGAAGTATTGCCGGTCTCCCTGCGCCTCGATCCACTCGACCGCGCGGGCCACCGTCTCTTTGCCCTTGCGATCGGGCACCATGAACGGCCCCTGGCGTTCGATCGCGGCGGTCTGGTCGTCGTACACGTCGAAACCGCGATCGAGGCCGAATTTGGAGTCGAGGACGAAGGCGCTCACAAAGGCGCCGGTCGAGAAGCCGCGCGCCTTGAGAAGAGTAGCCAGCGTTTCCTGGTCGGCGGGAAAGCGAAAGCCGGTGTTGTCGCGCACGGTATGAGTGAGCGGGTATTGACCGGAGAGGATGTTGGAGTGCGAGGGAAGGGTCACGACGTTGTGGGCATGAGCCTTCGCGAATCGCACGCCTTCCTTCGCAAGCCGGTCCATCCAGGGCGTCTGGACCTTCCGATTTCCGTAGACGCCCACCGCATCGGCGCGCAGGGTGTCGATGGAGATGAGGATGACGGACAACCCGGGATCCCGTGGCAGGTTCCGTGGCCGCAGGAGAAAGAACGCGACGGCGGCGACCAGCGCGAGCGAGACCGCGATCAGAGCGTACCGGCGGCCGCCCCGCGGCGGCGCGCTCGGTGGCTCCGGAGGCTCCGAGGATTCAACGGGCTTTTCGCGTCTTCTCGCCACAGGTTGGCGATTCTATGTTTCGCGCCCGGCTTCGCCCTTGCCGGGGTTGCCTGCGAAGGGCCGAGTGTGGTCCCATTGAGTCCATTGATCGGAGGCGTTCGGAATGCCCTTTTCCCCAAGACGTTCACGTTCCCTGATGTTGAGTGCCGCGTTAGCCGTGGTGAGCGGCGTCGCTTCGCCTGCCGCGGATGAAAAGAAGAAGCCTCTCGTCTTCGGGACCGATGTGGCCGTCGTCCAGGTTCCAGTGTTCGTCTCCGGGCGCGGAGGCGGCGCCGTCCAGGGACTGACCGCAGCCGACTTCTCGGTGCAGCAGGACGGAAAGGATGTCGACGTGGTTTCGTTCCGCTACGTGGACACGAGTGCTCCGGAGCTGCAGGATGAGATCCGGCAGTCCTCCGCGGCGCGGAGGCGTTTTCTGCTCCTGTTCGACAAGTCCTTCACCGATCCCGCCGGCCTCGCCCGCGCGCGGGGCGCCGCGAAGGAGTTCGTTCGCACCGGCCTCGCGGAATCCGATCTCGTCGGCGTAGCCACCTTCGACTTTCTTCGCGGCATCAAACTCGTCGCGAATTTCACCGAGGACCGGCGGGTCGTCGAACACGCGATCCACACCCTGGGCCTGGCCAGCCTCACCCGCATCTCCGATCCTCTGGCCATCGCCGCCGACTTCGCCGCGACCGACCTCGCCACCGAACGAGGCGCGTCGAATGACAACGACACGCCCACGGCCCTCTTGAATGATGTGATCGCCGCCCTCGCCAACCGCGCGCGGAGCGCGGAGGAACAGTCCTATCAGGCGCGCGTACGGACCCTGCTCGAGAGCTTCGAACAGCTCGGCGTCGCTCTCCGGCGGATCAGCGGACGGAAGCAGGTGGTGTACTTCTCAACCGGTTTCAGCAGTTCCCTCCTCGGCGGCCAGGACAAGACCGAGCAAACCCGCACGAGCGAAGCGATCGTGGCCGGGCGGCTGTGGGAGGTTGATTCGGATGCGCGGTACGGCGACTCACGGATGCGTGGCATGGTCCAGGATTCCATGGAAAGCCTCTCCCGGGCCGATGCGGTGGTCCATTCTGTGGATCTGTCCGGACTCGGCAAGAAGGAGGAATACCAGCAGACCGCGGCCGCCGGGATGGCCACGCGGGATTTCTCGGGCCGCGAATCGCTGGGCGTCATCGCGGCGGCAACCGGCGGGCGGTTCTTCAAGGACGCGAACAACCTGCTGCCGGTGCTGCGGGAGATGGCGGATATGACGAGCCGGTACTACGTGCTCGGCGTCCAGCCCCGCGACGTGAAGCCGGATGGTGGCTTCAGGAAGCTGAAGGTCCGCGTGAAGCCGAGGGGAATTCGAATCTCGCATCGCCCGGGTTTCTTCGAGAGGTCGGCCGCGGCCGAGGCCACGCCGCCCCCGACGCTGCAACGGCAGTTCGAAGCCGCGGAGCTGCTGGTCGCGGGTCAAGATGGCGGGTCGAGCCTCGATCGACAGGTTCCCTTTCGGGTCCTCATTCTCCCGGTCCCCACCGACGAAGCCCGCCAGAGTCTCGGCATCGTCGTTCAGATTCCGCGGAGTTCCATCAGCTCGACCCCGGGGCCTCTCGAAATGTACGGATACGCGACCTCCGCAGCGGGCGAAGTGGCCGGACACTTCGCTCATTTCCTGAGGCTCGGGAGCGAAAGCCCGACGTCGGGCGCGGATAACGATTTCCAGGGTCTTTCCTTCGCGGGCCGCTTCGATGTGCCCCCCGGCGACTACCGGCTGAAGTTCCTGGTGCAGAGGCCGCAAAGCGGCGAATCGACCACACGCTTCTTCGAGGTCACGGTTCCGGAACGACAGGCCGCGCGCGGCTTCCTTCTGCCCCCGTTGTTCATGGAGAGCGGCCAGGGCTGGCTGGAGGTGGCCCTGCGCAGCGGCGACCTGAGCGGCCTGCCCAAGGACATCCAGCTCGCCGGCGCTCCCATCCTCCCGCGCACCGACATGACGGTCCGGCCCGGACGGCCCGAGAGAATCGTGCTCATCGCCTACGATCCGGCAACCGCGAGAGACCCTGCCGTCGATATCGACATCCGCTCCGTCCTCACCGACGACGCGGGGAATCTCTACCCTCCTGGGGCCATCACGGTGGAGAAGGTGGTGAATGGCGATGAGGGCCGGCGTTCCTACGTCCTCGGTTTCACCCCGGGCGAAGTTCCGCCCGGCGACTACACCCTCCGGGTTCACCTCGGCGAAGCGAACGCGGTCCTCCAGTCGTACACGCGGCTCAAGGTGCTGGCGAAGGAAACCGCGGAAGCGCGCTGACGTACTGCCGGTCTGCGCGCGGCCACGCAAACGTGCGCTGGTCCCTATACTGCGCGCATGGCTGAATATGGACGGCAGGATCCGCTCGATCCCCTTTGGGACGCGGTGGCGGACCTCGGAAAGCGGGTGCGGGGCGCGGGCTCAGGAGGCGGTTCCGGGGCGGGCGTCAACCTGGGTCGAATCAGAAACTACGTGATCGGGGCGCTGGTGCTCCTGTTCCTCTTCACCGGCTTCTACCAGGTGGCGGCGGATGAGGTTGCAGTGGTGCAGCGCTTCGGCCGCTATGTCCGCACGGCCGGGCCCGGACCTCACTTCCGTGTGCCCTTCGGCATCGAGCGCATCACGCGCGTTCCCGACAAACGCCAGCTCAAGATGGAGTTCGGTTTCGAAACCGTGAGTTCGGGAGCGCAGTCCGAGTTCCGGACCACGGATGAGTCGAAAAAGGAATCGCTGATGTTGACGGGCGACCTCAACGTGGCGGTGGTGGAGTGGATCGTCCAGTACCGGATCAAGGATCCGTACAAGTACCTCTTCCACCTGCGCAGCGTCTCCGAAACCTTCCGCGACATGACCGAGTCGACCATGCGCGAAGTGGTGGGCGACCACAGCGTCGACGAAGTCCTCACCATCGGGCGCGAGGCCATCGCCCTCCAGGCCCGCGAAGAACTCCAGAAGCTCTGCGACCTCTACGAGAACGGCATCGAGATTCAGCAGCTCGTCCTCCAGGACGTGAATCCGCCCGACGAGGTGAAGCCCGCCTTCAACGAGGTGAACCAGGCCATCCAGGAGAAGGAGCGCGCGATCAACGAGGCGCTCGCCGACTACAACTCCGCGGTGCCCCAGGCGAAGGGCCAGGCCGAGCAGCAGGTGAGGGCGGCCGAGGGCTACGCGCTCGAACGGGTGAACGTTGCCGAAGGTGATGGAAAGAGGTTCGAGGCGGTCTACGAGGAGTATCGCAAGGCTCCCCAGGTCACCCGCCGCAGGCTCTATCTCGAGACCCTCGCCCGGGTGCTCGAGAAGTCCGGCAGCAAGGTCATCGTCGACCAGCAGGCGAAGGGCGTCCTTCCCCTGCTCCAGCTCGACGCGCTGGCGAAGGAGAAGAAATGAACCAGCGCACAATCAACAACCTGGTCCGGGCCGCGATCCTCATCGTTCTCGCCTCTTCAAGCGTTTACACGCTTTCGGAAACCGAGCAGGCGGTTCTGACCGTGTTCGGCAAACCCGCGGGTGACGCGGTGAACACCCCGGGGCTGCATTTCAAGCTCCCGTTCATCCAGGTGGTGAACCGGTTCGACAAGCGCTGGCTCGAGTTCGACGGCGATCCCAACCAGATCCCCACACGGGACAAGAAGTACCTGTGGATCGAGACCTATGCGCGCTGGCGCATCTCCGATCCGCTCCGCTTCTACCAGGCCGTCCAGGACGAGAGAGGCGCTCAAAGCCGGCTCGACGACATCGTCGACGGCGAGACGCGCAATGCCGTGGCTTCCTTCGACGTGATCGAACTGGTGCGCTCGTCGAACCGGGAGTTCGAGGCCACCGAGGAGCTGAGCGGCGTCGAGGAGGGCTCGGAGGTGGACGCCAAGGTGGTCACCGGCCGGGCGAAGATCGCCGAGGTCATCCTGGCCAAGGCCGCGGCCATCACCCCGCAGTTCGGCGTGGAACTGGTCGACGTCCGCTTCAAGCGGATCAACTACGTCGAAACGGTCCAGGCCAAGGTATTCGAGCGGATGATTTCAGAGCGCAAGCGCATCGCGGAGAAGAGCCGGTCGGAGGGTGCGGGTCGGGCGGCCGAGATTCGTGGCCAGAAAGAGCGCGACCTGCTCGCCGCGTCTTCCGAAGGGTACAAGAAGGCCCAGTTGCTGAAGGGCGCGGCCGACGCCCGCGCCACCTCCATCTTCGCCCGCGCCTATGAGCGCGACGCGGACTTCTATGCCTTCCTAAAATCCCTCGAAACCCTCGAGAAGACGATCGACGACAAGTCCGTTCTCGTCCTGTCAACCGAGTCGGAACTGCTCAAGTACCTCAAGGGCGCGGGCGGGAAGTAGGATCAAGGCATGGGACGACTCATCGAACTCATTACCGACGTCGCCGCCTCGGCCGACGAAGCGGGGGCGAACCTCACCCTCCCGCCCGCCGACTTCGACCGTCTTCGCGACGACTGGGGCGACGACGAGATCGAAGACGCCCTCGCCCTCGCCCAGACCGCGTTCCATCACGAGGCGGTCAACGAGGCCGCCGACTCGCTGTCCGCGCGCGTGATCGAAGTTCTGGGGACGTTCGCGGACGAAAAGAAGTTCGCGAGCGCGGCGGATCCGGACGCCCCGCTGCCCATCGAGACGCTGGCCCATCTCGCGAGAAGCGTGGCCTATCTCGAGGAGGCCCTTTCGCTCGTGCGTGACGCTCCCCCTCCCGATCACACCCTCTTCAACAAACTGCAGGAGCGCCTCGCGAACCGGGGCATCGAGACGGAAATGACGCCGCTGCCCATACCGCCTATCAGCAGCGACGAAACCGAGCACTAGGCCGTCTCGGTGTCGAAGGGACGAAGTGCCTGCGCCTTCCGGTTTGTGGCGCGTCCAAAGAGTCGGGTATAAAGACAGCAAGCAGGTCGCTTCAGAAGAAGAGTCCTCAAGAAACCAAAGAGTCCTTTAGAAGGAGAACGAACCGCGCGAAGCGTTGCCGCAATGTTTGGGCGACGTTCTGAGCGCGCGTACAAGTGTTATGGCGGAAAACATCGTACTGGCCGAGATGACCTGGCCTGAAGTCCAGGAGGCCACGGAAGACAAGAAGTCCGTAGCTCTTGTCCCCCTCGGCGCCACGGAGGCCCACGGCCCTCACCTGCCCCTGGCCACCGCCACCTACCTCGCGATCGACGCGGCGAAACGGGCAGCGCGGAGGCTCAAGGGTCACGGCGTACGCGCGGTCGTCTTCCCGAACATCTCCTACAGCGTCTGCGAGCGCTCCGCCGATTTCCCGGGAACCCTTTCCCTCTCCCGCGCCACCGCGGTCGCCTTCCTCAAGGAAGTGGCCCAAAACGCCACCCGCAACTTCCGCGCGGTCGCGTTCGTGAACACACATCTCGATCCCGCGCACCTCGAAGTCCTGAAGCAGGTGGTGGACGAGTCGAAGAAGGCGGGCGTCTCGGCCTGCTTCGTCGATCTCACCCGGAAGCGCTGGTCCCAGCAGCTCGGGGCCACCTTCGCGCTGGGCGACCACGCGGGGGCTTTCGACACCTCCGCGATGATGGCCCTCAATCTCCCCCTGGTGCGCGAGCACGAGCGGATCAGCATCCCCCCGATGGAAGGCCTGGTGGCGGCGATGAAGGGTGGAGCGAAGACCTTCAAGGAAGCGGGCGGCGAAGACGCCTACTTCGGCGACCCCGGCGCCGCCAGCATCGAGGACGGCGAAGGAATCCTCGAACAGCTGAGCGACATCTGCGCGGTCTCCGTCATGGAGCATCTCGCCAGCAAGTCCTAGCGGATCCCGAAGCCCCTACCAAGCGGATTGGTCACTCACGTCACCCCCGCGGAAGCGGGGGCCCTAGCGCGAAAGCCCGTTTCCGACCGCGAAACTACGCGGTTCTCTTCGGTCGTCCCATGGCGACCATGACGCCCGAAACCACGAGCACCACGACACCGGCGATCGTCGCCTGTTCCGGAGTGACGTGAACCTCGTGCCACTTCGCGGTGGCTTCGCCGTTGACCCCGAGGACGGTCATCAGGCCGACAAGCGTGATCCAGAAGCCGTTGAAGAGACCCAGACCGCCCCAGGTGGTCAGGAAGTCGCTGCTTCGTTCGGCGGATGACTTCCTGGCCTCGAGTTCGGAGTTGTACAGCGGCGAGTGCGTCCGGCTGTAGAACCAGTAAATCACCATGCCGATGTTGAGCCACACGAGGAACCGCACCCAGGTCAGGGTGGCCAGAGACAACATCAGGTAGGAGCAGGAGATGACGCCGAGGATCGGGGTGAGGGGTCCGCCGGGAGCGGTGAACGGGCGCTTGACGTCCGGTCTCTTGACCCTCAGAACCATGACCGCGGCGCAGACCACGACGAAGGCGAACAGTGTGCCGATGCTCGTCATCTCGCCCACCACCTCGATGCGGGTGAACCCGGCGACGATGGCCACCACCACGCAGGTGATGATGGTGGTGATGTAGGGCGTGCCGAACTTCGGGTGGATCTTGGAGATGCCCGGCGGCAGCAGGAGGTCGCGGCTCATGGAGAAGAAGATGCGGGGCTGGCTCATGAGCATGACCAGAAGCACGCTCGTGATCCCGGCCACTGCGCCCGCGGCGACAAGCGCGTCGGCCCAGCCGACGCCGAGCGAGCCGAGCACGAAGCCGACCGGGGCATTGAGGAAGCGCGTGATCTGCTCGGGGCTCTGGATCGGGGAACCCGGAAGCGTCGACTCGTTGCTCCGGTACTCGGTTACGGGAATGATCCCCGAGAGCACCGCCGCCACCGCGATGTAGAGGACCGTGCAGATGAGCAGCGAGGCGATGATGCCGATGGGCAGATCCCGCTGGGGGTTCTTCGCTTCCTCCGCCGTGGTCGAGACCGCGTCGAAACCGATGTACGCGAAG
>CAYNHK010000230.1:0-7710 GCA_964396875.1 uncultured Acidobacteriota bacterium | reverse complement strand
CCCGAGAACTCCTGGCCGAGAGTGAGCGGGGTGGCGTCTTGAAGGTGGGTGCGTCCGATCTTGACGATGTCCTTGAACGCCTTCGCCTTGGCATCGAGCTCCTGACGCAGGGCGAGGACGTTCGGAATGACCTCGCGGGTCAGGGCCTCGACGGCGGCGACGCTCATGGCGGTCGGGAAGACGTCGTTGCTCGATTGACCCTTGTTGACGTCGTCGTTCGGGTGGACCTTGCGAGCCTCGCCCCGCTCGCCGCCCATGAGTTCCGATGCGCGATTGGCCAGGACCTCGTTCGCATTCATGTTCGACTGGGTCCCGGAACCGGTCTGCCAGATCGCAAGGGGGAACTCTCCGAAATGCTTTCCCGCGATCACCTCGTCCGCCGCTTTGACGATGGCCTCGGCCTTGGTGGGGTCCAGCGCCTTCAAGTCCATGTTGACGAGGGCGGCGGCCTTCTTGACGAGGACGAGGGCCCGCACCAGTTCGGGCGGCATCTTCTCCGTCGAGATCTTGAAGTTCTGGAGCGAGCGCTGGGTCTGGGCGCCCCAGAGCTTGTCCGCGGGAACTTCGATGGGGCCGAAGGTGTCTTTCTCGATGCGGGTGGAGGTCATGAGAGGTGAAGTCTAAGGCGAGCCGCCGTACGACGGCCCGCCCGGCGGCCGTATGACATTGTTCACATGCGCCCGCCGAACGCGTTCCCGTAGACTTCCCGTTCCTTCGGGGTTCCGGCCTGCGACTGACGCGCCTTGAATCCCCCTTCCCCCTTAATGGAGTGAACCGTTGTCCGAGTTAAGAAACGATCTCGCCGCCCTCAAGATCGAGCGCGGCGGCCAAAGCGCCTCGCCGCGGCGCTGGCCGATCTTCCTGCTGCTGCCCGCCGTCCTTTTTCTTGGCGGGGCCTATTATTTCCGTTTCACCTCTCAGCCTCTCGAGGTGGCCACTGCGAAGGTCACGAAGACCGAGGTTTCGGCCGAGTCGATCCGCGCCGGCAACGCTGGCGCGCCTCTGCTCACCGCCTCGGGGTACATCGTCGCCCGTCGCAAGGCGGTGGTTTCGGCCAAGATCCAGGGCCGCCTGTCGAGCCTTCGCGTGGAGGAGGGCAGCCGGGTCCGGGAAGGCGAGATCATCGCCCGGCTCGAAGACCGCGACTATCTGGCCCAGGTGGAGCGGGCCGAGGCCGCGATTCAGCGCGCGGAAGCGGATCTGGCCGAAGCGAAGCGCCAGGCCCGCGTCGCCGAGGGTCTGACCCGCGAACAGATCGGAACCCGCGACGCGCTCGACGGGGCTAACTCGCGGGTCTCCGTGTACGAAGCCGGTTTGCGGCAGGCGAAGGCGGACGCCGAGTTCTATCGGGCGGTTCTCGCCAACACCGAGATCCGCGCGCCCTTCTCCGGCACGGTGGTGAAGAAGATGGCGGAAGTGGGGGAAAGCGTCGCCCCCATCCCGCCCGGCGTGAACATCTCGACCGCTTCCGGCGCCATCGTGGCCCTCGCCGACCTCGATACGCTTGAAGTCGAGGTGGATGTCGCCGAGTCGAACGTGGCGAAACTCGGGGCTGACCAGCCCGCGGAGGTCTCGGCTGAGGCGTTTCCGGATCGCAAGTTCCGCGGTCGCCTGCGCCAGGTGATTCCCACCGCGGACCGGACGAAGGCTACGGTCCAGGTGAAAGTGACGATCCTCGACAAGGACAAGGACCTCAAGCCCGAGATGAGCGCACGCGTTCAGTTCACCGAGAAGGCGGCTCCGGCCCCTTCGACAAACTCAGATGGCCCCGCCCCGACACAGTCCGTCGTGACCGCGCCCGAGTCGGCGATCGTGACCCGCGACGGGAAGAGCGTCGCGTTCGAAATTCTCGAAGGCCGCGTCAAGCTACGCGCGGTCGAGGTCGGCTCGAAGAACGGAGGCGTCGCGCGAATCAAGAGCGGTCTTTACGGCGGCGAGACGCTGGTCGACGCCCCGGGCGCCGAACTGAAGGACGGCGACGCGGTTCGGCCGAAGCCGGGAAGCCCCTCGTAGCCGGCCGAGGCGTCATTTATGACGCCGAGTGTCATATATCGGCTCCTATCGTCGACCTTAGCGATTCAAGCTCGGTCAAACCCCGAGTCCAGGAAGCACACCACAAGGAACACCACAGCATGACAACGATGGTCTCGGTCAAAGACGTTACGAAGATCTACAAACGCGGCTCGGAAGAGCTGAAGGTTCTCGACTCGCTCAGCCTCGACGTGCCGGAGGGCGAGTTCGTGGCCCTCATGGGACCCTCCGGTTCCGGCAAGACCACGCTCTTGAACCTCATCGCCGGCATCGATCAGCCGACCTCGGGCGCGGTGGTCGTGGGCGGCCGGAACATCGCTGTCCTCTCCGAAGGCGAACTCGCGAAATGGCGAAGCCACAGCGTGGGCTTCATCTTCCAGTTCTACAACCTGATTCCCGTGCTGTCCGCGGTGGAGAACGTCGAACTTCCCCTGCTGCTCACGAACCTCAGCAAGAAGGAGCGGCGCGAGCGGGCGCTCACTGCGCTCAAAGTCGTGGGCCTGGCCGATCGCTCCTCGCACTATCCGCGTCAGCTTTCAGGCGGTCAGGAGCAGCGCGTCGCCATCGCCCGTGCCGTGGTCACCGACCCCCAGGTTCTGGTGGCCGACGAGCCCACGGGCGACCTCGATGCCAAGAGCGCCGAGGAAATCCTGCAGCTCATGGAGACGCTCAACCGCGACTTCAAGAAGACGATCGTCATGGTGACCCACGACCCGCGCGCCGCCGATCGCGCTCATGTTCAGCGTCATCTCGAAAAAGGCGTCCTGCAGCTTCGTTAGAGAGACCGCCCATGAAATACCTTCCCTTCGTCCTCAAACATCTCCGCCGCAACTGGGTCCGCACCGGCAGCACGGTGGTGGCCATGGCGGTCTGCATCTTCCTGCTCTGCACGCTGCGCTCGGTGCTCGCTGAAGTCGACGGCATGCTCGCGGCCTCCTCCGCCAATCGCCTCGTCACCCGCCATTCGGTGAGCCTGACCTTCAACCTGCCCATGGCCTACGAGTCGCGTATCCAGTCGGTGGCGGGGGTGAAGCGGGTGGCGAAAACCGCGTGGTTCGGCGGTTCCCTGCCCGCGAAGAAAGAGGGCCAGGCCGACGGTGGCGACGCGGCCACGACGGACTGGAGCAACTTCTTCAACAACATGGCGGTGGATGCCGAGAACTACTTCGCCATGTATCCCGAGCTGGTGGTCCCGCCCGATCAGTGGCAGAGCTTCAAGGAAACGAGATCGGGATGCGTCATCGGCAGCAAACTCGCGAAGAAGTTCAACTGGAAGGTGGGCGACAAGTTCTTCCTCGAAAGCTTCATCCCGCCCTACAGGCGGCGCAGCGGTCCTTTCGAGTTCGTGGTCAGCGGCATCTACGACGCCGATCTGGCGAAGTTCCCCGGCACCGACGTCAACACCATGTACTTCCACTTCGACTATCTCAAGGAGGGCGTGGCGCCGCGCGATATCGGAGTGGGCACATTCATGGTGGAGATCGAGAACGGCGACCAGGCCGCGAGCATGGGAAAAGCCATCGACGCGCTGTTTGAAAACAGCTCCGCGACGTCCATCACCGAGACCGAGCAGGCCTTCAAGGCGAGCTTCATCGCCATGGCCGGCAATCTCGCGTTCCTCCTGAACGGCATCGGCCTCGCCGTGGCCTTCACCATCCTCCTCGTGACCGCCAACACCATGAGCATGGCGGTGCGTGAGCGGCGCACCGAGATCGGCGTGCTCAAGACTCTCGGCTTCTCGAGCGCTCATGTGATGGGCTTCGTGGTGGGCGAGGCCCTGTTGCTGGGCATTCTCGGGGGAGCGCTCGGTGTCTTCGGCTCTCAGGCTCTTCTCTACGGCATCTCCCACACCCCGGGGGTCGCGGACATCCTCGCGGGTATCGGCTTGAGCGGCCTTGAACTCAAGCCCGACGTAGCGACGCTCGGTTTCTTCATCGCGGTTGTCCTTGGCCTCTTCGCCGGCCTCGTTCCCGCACTCTCCGCATATCGGGCACGGATCACCGACATCCTGAGGACGGTGTAGTCGATGGCTCTCCCAATCTCGTACAACATCCGCAACGTCCGAGTGCGCTGGCAGGTCACCCTGCTCGCGATCTCCGGAATCGCGCTTGTGGTGGCGGTGTTCGCGATCCTTCTCTCGATGTCCGCAGGCTTCCAGATGGCGCTCCGCGCCACCGGCCGCCCGGACAACGCGTTGATCGTGCAGCGCGGCTCGGCATCGGAGCTGACCTCGGGGGTTGGAATCAGCGTCCGCAACATGATCATCGCCGACGACCGGATCGCGCGGCGGCCTGACGGTTCGCCTATGGCGGCCTGGGACTGGGTGGTGGTGATGAGCCTGCCCAAGGTCGAAAACGGCGGCTCCACCAACGTCACGCTCCGCGCGGTGACGCCGCAGGCCTTCGAAGTGCGCGGCGGGATCGAGATCAAGGAAGGCCGCAATTTCACGCCTGGACTCGACGAAGTGATCGTCGGCCGCAAGATCATGGGGCGCATCGAGGGCCTGAACCTCGGCCAGCGTCTCAAATACATGGACAAGAGCTTCGTGGTGGTGGGCGTTTTCGAATCCTCGGGCGGCGCCTTCGAAAGCGAGATCTGGGGCGACTACGACATCATGGGGGCCTTGTTCCAGCGAGGCGCCGGTTCCAACTCGCTGACCGTGCGCATGAAGGATGCCTCGCAGATCGGCGCCCTCGACAAGTGGATCCGCTCCCAGCCGAACATGCAGCTTCAGGCTGTGCCGGAGAACAAGTACTACGAGGACCAGGCCGGACCGCTCGCCGCCATCTTGAAAGGTCTCGCGGGTTTTGTCGCCTTCGTCATGGGCGTGGGCGCGGTTTTCGGCGCGATGAACACGATGTACGCGATCGTGGCTTCACGCACACGGGAGATCGGCACACTGCGCGCGCTCGGCTTCTCGCGCTTCTCGATCCTGTCGTCGTTCGTGATGGAGTCGATCGTCCTGGCGCTCCTGGCGGGCGCTATCGGCTGCCTCATCGCTCTACCCATGAACGGCTACTCCACGGGCACCGCGCAAACCCAGAGCTTCAGCGAAGTGGCGTTCTCGTTTCAGCTGACCCCGCAGATCCTGATCACCGGGATGGTCTTCGCTGGTGTGATGGGCCTGATCGGAGGACTGCTGCCCGCCCTTCGCGCGGCGCGGATGCCGATCACGCGGGCGCTTCGGGACGCCTAGTTTCCTCGTCAGTCCGGGAGCGCGGCAAGCGTCTGGATCTTCATCCGTTCCTCGGGACTGAAGGCCGGGTCCTTCAGAACCGCGTCCACGCCCTGCGTGGAGAGTCCGCCCGCGGCGCCCACGAGGTCTTTCATCGTCTCCTCGATCTGGCCGATCACGTGGCCCTTGAAGAGACCCAGGCGCATGATCGCGTTCACCATCGCGTTGACGGGAGCGGTTCGTATGCGGACGTCGTAGGCGACGCCCCCCGGTCCCCCCGGTCCCTTCGATCCCGGTCGGATCCGGATGTCGACGTAGGCCGAGCCGCGAAGACGCCATGGGCCGAACTTCGACGTCCCCGAGCCGAAGTAGACCCTTCTCCTTCCGGTGGAATCGAGGAAGAGGAGTTCGGCGTCTCCGATGAGTTTGTCGCCACGCGCGGCATGGAAGCGCCTGGTTGTGGCATCCAGGTACCGCATCGTGTACTTCGTCTTCGAGAAACGGCTCGCGAGTTTGGCGGCCAGCGGCAGGTCCTGGGCGAGGTAGTCGAACCTCGCTTCGCTGATCGGCGCCTCGCCGGTGATGTCGTAAACCACACGGTAGCGGCCGCCGAGGAAGGCGAAGAGGTGGGGGCCGACACCCACGTCCGGCGAGACGCCATTTGCGAGGAGGTCCTTCGGCTCGACGCATCTTTGCGCGTCGTAGGCAACGCCGCCGATCGGCCGGGACTGCTCGACCGTGCAGGATGACCCGGCGCCAGCCACTTCCAGGCCGCAGGCCTTGATCAGCGCGCAACCGGGTTTCGGCCCGTGGTCGAAGGTCGCCGCGGCAGCCGCGCCGAACAAGGCCATCGCGGCAAGTCGCACTTAAGCGATCTTCTTGCGGATGGCGGAGCAGAGCCGGTTCACATCCTCTTCGGTGTTGAAAATGTGGGTGGACGCCCGCACTACGTCGAACTGGATCGGCAGGTGCGTGATGTTGCGAACCACCACGCCGTGCTCCGTCCGCATCGCGCGCGAGAACTGAAAGGTGCTGCCCCCGCCGATCTCCCAGGCAACAAGGCCCGCGTAGTGCGCCGGATCCTCCGGCGTCACCACCTTGATCCGGTTGATCTTCGACAGCTCCGCCCGCGCGTACTGACCCAGTTCCCGGATCCGGTTCTCGACGCCCTTCGGTCCGAACTCCTGCTGAAACCGAATGGCGGTGGGCAGTGTCCAGAAGAGCGGGCCGAAATAGTGGAAGTTCGACGAGTACTTGAGCAGGGCCTTCGGCCAGAGTCCGCCGAAGTCAACTGCCGGGGCCTTGGCCTTGACCCCGTAGAAATCTGTGTCGTCCCACCCGTCATAACCCTCGACCACGCTCGGCCAGAGCTTGTCCCGCATCGCGTCGCGAACATAAAGGAGGCCGGTGCCATAGGGACACCCGAGCCACTTGTGCAGGGAACCCGCGTAGAAGTCGCAGCCGATGTTCTGGATGTCGACATCGATCATCCCGATCGCCTGGGCGCCGTCCACCACCGTGATGAGGCCGCGGCTCTTTCCAAGGGCCACCAGTTCCTTCACCGGCATGATGTAGCCATCGGTGTAGTTGATGTGGCAGATCGAGAGAACGCGGGTGCGAGGCGTGATCGCGGCGGCGATCGCATCGACCACATCCTGCGAACGGGTCACCGGAGTTTTCAGGGTCGCGAGTTTCAGCCGGCATCCTCGCCGCTTCCCGGCCAGGATCCACGGATAAGCCCCGGCCTGGTGTTCGTGGGTGGTCGCGAGGATTTCGTCACCCGCCACGAGGTCGAGACCGTTCGCGATGTAGCTCATGCTTTCGGTCGAACCGGTGGTGAAGGCGATCTCGTCGGGCGAAGCGCCAACGAACGCGGCCATCCGGCCGACGAGGTCGGGCAGGCTCTTCGTCATGTAGTGATCGACGAAGTGGACCGGATAGTTCCGGCTCATGGCGAGGCGGTCCTTCGTCTCGATCTCGAGCGCCTCGTGAAGCGGCGGACCGAACGTCCCGGTGTTCATGTAAGCGAGGCCGGGCTCGATCGCGTACCGGTCGCGAACCTTGCTCCAGTCGGGCCGGGCCGACGCCTGCGTCGCCCCGGAGGCGACCCTCGGCGCGCCGATCGCCGTGGCCACGCCGGACGAGAGCGCCAGCAGGGCCTCGCGACGTGACGCGACGCGGGACATCAGAACAACCTGGAGATGTAGACGTCCATCTGGTGTTTCCAGTACGGCCAGTCGTGGCCGCCCTGCTCGCGCCAGTCGTCGAGGTGATGCGGAATGCCCCGCGCGGTGAGGATCGCGGACATGCGGCGAGCCGGACCGCTGTCTTCGTAGGGGCCGTTTCCGGTGGCGAGACGGATGTCGCACTGGTGCAGATACTGAAGAATGTTCCAGTCCTTCAGGTTGGCCATGTAGTCGACGGGATTGTTGAAATAGAAGTTGTCGTCGAAATGGCCGTCCATGAAGCTGCGGAGGTCGTAAACCCCCGAGAGGGCGAGACAG
>CAYNHK010000229.1:0-7735 GCA_964396875.1 uncultured Acidobacteriota bacterium | reverse complement strand
CTTGGGGAGCAGCTTCTTCTCGATCGGCCGGTTCTGCTTGACGATATGCGCCATCTTCTTCTCGATGGCGGTGAGATCTTCCGGAGTGAACGGCTTGCTGGTCAGGAAGTCGTAGAAGAATCCGTCGTCGGTGGGCGGGCCGATGCCGCACTGGGTGTCGGGGAAGAGTTCGGTCACCGCGGCCGCGAGCAGATGCGCGGACGAGTGGCGATAAATCTCGATAGGGGAATCCGCAGGCTTACTCTCACCGGAAGGACCGGTGAGGTCGGGAGGGGTCACCGACGACATCAGCGTGAGCTGAAGGGGGAGCGGATCATCAAATCGCGTTCGGTCCTGGAGTTATCGAGAAGACGGGAGTTAGAAAAGCCTGCGGGATGGTAGGCACGGATGGAATTGAACCATCGACCCCTTCCGTGTCAAGGAAGTGCTCTACCACTGAGCCACGTGCCTGAATACCAAGGGACCGCAAGGTTCCTGTGGACTGTGGAGAGTATCGAAGCCCGCAGGTGAGTGTCAACTATCGCCCCCTTGGACCTCTCGTCACCCCGGCGAAAGCCGGGGCCTAGCGCGAACGCCCGTTTCCGGTCGCGAAATCCCGCGCCACCATCGTCCTCTCACATATCGATATTTCTATTGACGACTATATCAACAGTCACTATAGTCGCCGCCATGGTTTTCAAGGCCGACGATCGCCTTCCCCTCTCGCCGTCGATGTTCCAGGTCCTCGTGGCCCTCGCCGACGGGGAGAAACACGGCTACGCCATCATTAAAGAGGTGGCGCGCCGCAGCGAGGGCAAGGTTCGCCTCCTTCCCGGCACCCTCTACGCGATCATCAAGCGGTTCGTGGCCGAGGGCTTCATCCTTGAATCGAATGAGCGGCCCGGTCCGGATCTCGATGATGAACGCCGCCGTTACTACCGCCTGACCGACCGCGGCCGCGCGGTTGCGGTGGCCGAGGCGGATCGGCTCGAGGAAACCCTGCTCCAGGCGAGGGCCAAACTTCGCCTCAAGCGGGCCTGAGAAAGGGGCGAGCCATGCATGATTTCTTCTTTCGCAATCTTCTCCGCCTGCTGCCCGCGGAGTTTCGCGGCGACTACGGCCGTGAAATGGAAACCGCCTTCCGCGACGAGCGGCGCGAAGCGAGGCGTCCGGGCGCCGTGATCGGCCTCTGGATAGCCGCTATCGGCGATGTGTTGAAGACGGCGCCTTCCGAACACTGGGACATTCTCAAGCGGGACGCGCGCTTCGCGTGGCGAACCGCGATGGCCCGGCCGGCGCACACCCTCACGGCCGTCTTCACTCTGGCTCTTGGCCTCGGCGCTTCGGTCGTGATGTTCGCGGTGGTCGATGCGGTGATGCTGTCGCCGCTTCCGTACAGTGAGCCCGATGAGCTGGTGATGGTTCAGGAGACCTCGAAAGGCGGCGAGGGCTCGAACATGGGCTACCTCACCTTCACCGATCTCCGGTCGCGCGCGAGGTCCTTCGAAACGCTGGCCGCGATGTCGCAGTCGTTCCCGATCCTCTCCGGCGACAATCGCGACGCCGAGCGTTCGAGTGCTATGCGCGTTTCCTCGAGCTACTTCGACATGATCGGTGTGAAGCCCGCGCTCGGTCGTGCCTTCACGGAAGCCGAGGACCAGCCCGGCGTGGCGCGGCGAGTCGCCATACTCACCGACGGGCTCTGGCGCCGGCGGTTCGACGCCGACCCCGCGATTCTCGGCAGGCCGATCCTGCTCAGCGGCACACCGTTCGTGGTCGTGGGCGTCATGCCGAAGGGATTCGAAGACCTCGTCGGCGAGAGGATGTACACCGGCGCCGAGATGTGGGTTCCCCTCGGCTACGACCCCGCGGCGTCCTTCGCGTGTCGCACCTGCCGGCACCTGAGGGTCATCGGTCGGCTGGGGCCGGGAGTCACCGCCGCGATGGCGCAGGAGGAGGCCGACTTGTTGCTCGCCGGCCTGGAGAAGGAGCACCCGAGCGAGTACCACGAGCCCGGCTCCCGCGTGATCCCCCTCGCCGAGGTCTTTCTGGGGCCGGTGCGGACCACGCTCTCGGTGTTGTCGATCGGCGTCTTTGTCCTTCTCCTCGTGGCTTGCGGAACCGTCGCGAACCTCCTCCTGCTCAGGGCCAACGAGCGGACGAAGGAGATCGCGGTCCGTTCGGCGCTCGGCGTAAGCCCCGGGCGCATGGCTCGGCAACTCATCACAGAGTCCCTCCTTCTGGCCATGGCCGGCGGCTTCGCCGGCCTCGTTCCCGCCCTCGCGGCGGTGCGTCTGCTCGCGGTCGCGGGACCGGACCAGCTGCCCCGTCTTCATCAGATCGCGCTCGATGAGCGCTCGGTCGTCATGGCCTTCGCCCTGATACTTCTGAGCGGGATCCTCTTCGGCCTCGCACCCATGCGGCAGCTCGTCCGCCGCGATCTCGCGCGGGACATTCACGGCGGTTCGCGAAACACCTCGGGCTCGTGGCGATTGCGCTCCGCCCTCGTAGCCGGGAACGTGGCCATGGCGGCGGTGCTGCTCGTGGGCTCGGGCCTTCTGGTGAAGAGCCTGCTTGGCCTCCTGGCCGTGAACCCAGGGTTTGATCCCAAAGGTGTGCTGACCCTGCAGGTGTCGCTCACCGGACCTGAGTTCCAGGTCGACGACAACGCCCAGGCTATAGCCGCCACCGTGGGCTTCTACGATCGCGCTCTCGCACGCGTGCGCGCCCTTCCCGGGGTCACGGGCGCCGGCGGCGTCACGACACTTCCGCTCGGCGGGAACAACGATGGGTTCGGCCTCCACATCGTGTCGAAGCCGGTTGCAAACCCCGAGGCGGCGCCCCATGCGGATCGGTTCGTCGTCACTCCCGACTATTTCAACACTCTCTCGATTCCTCTGGTGCGCGGCCGGCTGCTGAGTGAGGTCGACGCCCAGACCGCGCCTTTGGCCGCGGTCATCAACGAAAGGCTGGCCCGCGAGTTGTTCCCGAACGAAGACCCTCTCGGCCAGAGCCTTCGGCTCGGACCGATTGACGCCGAACCCCGCACCATCGTCGGGGTCGTGCGGGACGTTTCCCATGGGAGTCTCGACCGCCGTCCCGCGTATCAGGTGTACGTGCCCCAGGCGCAGTGGGCCTGGGCGGAGCGTGCTCTCACCCTCGTGGTTCGTTCATCGGGCGACCCGAGCGCTCTCGCGCGGCCGATTCGCGACGCCTTTCGCGAGATCGACCCTCGCCAGCCCCTCACCGCCATCAGGCCCTACGAAGAGATCGTCGCCGCTTCGATGGGCGCCCGGCGTCTCGCCGCATGGCTTCTCTCGGGTTTTGCCCTCTCGGCCTTCATACTCGCCGTGGTGGGTCTGTATGGCGCGGTGAGCGTGCTGGTCGGTCAGAAGCAGCGGGAGATCGGCGTGCGCCTGGTCCTCGGCGCGAGCACGTCGGAGATCCGCGCCATGATCCTCGCCCGAGGCATGCGGCCGGTGATCGCGGGTCTCGCTGTGGGCATGGCCGCCGCGACCGCTTTGGTCTTCGCCCTCGACTCTCTGCTCTACGGCGTGCGGCCCCTCGACCCCGCATCGTTTGGAGCCGCCTTCGGAGCACTCTCGGCCGCCGCCCTCGGCGCGTGCGCCATCCCGGCATGGCGCGCTTCGTCCACCGATCCGGTGACGACACTCCGCGCCGAATAACGGCAACTCACCCGCCCCACTATCGGCCCGTTGGACCTCTCGTCATCCCGGCGCAGCCACTCCGTTCCGCGAGCGGAAGCTGGGATCTAGCGCGAACTCTCGTTAGCTATCGCGAAACGCCGCAACCCCTGCGCCCCTCAGCTCATAGAAGCTAAACTCCAACGCGATGATTGCGACGGATCGCGCTTCGCGGACCATTTCGTTCGATGCCCTGAAACAGCCGCTCTCGCCGCTCTTCCGCGACTACTTCGCGTCGCGCGGCAAGGCCTCGGATTTCTACCCCCTCGGTTTTTCGCGAGAGGACATGGCGAAGGCCGCGGCGGCCACCGCCGCGTTCGCGCATCCGCGAGCCGAGGTCGCCGAGGCCCTGGCCGGGGAGCAGCCGGAAGGCAGCGAGGCTCGCGCCAATGCCGAGGCGCTCAAGGACCCGAAAACGCTCGCCGTGGTGACCGGCCAGCAGTCGGTTCTCTTCGGCGGGCCGCTTTACGTCCTCTACAAGGCGCTCGCCGCGATGGAACTCGCGCGTCACATGAGCGAATCGTTGAAGACGAAGGTCGTGCCCGTGTTCTGGGTGGCATCGGACGATCACGACTTCGCGGAAATCCGCGCCACCACGATGATGGACGGCAACACCGAGCTGAAGACGCTGCGCTACGAGCCGGTGGTCGAGCCAAACCTCCAGCCCGCGTCCACGATCATCCTCGACCAGACCATCGACGCCCTCGCGAAGTCTGTTCGCGATCTCCTGCCCGCCTCGCCCTGGAGAGACGAAGTGTGCGACGTGTTGGTGGACGCGTACCGTCCCGGCGTTTCCATCAGCGGAGCCTTTTCGAAACTGCTGCAGCACTTCCTGCCTGGCCTCGTGATCATGGATCCCGCCTCGCCAAGGCTCAAGGCGCTGATGCTGCCGGTGATCGACCGGGAAATCGCGGAGTCGTCGCCGACCTCGCGCCTCGCCGCGGCGATTGGCGAGAAACTGCTGGCCGCGGGATATCACCAGCAGGTTCCCGTGCGGGCCAGTGGTTTTCTGAATCTGTTTCTCGTGACCGCTTCGAAGCGGCGTGCGCTCGGCGTGAGCGAGAAGGGGATCGAAGTCCGCGGCGGCAATCAGGTGATGACCACCGCCGAACTTCTCTCCCGCATCGCCGCCTCGCCCGAAGCCGCGAGTCCCGGCGTCATGCTGCGGCCCCTCGCCCAGGACTACCTGCTGCCCACCATCGCGTACATCGGCGGTCCCGCCGAGGTCGCGTATCACGCGCAGATCGGTCCCTCGTACGCCCACTTCGGCATACCGCGGCCCGTGATTTTCCCGCGCCCTTCCTTCTCGCTCGTGGATTCGGCCACCTCACGCGCGATGGAGGCCGAGTCGCTTTCCTTCGAAGACCTCCAGACCGACACCGAGACACTGCTCGCCCGCGCCGCCCGCGAGGCGAATCCCGAGGTGGAGGCGTCCTTCGCCTCCGCGCGCTCCGGCATCGAAGGCGCTTTCCGCGGAGTTGAGGAGACCCTCGCGAAACTCGACACCACCCTCCGCGGCGCGGCCCAGTCGGCGGCGGGCCGGGCGCTGCACCAGATCGAGGGTCTTCAGGAGAAAGCGCTGCGCTCGATGAAGCGGCAAGACGCCACGCGCTCGGAGCGGTTGCGTCGCACTCGCGACTTCGTGTTCCCGGGCGGCGCGTTGCAGGAGCGCGGTGTTTCCTGGATTTCGCTTCTCGCCCGTTACGGCCCTCCGATCATCGACGACATCCGTCGCAACATGGATCCCTGGGCGAAGGGGCATCAGGTGCTGCCGATATGAAGATTGGAATGATCGCGCCACCGCTTGGAACGGCCTCGATGACCGTGGCCGCATCGTTGTCCCGCAATCTGGCGCGGCGCGGGCACGAGGTGCATTTCATCGGCCACCGTTCGGGCACGCCGTATCTCGCCGAAGACGGTGTGAGCGAGCACGTCATCGATCCGTCGACCTGCGCCGCCACCGACCCGCCCATGCACGACCTGGCGCTTGCCGCGAAGATCGCCGCGGTGGCGGAGGAAGCGAAGCTCGACCTCATCCATGTCCACGCCGCCATTCCGCACGCGGTGGCCGGGGCCCTCGCCCTGCGGATCATGCGCGGCCATGCCCCGAAGCTCGTGACCACGCTGCACGGGGCGGAGTTGCCGCTCATCGCGTCGGACCTGTGCCTGGTCGGCCTCGCGCGCAACGGCCTCGACAGTTCGTCGGCGGTCACCTGCGTTTCCGACGCGTTGAAGCGCGAAGTGCTTCAGGAGTTTGGCCCGCGCACGATCCACGTGATTCCCGACTTTCTCGACACCACGCCGCGAACGTTCAAGGTCGGCGCGTCCGACCGGCCCGCGGTTCTCCACATCTCGAACTTCCGCCCCGGCAAGCGGATCGAGGTGGTGCTCCAGACCTTCGCGCGGATCGTTCGCGAGGTCCCATCGGAAATGCTTCTCGTCGGTGATGGGCCCGAGCGTGCGATGGCGCGGGAGATGAGCCGCACGCTTGGTCTCGAGTCCTCGGTGCGATTCCTTTCGGGCGTCGAAAGTTACGAGGCCCTGCCCGAAGCCGATGTCTTCCTGCTGCCTTCCGATAACGAGTCGTTCGGCTTCGCGGCCCTCGCGGCCATGGCCGCGGGGATCCCCGTGGTGGGGTCGGACGCGGGTGGACTACCGGAAGTCGTCAAACACGCGGAGAGCGGATACCTGCTTCCGGTGGGCGACGTCGAGGGCCTGGCGGAACGCTGCTGCGAGATTCTGCGCGACAAGGAACGCCGTCGCGAAATGGGGGAAGCAGCTCAGCACCGCGCCCAGTCACTCTTCGGTGCGGAACGAGTGGTGGGCGAGTTCGAAGAGCTGTACGCGAGCCTGACCTAGCCAAGCTAATTGGACCTCTCGTCATTGCGAGGAGCCAGTCCGTTTGGGGTTGCGACGAAGCAACCCCGTCCCGCCACTATTGGCTAGCTAACCGCCGCCCTTCAACCAACCCAGCAGCGAAAACGAGGCCTTACTCGGATCCACGGGCGCGACCGGCGGAGCCGGTCTGGGGGCGAGCGTCGGCGCAGCCGTGGCCGGCTCGGAATAGGCGGCTCTGGATTCGTCCGTTTGCACGGATTCCGCAGGTCGAGCACGCTCGGCCGGCATCGCGGGCGCGTCGCTCGAAACGTCCGGCGCGGGCGCTTCCGTGAACACCGGAGCGTTGGTGGCCGCCATACGTTCCACCACTTCCTTGTAGGCCGCCGCCGCTTCGGGCACGGTGGGTATGGACGGATTCGAATCCTCGTCGAGAGGAAGCGGGATCTCCTCTCCGCGAGCCTCGAGGTCGGGTCGCGCGTCTCTCTCGCCGCCCTCGCGTCCCTCGCGGCCACGTCCGCGGCCACGGCCACCACGGCGACGACGCGGCCTCGTTGGGGCCTCGCCGTCGGGGGTTTCCACTTCGGTGCCGATCAGCGCGTCGTCGGGGCCGGACGCCGCCGAGACCGAAGCCACGCCGGAGGAGTTTGCCGCCGACGGTGCGGCCAGGGTGGAAGCAGCTACGATCGGGGGCGTCGGGGCAGAGGGCCTGCGGTCACCACGCGGTTCGCGATCGCCGCGGGGTTCGTTGCGATGCCCGCCGTGACCATTCCCGTTCGAGGCGCCGTTCCCGTTGCCATTGCCGTTTGAGCCGGACTCGGAAGGAGGCACGCTCGCCGCCACGGCTTCCACCTCGGAAGGCCGCGGAGGAACGATCGAGCCGTCGCCACGAGCCGCAGCGCCGAGGTCCTCGACGATGTAGCTGCCGGATTTCTGATCGCGCCGCAGCGTCACGACACCACGTCGCTGCGCATCCTCGAGCAGGCTCGAGAAGGAACGGAAGCCGTAGTAGGTCTCGTTGAAGGAGGGCTTCTTGCGCTTCATGGTTTCCTTGACCATGGAGCCCCACAAGGCGCCCTTGTTCTCGAGCTGCAGCGCCACCACCGAATCGACCAGGATGGAGAACGCCTCCTGGAGTTTCTCGGGGATGTTCGGGATCACGACGGCCGGCTTTTCCTGGCGACGGACGAGATCCTCGTAGAAGATGAACTCGTCGC
>CAYNHK010000228.1:0-7749 GCA_964396875.1 uncultured Acidobacteriota bacterium | reverse complement strand
CGAGGCCAAGCTGCGCGCCGGGATGGGGAAGAACGGCATCGAAGGAGCGGTGCAGGATCAGATCGTGAAGTCGATCGCGTCCTTCGCGCTTTACGGCTTTCCCGAGTCGCACGCCGCGAGTTTTGCTCTCATCGCCTACGCGAGCGCGTACCTTCGCGCCCATCATCACGCCGCTTTCGTCTGCGCGCTTCTCAACAATCAGCCGATGGGCTTCTATCACCCGATGACGCTCGTGAAAGACGCCCAGAGGCATGGAGTGAAGTTCCTGCCTGTCGACGTGACGAAGAGCGAGGTCGTCTGTACGTTGGAGGCGGCGCGCCGCCCCTCGCACCAGTTTTCGGAGCGCGATTCACTCGCGCGAACGAAGCATGACGAAGAGCCGAGGGGCGAAGGGGGAGCGCGAGGGGGCGTTGGGTCCGTGTCCAACCCCCCTCGCCTTTACGAGGTTCGGCTTGGTTTGAACTATGTGACCAGCCTGCGCGCGCCTGCGGCGGCGGCTGTGGTCGAGGAGCGCGCGCGCCGGCCGTTCGCATCGATCGAAGATTTCGCCCGCCGCACGAAGCTCCACGCCGACGAACTGGAACGCCTCGCTTCGATCGGAGCCTTCGCGGCTTTCGACCGCACCCGCCGTGACGCATTGTGGCAGGTCGCCGCACTAGCCCGCTCACCCGGCCCGCTGTTTGACACAACGTCATTGCGAGGAGGCCATCGAAATGCAGCCGACGAAGCAACCCTCTTGTTGGACCTCGCCAACTCGATCCAACCCACCCGCCTGTACGACGAAACAACCCCCTCGCATTTACGAGATGTTGATTTCGAAGCAACCTCCCCACTCCCCGAGATGTCCACCCTCGACCGACTGCGCGCCGACATCATGGGCACCGACCTCACCATCGGCCCGCACCCGGTCGCCCGTTTCCGCGACCAGTTGAAACAATCCAAAGTCCTTCGCGCAGTCGACCTTCCAAGAAGTCGCGATGGCGACTTCGTTCGCGTGGCGGGCGCCGTGATCTGCCGCCAACGTCCGGGCACCGCCAAGGGTTTCCTGTTCCTCACCCTGGAAGACGAAACCGGCCTCGTCAACGTCATCGTCCGCCCCGACCAGTTCGATCGTTTTCGGGACTTGCTCACGAACGCTCCGCTGCTGCGGGTCGATGGCGTCCTTCAATCGAAGGAAGGAATCACCGTCCGGGCCATGAACGTGAGTCTCATCAACGAAGAGCCGGAAGAGGCCCTCCCCCCGATTCCTGTGCGGAGTTTTCGGTGAACCATTCCAATGGCATGTCAATGGTAGATTCGTGGCATGAAGACGACCATCGACAAGGCGGGCCGGGTGGTCATTCCCGCACCCCTCCGGGAGAGGGCCGGTCTCACTCCGGGGGTGGAGATCGACATCTCGATTGGCGCGGCGGGCGATATCACCATTTCCCGTCCGGTTCCGGCTCCGAAGCTCGTGAAGCTTGGGGGTATCACCGTCGTGCGGGCGCAGACGAAGAATCCGCCGAAGATCGACGTGGCGAAACTGATCCGCGAGGAGAGAGACCGCTGGCCGCTCTGAAAAAGGTCTTTCTCGACACGAACGTCTTCGTGTCCGGCCTGCTGGAGATCTCCGCCGACTCCGCGTGCCGCGCCATCCTCGAAGCACTCGCGGCCCGTCGCCTCCGCACCGGCGTCACCGCCTGGCATTGTTGCCTCGAGTTCTTCTCCGTCACCACGCGCCTTCCCCCCGACTACCGCCTCTCCGCCGAGGCCGCCATCGCCCTGCTCACGGAACATGTCTTCAACCGGGTGGAAGTTGTCGACTTGCCGACAGAGGACGCGGTCGAGTGGCTCAAGAGACAGTCGGCTTCCGAAATCCGCGGTGGACTCGTCTATGACGCGCACCTGGCCCAGATCGCGCATCGCTCCGGCTGCGCGATGCTCGTAACCACCAACCTCGCCCACTTCCGGCAGGTGGCCCCGCACGGGATCGAGATCCTCAATCCCCAACAATTCCTGGCTCGGATGGTGTAACTCCATGACCAAATTCAGATCCGTCTTCGCGTGCCAGGCCTGCGGTTTCCAAAGCTCGAAGTGGCTGGGCCGCTGTCCCGAGTGCGGCGACTGGAACACGTTCGTCGAAGAGCGGGAGGAGATTCAAAGCGCCAAGGCCGCGAAACAGCAGCGCTCGATCTCCGAGACCATGGCGAAGCCAAAGGCCTACGACGACGTCGATGCCGGTGACGCGCCGCGCTTTCCCTCGGGCATCGGCGAGTTCGATCGTGTGCTCGGCGGCGGTGTGGTTCCGGGTTCACTCGTTCTCATCGGCGGCGAGCCCGGTATCGGCAAAAGCACGCTTCTGCTCCAGGTCGCTCAACTGCTCGCCCGCACCGGCGGGGCTGTTCTCTACGTTTCGGGCGAAGAGTCCGAACGGCAGATCAAACTTCGCGGCGACCGGCTGGGTGTGACTGGCGGCGCTTTGTTCCTCATGTCCGAAACGTCGCTCGAGAACATCCTCGAGCAGGTCGACGTGATGAAGCCGCAGTCGCTCGTCATCGACTCGGTCCAGACCATCTACTCCTCGAAATTCGCATCCGCCCCCGGATCCATCTCCCAGGTGCGCGAAGTGGCGACGCAGCTTCTCTTCCTCGCCAAGGCCAGGGGCATCACCACTTTCATCATCGGCCACGTCACGAAAGACGGGTCGCTTGCCGGGCCCAAGTCGCTCGAGCACATCGTCGATACCGTCCTGTATTTCGAAGGCCAGAAAAACCACCATCACCGCGTGGTCCGGGCGGTGAAGAATCGTTTCGGTTCGGTGAGTGAACTTGGAGTGTTCGAGATGACGGGCACGGGCCTCATTCCCGTGGGGAACCCATCGGCTCTCTTCCTCTCCGAGCGGCTTCCCGGATCGCCCGGGTCGGCCGTGGTTGCCACCGTGGAAGGCACACGCACCATGCTGGTTGAAGTGCAGGCCCTGGTCACGAGCGCGTCGTTCGGGTCGCCGCGCCGCATGGCTCTCGGTCTCGACCGCGACCGCACCTCACTTCTTCTCGCTGTGCTCGAGAAGCGCGCGGGTTATCCCCTTGCCGATCAGGACGTCCACGTGAGCGTGGTGGGCGGCCTTGAAGTCGAGGAGCCCGCGGTCGACCTCGGCATCGCCGCGGCCGTGATCTCTTCGTTCACCAACAAGCCTGTGCCGGAGAAGACGGCGGTGTTCGGCGAGATCGGCCTCGGCGGCGAGTTGCGCTCGGCCGGCCAGGCTGCGCTCCGCCTTCGCGAAGTCGCCCAGATGGGGTTTGAGCGCTGCGTGATTCCCGCGGCCGGCGGCGTCATCTCGCCCGCGGATTTCCCGTCGTCGCTCAAGATCCACGCGGTCCGCACTCTCGACGAAGCGCTGCAAAGTATTTTCGACTGAGGCGGCTCCGCGCGACCACAGGCTCACGCGACCGCGTGTTACACTGTTTCACGTGAGCGACACCCAGAACGTCACCTTGTCCCTGCCCAAGCCCCTCCTCAAGGATGCGCGCCACGTCGCGGTCGAGCGGGGGATCTCCCTCTCCCGGCTGCTGACCGACACCCTGGCCGAGGCGGTGGCCCGGGACCGCGCGTACGACAAGGCGGCCTCGCGCTTCCTCAAGCGCATGGACAAGGGGTTCGCGATGGGAACGAACGGCCGGAGGCCGTCAAGCCGCGCCGCGCTTTATGAACGTTGAGTTCATAGACGCGAACGTCCTGATCTACGCGCACGACGAAAGCGCCGGCCGCAAGCGCGACCAGGCGCGAGAGCTTCTCCGCCGCCTCGTTCTGAACCGGCAGGCCGCATCGAGCGTGCAGGTGGCAGGAGAGTTCTTCGTGACCGCGACGCGAAAGATCAAGTCGCCCCTCTCCACGAAAAACGCGGCGGAGATCCTCGAGGATCTCTCGGGCTGGATGATCCACTCTCCGAGTCTTCAGGACGCGCAGGCGGCGGCCGAGATGGCGGCGCGTTTCCAGATCCACTACTGGGATGCGCTGGTGATCCGCTCCGCGCAGGCGGTCGGAGCCTCGATCCTCTGGTCCGAAGATCTTCAGGACGGCGGTCGATTCGGCGCGGTCAGCGTCAGGAATCCCTTCCGATGAGCGTTCGCGCCCCCAAAGAGCCGCTCTTCACCGCGCCGTTCCTCACGATGTGGGCGTTTTCCTTCAGCGTCTTCGTTTCGCTGTTCATGCTGCTGCCGGTGGTGCCGTTCCAGGTCCTCGCCGAGGGGGGCACCGAGACCGAGGCCGGTCTCTTCATGGGTCTGCTGACCTACTCCTCGGGCCTTTCCGCCCTTTTCACCGGCGCCTTGTCCGATCACATCGGCCGCCGGAAACAGCTGATCATCTGCGCCGCCGCGATCACCGTCTGCGTCCTCCTCTACGGCGTGCTCCCGAATATCCCGAGGCTGGTCTTCGTGACTCTTCACGGCATCTTCTGGTCCGGGCTGCTGCTCGCGTCCTCGGCCCACGTGACCAGCGTCATCCCCGCGGCCCGACGCGCCGAGGGGCTGGGCTATTGGGGGATGTCATCGCTCCTCGCCGTCACCGTGGCCCCAAGCATCGGTTTCGCCATCTACAAACACGGCTGGCTGACCCTGTGCCTGTCGGTGGCGGTGATGAACGTGGTGATGGGCCTCATCGCGTGGTCGATCCACGAGAGTCACGAGGGCGCGCCCGGGTGGCCCACCTCGCGCGAGCTCACGGGCTCTTTGAACTTCAGCGTCCTGCGGATCTCGGCCGCGCTCTTTCTGTACAGTTTCGCTTTCGGCGCGGTGACGTCTTTCGCCGCCCTCGCCGCCGACGCGCGCGGCGTTGCTCCGCGGGAAGTGTTCCTCACCACCATGGCCTCCACCACCTTCCTCTCTCGCCCGATCCTGTCGCCCTTTCTCGACCGGCTCGGCCATGTCCGCATGTTCCGTTGGTTCGTGATGATGATTCCACTCGGTCTCGCCCTCCTGTCTTTCGCGACCACGAAGGGGATGATGGTTGCCGCGGCCGTGGTCTTCGGCCTCGCCTACGGAAACTGTCACCCCGCGTTCACCGCCTACATCATGGGCCGCGTGGATGAACGCGGGCGGGGCGGCGCTTTTGGCGGGATCCTCGCGGCTTTCGATGTCGGCATCGGCACGGGGTCCATCCTGTCGGGCGTCCTCGTGCATCGTTTCGGTTTCGGCGTCGCCTTTGGAACCGCCACCTTGCTGTCGGCGCTGTCCCTTCCCTACTTCAACTGGGCTCGCGCTCGTTTCGAGCGGGACAACGCAGTCCGTCCCGTCGGCCTGCCCCCGATGGCGGTGGAGGCGGCGCTGTGACGGGCCGGCCGCTTGCCGTGGTTTGTCTTTCGGGCGGAATGGACTCCGCGGTGACCGCGGCCCTCGCGCAGCAGAACCACGCTATCGCGCTGCTCCACGCGAACTACGGCCAGCGCACGGAGGCGCGGGAACTTTCGTGCTTCGAGTCGCTCGCCGCGCACTTCGCGGTGCCGGCGGAACGACGGCTGGTGGTCGACTTCACCTCGCTGCGCCAGATCGGGGGAAGCAGCCTGACGGACCGATCCATCGCGGTTCGCCACGGCGAGCCCGAGGAGGGGGTGGTCCCGACCTCCTACGTTCCATTTCGAAACGCCCACCTTCTCGCCGCTTCGACGAGCTGGGCCGAAGTCCTTGGCGCCACCTCGATCTGGGTGGGCGCGGTCGAAGCGGACTCGTCGGGCTATCCCGACTGCCGGCCCGCGTTCTTCACGGCTTTCGCCGAGGCCATCCGGCTGGGCACCCGGGCCGACACGCGGATCGCCATCGAAACCCCCGTCATCGGGATGAACAAGGCGGAGATCATCCAAAGGGGCCTGGCGCTGGGTGTTCCCTTCGCGCTCACCTGGTCCTGTTACGAATCCAACGACGTCGCCTGTGGCGGTTGCGAAAGCTGTCGGCTCCGCCTCGCCGCCTTCGAGCGCGCGGGTTCGGCCGATCCCATACCCTATCTATCCGTCTGAAGTAGGCTTACGTACGTCCAAAGTTTCGAACAGGAGAACCCCATGAAGCGCCCCCTTCTGGCCCTTGCGGCCTTGCTTGTCTCAGCCACCTTCGCCTCCGCCCAGACCGGCGGGGTGCGAGGAAAGATCTTCGACGACAAGGGCGCGCCTCTCGAGGGGGTCGCGGTCAAGATGGAGTTCCAGGGCGGGGTGACTCTCGCCTTCGAGAGCAAGACGAACAAGAAGGGCGAGTTCATGCAGATCGGCCTGCGCCCGGGGAACTGGAAGTTCACCTATACGAAGGAAGCATTCCAGATCTTCTCCTCACCCTATCGTGTTGCGCTCGGCGAAGCCACGGTCCTGCCCGATGTGAAACTCGTCTCCGCGAAGGCGGCGGCGGCCGCCGCGGGCGGGGGCGAGGACCTTCAGAAAGTATTTGGAGATGCGGTGGCCAAGCTTCAGGCGGGCGACCATGACGGCGCCATCGCCGCCTTCGACGCGATGATCCTCAAGAATCCGTCGCTGGCCGAGGCGCACTACAACAAGGCGTTCGCCCAGTACCAGAAGAAGGACTACGAAGCCGCCGAAACCACGCTAAAGCGTGCTCTCGAGATCAAGGCGGACTATTCCGACGCCCGCGTCCTGCTCTCGAACATCTACACCGCGCAGGGTCAGAAGGACAAGGCGGTCGAGGTGATGTCGGCGAATGCCGGCGGAACCGATCCGAAGCAGCTCTTCAACCTTGGCCTCGCCCTCCTCAACAGCGGCAAGAACAGCGAAGCCGCCGAGGCCTTCGCGAAGGTCGAGGCCGCCGACCCCAAGCACGTCGAAGTCCAGTACTACCTCGCCACCGCCGCGCTCAACGCGGGCCGGACCGACGAGTGTGTCCAGCGCCTCGAGAAGTACCTGAGCATGAACCCCACGAGCGAGCAGAACAAGGCCACCGCACAGGGTCTGATCGCCGCGCTCAAGAAGAAGTAGACCTCCCAGGGCTCGAGACCCGACTCTCCCTTTGGATATCGCCGCCCGTCTGGCCGACGTCCGCGGCCGCATCGCGGATGCGGCCCGGCGCGCGAACCGCGACGTCTCGTCCGTCACCCTCGTGGCGGTGAGCAAGTTCCACCCGATTGCAGCCATCGAAGCCGCCTACGCGGCGGGGCAACGTCACTTCGGCGAGAACCGCGTTCAGGAGGCTGAAGAGAAGAAGGGCCTGCTCGGACCCTTGATTGCATCGCCCGATCCGCTGCGCCTTGAACTCATCGGGGCGCTTCAGTCCAACAAGGCGCGGAAAGCGGTGGCTGCGGTCTGGCGGATCCAGTCGATCGACTCCGCGGCGCTCGGCGAGAGAGTGGGCCGAATTGCCGTGGAGATGGGTCTGCGCATGCCGGTGCTCGTTCAGGTCGATCTCGCAGGCGAGGCCACGAAGTCAGGCGTGCCCGAGGCTGCGCTCCTCGAGACCCTCGAAGCGCTTCGTTCCGCGGAAGGCCTCCGCGTGCAGGGCCTCATGGCCATTCCGCCTTTCCTCGAAGACCCAAACGATGTGCGTCCCTACTTCACTCGCCTTCGCGCCCTGCGCGATCAGGCTCGCGAGGGGGGGCTGCTCGAAGGCGCCGAACTCTCGATGGGCATGAGCCACGACTTCGAAGCCGCCATCTTGGAAGGCGCGACCATCGTCAGAGTGGGCACCGCGATCTTTGGGGAACGTCCCGCCAAGGACCGCTGAGCCACTCGCGCTCGGTGGGTAGCTGCGGACGATGGGCCTTGGCTCGCCCTCACATTCG
>CAYNHK010000227.1:0-7797 GCA_964396875.1 uncultured Acidobacteriota bacterium | reverse complement strand
CGTCCCCGAGGTCCATGCCGACGTCGCGCACGAAGGAGCGGTCGATCTTGATCGTGTTGAGGGGCAGGTTGCGAAGGTAGGACAGTGACGAGTAGCCGGTGCCGAAATCGTCGATCGCGATGGAGACGCCCATCCGCCGAAGCCGAAGAAGATGTTCGCGCGCGGATTGAATGTTGTCGATCGCCGCGGTCTCGGTGATCTCGATCTCGAGATGTGTGGGAGGAAGCCCCGAATCGCGCAGCGCCGCCTCGACGGATTCGCCCAGGTCCGACGTCATGAGCTGGTGCGCGGAAACGTTGACGCTCAGCTGAAGAGTTTCCCGGCCGGGACGGCGGAGGCGCTGGATCCTCTCGCAGGCCTCGCGCAGGACCCACGGCCCGATCGAGTGGATGAGGCCGGTCGATTCGGCGAGAGGCACAATCACCTCGGCGCCGATCAGACCGAAGCGAGGATGCCGCCAGCGCAACAACGCCTCGAAGCCGCGCACCGTCGCCCCCGGCAGGCGGAACAAGGGCTGGTAATACAGAACCAGTTCTTTGCGCTCGATGGCGTACCGCAGATCGTGCTCGAGGGACAGGCGCTCCAGCGCGTCGGCATTCATGCCCTTCGAGTAGATGCCGACCCGGCCCCCGATCCGGTCCTTGGCACGGTGTGCGGCGGTGGACGCCTGGTCGAGCAGGGTCTCGGCGTCGTCCGCGTCCTGCGGGTAGAGACTGACGCCGATCGAGGCGCTGACGCTCAGTTCGCGCCCGCCGAGTTCGAAGGGGCGGCGCATGACCTCCTGAAGTTTGTGGGCGACGGAGAGCACGTTCTCTCTTTCGCTCACCGCGTCAACGAGCACCGCGAACTCGTCGCCGCCCACGCGGCCCACCGAATCCCCTTCCCTGAGACTCATGCGCAATCTCTCCGCGGACGCCACGAGGATCCGGTCCCCTGCCGCGTGGCCAAGCGAGTGGTTGATGGCGCCCAGGCGGTTCAAGGCGAGGAAGACCACACCCAGACCCGGCCCTTCGGCCGGCCCGAGCCGTGCCGTCGCCTCCTGGACAAAAGCGGACTTGTTGAGAAGACCGGTCAGGGCGTCCGCGGAGGAGGCGCGGCGGACCTCGGCGCTGGCCCGCGCGATCGCCTGATGGTCGTCGTCGAGGAGGCACGCGATCATGCCGAGGCCCAGGAGACCGAAGATCACCACGCCGCTCAGATCGGCCTGAAGGGCAGCCCGCGGGTCCACGATGCCCCGAGCGAGGTTGATGAAGGCCTGCGCGCCCTGGAGGAGCAGACTGAGACCGACCAGCCACCGTCCCGTACCCAGACGCGGGCGGTCCGCGGCAAGGCGATGAACCACGGCGCCGCACGCCAGGATGCGACCCAGGAGGGGCAGGTGGTGGGTCAACGCCGCGATGGCTTCGGGCGAGGCGGGCGGCAGATAGAGGCCTATGAAATTTGCGGTGGAGAGCGCCACCATGGAGGTGACCAGCCGGCCCCGCGACCTCGACGAAAGCGGCCGCTGCTCCGGCAACTCTGCGGCTCCGACGAGGAGTCCCAGGAGATAGCCCCAGGTCCCGACCGACGTCGCGAGAGCGCCCAATGCGTAGGCCAGCGATCCGCGGTCGCCGCCCGCGAGCAGGAAGACGGTCGATCCCGCGACATGAACGGAAAGCGCAATCCAGGCGAGGCCCCAGAAACGCAGGCGGATGGCGCTCGTCCCCGAGAATCGCAGGAGCAATGCGCCGACCAGAAGAGTGCCCGCGAAGCGGGAGGCCCCGGCCGGCGCCAGCCAAAGGGCCGAGGAACCGTCAGTCAGAAACACCTGTGAATGTTGAATCCGTGACGAGCGGGAAGGAAGACTCCGTGGTGGCCGAAGTCTCTGTCTGGAGTTACAGGTCGCGACTGACCCCAGTCAATGGCGACCCGTCCTCCGCGGTCAGGGCCGGTCGAGGAGGGCTCTGATCTGCCTCAGATGATGAGCTTCATGCAGTCCCTGAAGGCGGACCCACCCCGCGAGCGTGAACCAGAGCCCGGTATCGGGATCCTCGGAAAACACCGCATCGGGGTCGGGTCCGTCGAAGCGGCCCAGCTCCTCGACGAAACGCTGATGGACCGCCTCGAAACGCTCGGCCGCGCCTTCGAACGGAAGGGGTTCGGGAACGAGGGTGGGTGGGGCCGGGTAGCGGCCATAGGGATAGACGTCGAGCGTCGAGTCGTAAAGCCGGACGCCGGCCGGGCGCACTACCGAGGCGTAGTCGCCGCGGATGAGACGCCGCGCCATCTTGCTGGTGCCGATCTCGGAGCGGAGCAGATGGTCGAAATACTCCGACACCGTCCAGGTGTCGACGCTCGCGCGCAGGCTCCAGTCACGGCGGGTCAGGGCCTGGAGGAGGGTGAGCAGATCGCCGCGGATGCCTTCGCACAGGCGCAGCGCGCTTCCCAGTTCCGCCGATCAGGTCAAGAACGCTTCAGCCCTTCGTCTCGATCACGACCTCGAGGTATTCGCTCGGAAGAACGAGCGTCCGATCGCCGGACCGGTTTCCCGCTTCGAGCAGGCTCAGAAGATCAAGGGTGAAAGCGCGCTGACGATCGGCGTCGAGGGCGGCGAAGGCCTTGTTGATGGGGCCGTAGTAGGTCTGGAAAGTCTCGAGCCAGCGCATCGGAGAACGATAGCGAAAGGTGAACTGGCGCGTCGTGGTGGAGATCGAGGCGGCGGTGTGTTCGAAGAGTTCTTCGATCCGTGCCCTGGTCCCCCACAAGGCAGGAGATCGAACGCCTTCCGGCGGCGGGAGGTACCTGCCGATCGTCTTGAACACCTGTCCTATGAAACTCCCGGGGGTCCAGTTGGCGAGACCGATCCGCCCCCCAGGTTTGCAGACGCGCGCCATCTCATCGGCGGCCTGCTCCTGGTCGGGCGTGAACATGACGCCGAACGTCGACAAAACGACGTCGAAGGACGCGTTCGCGAAAGGAAGATCTTCCGCGTCGGCCTCCTTGAAGTGGATCTTCTGACCCTCGGCCTCCGCGCGTTTGCGGCCGGTATCGAGGAGCTGTGGCACGTAGTCGGTGGAGGTGACTTCGCAGGACCGCCGCGCCGCTGCCAGGGTGGCGTTGCCATTGCCGGCCGCGACATCGAGGACGCGCGATCCCGCACGGAGGTCCAGGGCCTCGCACAGGTTCTCGCCCACGATCTGGAGAGTCGTGCCGACGACCGCGTAGTCGCCGGTCGACCAGGCGCTCTTCTGGCGCATCTTGATGGCGGTGAAATCGACGGAGGTATCAAGGACATCGAGCATGGGGTCGGTCTCTTTCGGAAAGTAGGGGCGATCGGCGCTCCACTGCGGGCGCGCATACCCTTGGACTTCGGTTGAATGCATCCGATCAGTCTGAAGGGCGCAGCACCGCTGCGAAAGACTCCGCAGGAAGGGTCTCGCTCTAACCGGGGTCAGTGCCGGCCTATGACCGCGGCTTCCGACGGGAGAACCAGGCGCGAATCGTAGTCCCCTTTCCGGGGACCGACCTGAGGCTGATGTGCCCGCCCTGTTCCTTGACTCGCGCCTTCATGATGCCAAGCCCGAGGCCGCCGCTCGCGCGGGTGCGCTTCTTCCTGAGGTCTGAGGCACGGAAGCCCGTGCCGTCGTCCGCCACGGTGAGACACGCCTTTCCTTTGTCCCCGGAAAGCAGCAAATCGACTCTCGAAGCGCGAGCGTGTTTGACCGCATTCGTGAGCGCCTCCTGGGCCACGCGATAGAGGACTGCCTCGATCTTCGGGGGCTGGCGGGTCCAGGCCCGGGACCGGAAGCACACCTTCGGCCCGCCTTCCGCGTCCTCCGGCGAGAGAGCCCGCAGCCGCTCGGGGAGCGAGGTCTGCGGCGTCTGCTGGCCCGGCGTATCGAGAACATCCGCCGGATAGAGAGCCCCGATCAGAGCGCGCATCTCGCGAAGCGCGGAACTCGAAAGCTGGACCATGCGCGCGGCCTTGCGTTCCCCTTCCGCTGCCGAGCGCCGCCACGAAGGCCCGAGGGACTGAGCGAGCAGGGACAGGCTGAACAGGAGCTGGGTCACCGAGTCGTGCAGATCTCGGGAGAGCCGCTGCCGCTCCTCGTGAATGGCGTCTCGTTGGGCCTTGGCGTGGAGATCCGCGTTGTGGATCGCCACCGCGAGGTGGTCGGCCACTACCTGAAGGCTCGCAGCGTCGTCCGCATCGAAGGGGCGTCGGCCTTCGACGTTGAGAACGCCGAGGACGCGGCCGGAGTGGATGATCGGAACCGCCAGCTCCGCGCGGTTCTTGAGGTTGATCGGAGGCGTCACGTAGCGCGGGTCTTTGGTGACGTCGTTCACGAGCTGCGTGCGTCCCTCCCGCGCGGCTGCCCCGATGATCCCCTGGTGGATCGGAAGCCGGTCGGTGAAGCCGATCTTCTTGTGCTCGCCGCCGCGCGCTCCAAAAAGAAGGATGTCCGGCTGATCGGGATCGATGACCGGGATGTCGACGTTGGCGTAGCCGAGCAGTTCATGGACCGCGTCCGCCGCGCGCTGGAGGAGGTCTTCGCGGTTCAAACCCGTGGCCGCGATCTGGCCGATCCTCGAAATCAGAGAAAGGCGTTTCGCGCGAACCTTCTCTTTCTCGAATATGGCGGCATTGTGGATGGCGACCGCGAGGTGGTCGGCGACGAGTTGCAACGTCTCGGCGTCTTCGTCGCCGAAGGGCGCCTTCCTCTCGACATTGATCGACCCGAGCGGCTTTCCGCCAAGGAGGATCGGGACGGCGAGCGCCGCCATCCGGGTGCGCGGCAAGCCGCGGCAGGGGAAGTAGCGTTTGTCATGCCGGATGTCCGAGGCGATCTGCACGGAACGCTCGCGAATGGCGGCCCCGGAGATCCCCTGCGTGATCTTGAGCCGGAATCCGGGAAGAAGGCTCCCCTGACGACCGCCGATCGCCTGCACCACGAGGGTATCCGGAGCCTCGGGGTCGAGCAGCGACAAGACCGCGCTCGCATAGCCGAGCTGGCGATGAATCGCGACGATCGTCCTGCGCAGGAGGTCGTCGAGATCGAGGCCCGCGGCGATCGTTCGCGAAACCCGCGTGATGAGGGCGAGCCGATCCATGCGCCGCCGCTGCTGTTCGAAACGCTGCGCGTTCTCGATCGCGATCGCCGCGTGCCGGGCGACGAGAGACAGCAGAGCCACGTCGCTCTGATTGAAACGCCGCGGCCAGGGAACCGCGGCTCCAAAGAAGCCGATCAACTGGCGTTTGCGCAGGATCGGGACCGCCATCGCGCTGTGGTGCCAGAGTTCGGGCCAGGAGCCGGGAACGCTCCGGTAGTCGTCCACCACAACGGGCTGGCTCGTGCGGAGGACCTGGCCGGCCAGACCGACGTCCCGGCCCATGAGGGTTCCCGTCCGTTTCCGGCCCAGTCCGTGGGTGGCGGTGATCCTTATCCCCCTGACATCGGGTTCGAACAGACCGATCGACCCCATCGGAACCTCGAGCAGCTCGCAGGCGTGGCGAATGATGCTCGTGAGCAGCGGCTCGAGCGCCAGTTCCGAGCTGATCGATTCAACGATGCGATGAACGCTGCGCTCGTTGCGGAGGCGACGGTTCGCCTCGGTGACCGCCATGAATGCGGTCATGCCCGGCTCGATTCGCTCGAAGGCACAACGCCTTCCCGAACCGCGAGCAGCGCGGCCTGGGTCCGGTCCTCGACCCCCAGTTTCTCGAGGATCCGGCTGACGTGGCCCTTGACCGTTCCATGAGTGAGACCGAGGCCCTCCGCGATTGCGCGATTGTTCCACCCGCGCCCGATCCTCTCCAGGATCGACATTTCCCGCGGTGTGAGACCCTCGATGGGCGAGCGCTCCTGCGATTTGCGAACGCGGTTCAAGAGGTGCTTCTGGGCCGTGGGATCGAGGGTCGGCTGTCCCAGCGCAGCGCTCCGTATCGCGCGCACGAGATCGTCGCGCAGCACGTCCTTGAGAAGGTAGCCGATCGCACCCGCCTCCAGCGCCGCGCGGACACGGCTCTCATCCCCGAAGCTCGTGAGGACCACCACCTGGGGAGCGGGCCGAAGGGCGCGAATGCGCCGGATTCCTTCGATGCTGTCGCCGCCCGGCATCATCAGGTCGAGGAGAACCACGTCGGGCTTGCGGGTGGAGATGAGGCGTACCGCCTCCTCGACGTTGCGGCCCTCGCCCACCAGTTCGATGTCGGCTTCCTCGGAAAAGAGAGTGCGAAGCCCTTCACGAACGACCGGGTGATCGTCCACCAGGACCAACCGGATCCGCGCCGCAGGAGCTTGTCTGGACATCGCCGCGGGTCAGGCTAGCATCGGGACGACCCGGGTTTCCATGACCGCGGACAGGCTTCGTCTATGACCCCGGTCATACCCCGCCCGGGCGCAAGAAGGGTTTCGTTTCCCGCCAACGGGGCGCAGGGGAGGGTGGGCCCGCGGGTAGGATCGCGGCACATGAGGTCCTCGACAATGCGGGCCGCCCTCGCGGCGTGTTCTTTGGCCTTTGTTGCCTGCGGCGGCGCTCCGGTCAAATCGGCGGCGGCGGTCTCGGTTCCTGTCACCGTGGCGCAGGCGAAGCAGGGCGACTTCCCCATCGAACTGCGCGCCATAGGCTCGGTCGAATCTCTCTGGACGGTGGCCGTGCGCCCGCAGGTCGAGGGCGCCATCGCCGCGATCCACTTCCGCGAGGGCGAAGACGTCAAGGCCGGCCAGCTCCTTTTCACCATCGATCCACGGCCCTATGAAGCCGCCCTGGCCCTGGCCGAGGCGAATCTGGCCCGGCATCGTGTCGAGGCCCAGAACGCCGAAGCCGAGAAGAAACGCGCCGATGATCTCCTCGCGCAGGGCGTCTTGTCGGTCGACGCCCATGAGCGGGCCACCGCGAATGCCAGGGCACTCATCGCCGGGCTCAAGGCTGACGAAGCCGCGGTGCAGGCCGCGCGCCTGAAACTTGACTTCTGCTCGATCCGCTCGCCCCTCGATGGACGTTCCGGCAGCATCACCGGGAAAGTCGGCAACCTCGTGCGCGCGCTCGATGACGCGACACTCGTGGTCATTCACCAGCAGGATCCCATCGGCGTGCGTTTCACGGTGCCCGAGGCGCGGCTTTCGGAGATCCGCCGCGCCGGAACCCTGGCCGTTCAGGCCTCACGACGCGGCGAAGAGGGAGATTCGGCCCGCGGAACGCTGGCCTTCGTCGATCACGAGATCGACCGCTCGACCGGCAACGTGAAGCTCAAGGCCCGTTTCGGCAACGCCGCGCGAAAACTCTGGCCCGGACAATTTGTTGACGTATCGATGGTGCTCGAGACCCGCACCGGGGCGGTCACGATACCGACACCCGCGGTTCAGGACGGCCAGAGCGGGCCCTTTGTCTTCGTGGTGAAGGCCGATCAGACCGCCGAGGTCCGTCCGGTTTCCATCGGTCCCGCGCGAAACGGCGAGACACTCATCGAAAAGGGAGTGGCGGCCGGGGAGACCGTGGTCGTCGACGGGCAGGTGCGCCTGACCCCCCGGGCGAAGGTGGAGGCCCGGCCCGCGGTTCCCTCGTCATGAACATCGCGGAAGTCTTCATCCGCCGGCCGGTCGCGACCACGCTGATCATGGCTGCGATCCTCTTCGCGGGGGTCGCGGGTTACCGCCTTCTCCCGGTCAGCGACCTGCCCAACGTCGACTTCCCCACCATCCAGGTGGTCGCAACGTTGCCCGGCGCTAATCCCGACACCATGGCCGCGTCGGTCGCGACGCCCCTCGAAAAGCAGTTCTCGACCATCGCCGGCCTCGATTCGATGAGTTCGGTGAA